>NZ_SCNZ01000033.1:0-93972 GCF_005502655.1 Burkholderia sp. 4NA327C6 | reverse complement strand
CCGCCCCGCCGTCGCGGCCCGGCCGCGCTACGCGCTGGTCGCCACCGCGTGCCTCGTCGCGCTGATCGCGCTGTCGCTCGCGTGGGAGCTGTGGCTCGCGCCGCTGCGTCCGGGCGGCTCCGCGCTGATGCTCAAGGCCATCCCGCTCGCGCTCGCGCTGCCGGGCGTCTGGCGGCGTAACATCTATACGATGCAGTGGGCGAGCATGCTGATACTCGTCTATTTCGCCGAAGGCGTCGTGCGCGGCATGTCCGATCGCGGGCTGTCCGCGACGCTCGGCTGGTGCGAGACCGCGCTCGCCGTCACCTTCTTCGTGGCGGCGCTGGCCTACGTCGCGCCGTTCAAGCGCGCGGCGAAAAAGTCGCGCGCCGCGTCCTGACCCTTAAGCGACAAGGTAATGATGTCCTCCGAAGCTTTCGTTTCCGCGTGCCGCGACGCGATCGGCGCCGACCACGTGCTGACCGACCCGCACGATACCGCGCCGTTCCTGACCGACTGGCGCCGCCGCTACAAGGGCGCCGCATGCGCGGTGCTGAAGCCCGCGAACACGGCCGAAGTCGCCGCGCTCGTCAGGCTGGCCAACGCACACGGCATCGCGCTCGTGCCGCAAGGCGGCAACACGGGCCTGGCCGGCGGCGCCACGCCCGACGCGAGCGGCAGCCAGGCCGTGCTGAGCGTCGCGCGCCTGAACCGCGTGCGTGCGCTCGATGCGCACAACAACACGATCACCGTCGAAGCCGGCGTGATCCTCGCCGAAGTGCAGGCGCGCGCCCGCGAAGGCGGCCGGCTGTTCGCGCTGAGCCTCGCGGCGGAAGGCAGCTGCACGATCGGCGGCAACCTGTCGACCAATGCGGGCGGCACCGCGGTGCTGCGCTACGGCAACGCGCGCGAGCTGTGTCTCGGGCTCGAGGTCGTGACGCCGCAGGGCGAGATCTGGGACGGGCTGCGCGGACTGCGCAAGGACAACACGGGCTACGACCTGCGCGACCTGTTCATCGGTGCGGAAGGCACGCTCGGCATCATCACGGCGGCCGTGATGAAGCTTCATCCGCTGCCGGCCGCGCAGGTCACCGCACTCGCCGCGCTCGAATCGCCGCACGCGGCGCTCGATTTCCTCGCGCTCGCGCAACGCGCGGCCGGGCCGCTGCTGACCGGCTTCGAGCTGATGTCGGACTTCTGCATGCAGCTCGTCGGCAAGCACTACCCGCAACTGCGCTACCCGTTCGCGCAGACGCATGCGCAGACGGTGTTGCTGGAGCTGTCCGACAACGAAAGCGAAGCGCATGCGCGCGCGCTGTTCGAGAAACTGATGGAAGAAGCATTCGAGGCCGGGCTCGTGGTCGACGCGGTGGTCGCGGAGAATCTCGCGCAGTCGCGCGCGTTCTGGGATCTGCGCGAGCATATCCCGCTCGCGCAAGCCGACGAAGGGCTCAACATCAAGCACGACATCGCGGTGCCGATTTCGTCGATCGCGCGCTTTATCGACGAGACCGACGCGGCGATCCAGCAAGCCGCGCCGGGCGCTCGGATGGTCACGTTCGGCCACCTCGGCGACGGCAATCTCCACTACAACGTGCAGATGCCCGAAGGCGGCGACCCGAAAGCGTTCCTGGCCGCGTTCCAGGCGCCGATCAACCGGATCGTCTACGACAACGTGCACCGCCACCACGGCACGATCAGCGCGGAGCACGGCATCGGCCAGTTGAAGATCGACGACGCGCAGCGTTACAAGTCGCCGGTCGAAACGGCGCTCATGCGCACGCTGAAGACCGCGCTCGACCCGCGCGGCCTGATGAATCCCGGCAAGGTCCTGCGCTGAAGCCGTCCACCCCGGAGCCCCGCCCGTGAAAGTCCGCGTCCTGTCCGACCTGCATCTCGAAAGCAACCTGCCCGACGCGATCCCGCATGCCGACGCGGACCTCGTCGTGCTCGCCGGCGACATCCACAATCACGCGGAAGGCCTGCGCTGGGCCGCCGAAACGTTCGACCCGGCGGTGCCGGTGATCTACGTGCCGGGCAACCACGAGTACTACGACGGGGAATTCGGCGCGCTGGAGACGGCGATGCGCGATGCGGCGCAGGCGCTCGACAACGTGCATTACCTGAACAACGACGTCTACGTCGATCCCGGGCAGCGCTTCCGCGTGCTCGGCACGACGCTCTGGGCCGATTTTTCGCTGTTCGGCAATGACGAAGCCAGCCTGGCCGGCTCGATCGAGGCCGGGCTGCGCGTGATGCTCGATTTCAAGGGATTGATCCAGGTGACGTGGCCGCATGACGCGGCACTGCATGCGGCGCCGGGCACGCCTGAGCGGGATTTCTCGCCGGCGGACGCGATCGCGCTGCATCGACGCAGCCGCGCGTGGCTCGAAGCGCAGCTCGCCACACCGTTCGCGGGCCAGACGATCGTCGTGACCCACCATGCGCCGCACCGGCGCTCGCTGGCGGCGCGCTACGCGGAAGATCTTGCGTCGGCGGGATTCGTGACGGACATGGCGGAACTCGTGCAGCCGCCGGTCAATCTGTGGCTCCACGGCCACACGCATACGTCATTCGACTATGTGGCGGACGGCGGCACACGCGTGGTGTGCAACCCGCGCGGCTACATCCACCGGCGCACCGGCGAACTGGAAAATGCCGCGTTCGCGTGGGACAAGGTCGTCGAACTCGGCTGAACGCCGGCCCGCGGGGCCGCGTTGCGCGGCCCCTGTTCGACCCGGAGCGTGACCAGCCGGATCAGCGGCCGGGACGGCGTTGCTCGCGCACCCGCACCGGCACCGGCTTCATCTGCGCCTTCGCCTTCATCGCGCGCAGCAGGTCGCGGGTCGCCGCGGCGGCCGCGGCCGCGCCCAGCAGGACTCCAAGGCCGATCATCAGGTGCGTATCCATTGCTACTCCGGGGTTGCGTATCTCGTTAATTCCCACAGTATCAAACTGTCTGACACGCGTTCGTAAAAAAATGTTGCGTGAAGGACAAATCTCGTCAGATTGCGGTCAGCCGCGCTGTCATGTCGCACGCGTGTACTGCTCGAGCGCGGCTTCGTCGGCGGCGAGCGTGGCCGGCAGTTCGTCGCGCAGGAAATCGACCCAGGTGCGAATTTTCGCGTCGAGGTACTGGCGCGACGGATACAGCGCGTAGATGTTCATCACGTGCGACCGGTATTCGGGCATCACACGCACGATGTGCCCGCTGCGCAGCCAGCCGATCGCCGAATAGAGCGGCAGACCGCCGATCCCCATCCCTTCCCGCACGGCCACCGCGAGCGCCTCGGCGACGTTCACGCGAAACGGCGGCGCCGTGACCGGCACGACCTCGTCGCCGTTCGGGCCCGACAGCGCCCATTCGTCGAAGTGAAAGCCCGGCGCGATCATCCCGAGGCACACGTGCTGCGCGAGGTCGGCCGGCCGCTGCGGCACGCCGTGCGACTCGACGTACCCGGGCGATGCGCACACGACGCTGTAGCTCACGCCGAGCCGCTGCGACACCAGCCCCGAATCGGGCAGATCGCGGCCGACGACGATCGCGACGTCATACCCCTCGTCGAGCAGGTCCGGCATCCGCTGTGCGAGTGTCAACTCGACATGCACGTCCGGATAGCGCTCGCGATAGCGCGCGATGGCCGGCACCAGATAGTGCTGGCCGAGGCTCGTGAAGCAATGAACCTTCAGCTTGCCCGACGGGCGCGCATGCGCGTCGCCCGCCTCGGCTTCGGCCTGGTCGACGTACGCGAGGATCTGCTCGCAGCGCTGCAGATAACGCTCGCCGGCCTCGGTCAGCGCGATCCGGCGCGTCGTGCGGTTCAGGAGTCGCGTGCGCAGGTGGGCCTCGAGATCCGAGACCGCGCGCGACGCATAGGCGGTGGTCGAATTCATCTGCTGGGCGGCCGCGGTAAAGCTTCCCGCGTCGACCACACGGACGAATACCCGCATGTTTTGTAACGTATCCATCCCATTACCCGTTTGAATCCGGACGGATTGTTGCACAGAGGCGAACAAGTATTGTCTCAGGATTCGTAAAAATGACTTGCACCCTTGTCCATTTATTCAGGAATCACTGAAAAATATAATCGCATCCGACTCATCTATATCCGAAAGGGAGAAAATCGTGCAGTCTCCGGCGACAAAAGGGACGCTCGCACTGGCGGTTCTTGCAGTCTCATTAATAATGGCCGGATGCGCGAGCATGGGCGACAACAAGCCGCAGTCGGCTCGCATCGAGGCGAACGCGCTCGACGCCGGCGCCGCGATCCGTGGAGCCGACCGTGACGCGGGCTGGCCGACGGCCGACTGGTGGCGCGCCTACCGCGATCCGCAGCTCGACGCCTGGATCGCCGACGCCCAGGCCGGCAACCCGACGCTCGCGGCCGCCGAGGCCCGCGTGCGCGAAGCGCAGGCAATGGCGCGCGTGGCCCGCTCGGCCGAGCTGCCGCAGATCAACGGCAACCTGTCGCTGATGCGCGAGCACTGGCCGGACAACGTGTATTACGGCCCCGGCCCGCTCGCGAACGCCGATACCTGGAACAACACCGGCACGCTCGGCCTGTCGTACCACCTCGACCTGTGGGGCAAGGACAAGAACGCGACCGAGCGCGCGCTCGACACCGCGCATGCGACCGCCGCCGACGCGCGTGCGGCCAAGCTCGAGCTCGAAGTCAACGTCGTGCGTGCGTACGTCGGCATGTCGATGAACTACGCGCTGCTCGACCTCGCGCACGAAACGTTCGAACGCCAGCGCTCGCTCACCGATCTCGCGCGCAAGCGGCTGCAGGCCGGCCTCGGCACGCAGCTCGAAGTAAGCCAGGCGGAATCGACGCTGCCCGATTATGAGCGCCAGATCGACAGCTACGAGGAAGCGATCCAGCTTGCGCGGCATCAGCTCGCCGCGCTGGCCGGCAAGGGCCCCGGCGCGGGCGATGCGATCAAGCGGCCGCAGCTGTCGCTCGACGCACCGGTCGGCCTGCCGTCGGCGATGCCGGCCGACCTGCTCGGCCGCCGCCCCGACGTCGTCGCGGCACGCTGGACGGTCGACGCGCAGGCGCGCGGCATCGATGTCGCGAAGGCGTCGTTCTACCCGAACATCGACCTGCTCGCGACGGTCGGCGGCTTCGGCGTGACCGCGCCGTTCACCGACTTCCTGCGCGCGATGAACGGCGGCTGGACGGCCGGCCCCGCGCTGTCGCTGCCGATCTTCGAAGGCGGCCGGCTGCGCGCGCAGCTCGGCGCGGCGAACGCCGGCTACGACCAGGCGGTCGAGCGCTACAACCAGACGATCGTCGGCGCGCTCAAGGACATCGCCGACCAGGTCGTGCGGATCCGTTCGCTCGATACGCAGAAAAAGGACGCCGCACGCTCGGTGGCCGCCAACGACCGCAGCTACCAACTGTCGCGCGAAGGCTTCCGCCGCGGGCTGACCGATTACGTGAACGTGCTGGTCGCGCAGCAGCAGTTGCTGCGCGCGCAGGAGACGGCCGCCCGCATCGATGCGGAACGCCTCGCCGCGCACGCGCAATTGATGGCCGCGCTCGGCGGTGGCGTCGAGACGGGTACGGACGTGCCACATGACGAATCCGCCGCCGGCGCAGCCGCGCCAGCCGCCGCGTCGGGCGCGAAGCCCGCGGCAGCCGTCGCCCGGCCCGCGCAAGTGGCCGCCGCCGGTGCGTCCGGCGTGCCGGCCGCACAGTAACGCGGAGCGACGCCATGTCAGCCTCCTCCCCCGCTTCCACACCCGTCGGCGGCCCATTCGCGGCCTGGACCGCCGCGTTCGGCGACTGGGCCCGCACCGACGGCGCCGCGTGGCTCTACCTGTTCAAGGCGCTGCTCGCGGCCTTCATCGCGCTCGGCGTGTCGATGCGGCTCGACCTGCCGGCACCGAAGACGGCGATGACGACCGTCTTCATCGTGATGCAGCCGCAAAGCGGCGCCGTGCTCGCGAAGAGCTTCTACCGGGTCGCCGGCACGATCTTCGGGCTCATCGCGACGCTCACGTTCGTCGGGCTGTTCCCGCAGCAGCCGCAGTTGTTCCTGCTGGCGATCGCCATCTGGATCGCGCTGTGCACCGCCGGCGCCGCGCGCAATCGCAACTTCCGCAGCTACGGCTTCCTGCTCGCCGGCTATACGACCGCGCTGATCGGCCTGCCCGCGTCGCAGCACCCGGACGGGGCATTCATGAGCGCGATGACGCGCGTCTCGGAAGTCATCATCGGGATCGTGTCGGCCGGTTTCGTCAGCGCGCTCGTGTTTCCGCAGTACACCGGCGAGCAGATGCGCACGACGGTGCGCAAGCGCTTCGGCAGCTTCGTGGATTACGTCGCGTCGGCACTGTCGGGCCAGCTCGACCGCGCGCACATCGAGACCATCCACACGCGCTTCGTCGCCGACGTGGTCGGCTTCGAGGCCGCGCGCAGCATGGCCGTGTTCGAGAATCCGGACACGCGCATGCGCAGCGGCCGGCTCGCGCGGCTGAACAGCGAGTTCATGAGCGCGTCGAGCCGCTTTCACGCGCTGCACCAGTTGATGAACCGGCTGCACGCGGCCGGTGCGCAGGCCGCGATCGATGCGATCGAGCCGTATTTCCGCGAAATCGCGCCGCTGCTCACGCGCCACGGCGAACCCGTGCGCACGTCGATCGACGCCGCGCACTCGGCCGAGCAACTGCTCGCGTGGCGCGATGCGCTGCCGCGCCGCATTCGCGCGACACGCGCGGAACTCGAAACGCAGCCCGGCTTCCCGCTGCTCGACTTCGACACGGCCGCCGAGCTGCTGTACCGCTTCATCACCGACCTGCAGGAATATGCGGCGACCTATGCGTCGCTCGCGACCGCGACGCACGAGCGCGAACGCTGGATCGAGCGCTACGAGCCGCGCACCAACCGGACGGCCGCCACGATCGCGGGGATCCGCACCGCGACGGTGATTCTCGCGCTGGGCTGGTTCTGGATCGAGACCGCGTGGCCGAGCGGCGTGATGCTGGTGCTGAACGCCGCGGCGACCTGCGCGCTCGCGTCGTCGGCACCGCGCCCGACCGCGATGGCGGCGCAGATGGGGATGGGCACGGCGCTGGCCGTTTGTACCGGCTTCCTGCTGACGTTCGGCATCTACCCGCGGATCGATGGCTTCTGGCTGCTGTGCGCGGCGCTCGCGCCATTGCTCGCGATCGGCATCTACATGACGCTGAAGCCGAAGCTCGCGGGCTACGGGATGGGCTACCTGATCTTCTTCTGCTTCCTCGCGGGCCCGGACAGCATCACGCACTACGATCCGATGAGCTTCATGAACGACGCGCTCGCGCTGCTGCTGTCGATGCTGGTATCGGCGATCGCGTTCGCGGTGCTGTTCCCGCCGACCGCGCCGTGGCTCAAGAAACGCCTGTTCGCCGACCTGCGCCACCAGGCGGTTGCGGCCTGCCATGCACGGCTCGCCGGGTTGCGCACGCGCTTCGAGAGCGGCGCGCGCGACCTGATGTACCAGGCGCATACGCTGTCGGCCGACCAGCCCGACGTGCAGCGCGACGCGCTGCGCTGGATGTTCGCGGTGCTCGAAACCGGCAACGCGGCCATCGACCTGCGCCACGAGCTGGCGACGCTGCCCTCCGAGCCGCGCTATGCGCCGACGACGTCGTGGCGACGCACGATCGAGACGATGCGCGCCGCGCTGTCGTCGCTGTTCACGCGGCCGGACGCCGAACGCTTCGACGCCACGCTCGCCGCGGTCAACGATGCGATCGACGCGACCCGGCAGACACTCGACGCGTTCACGCCGACGCGCGACGAGCGCCACCGGCTGCAGCGCATCCTGAGCCACCTGCATTTCGTGCGCACGGCGCTGCTCGATCCCGAATCGCCGCTCGCCGCGCTCAACCGCAACCGCCCCGTGCGTCCCCAACCAGGAGCCTCGTCATGATGCCGCGTGAAATCGCCATTCTCGATGCCTACATGCCCACGGTGGTGCTGATGTTCGCCCTCGGCGCGCTCGCGACCTGGGCCGTCGACCGCCTGCTCGCCTACACGGGCCTCTACCGTCTCGTCTGGCACCCGTCGCTGTTCCGGGCCTGCCTTCTCGTCTGCATTTGCGGCGGACTGAGTCTCGCCGTTTATCGTTGATTCCGAACCATCATGATTCTCAGAAAACTCTTCGGCTTCGTCGCGACCGCCGTCATCCTTCTCGTCGCGATTCTGATCGGGCGCTCGCTGTGGGTGCACTACATGGACGATCCGTGGACGCGCGACGGGCGCGTGCGCGCCGAGATCGTCAACGTCGCGCCGGACGTATCGGGCGCGATCGTCGAGCTGCCCGTGCATGACAACCAGCTCGTCAAGAAAGGCGACCTGATCATGCAGATCGACCCGTCGCACTACCAGATCGCGGTCGAGCAGGCGCAGGCGGCCGTCGCCGCCCGCCGCGCGGAACTGCAGATGCGCCGCGACGACGCGGCCCGCCGCGCGGATCTCGATGCGCTCGTCGTGTCGAAGGAAAACCGCGAGAACGCCGCGCACAGCGCGTCGAGCGCCGATGCGCAGTACCAGCAGGCAGTCGCCGCGCTCGATGCCGCGAAGCTCAACCTCGAGCGCACGCGCGTCGTCGCGCCGGTCGACGGCTACATCACGAACCTGCAGACGTTCAAGGGCAACTATGCGGTGGCCGGCCAGGCGAAGCTCGCGATCGTCGACAGCCATTCGTTCTGGGTCTACGGCTACTTCGAGGAAACCAAGCTGCCGCGCGTGAAGATCGGCGCGCCGGCCGAGATGCGGCTGATGAGCGGCGGCGTGATGAAGGGCCACGTCGAAAGCATTTCGCGCGGCATCTACGATCGCGACAACCCGCAAAGCCGCGACCTCGTCGCGGACGTGAACCCGACCTTCAACTGGGTGCGCCTCGCGCAGCGCGTGCCGGTGCGCATCAAGATCGACGACGTGCCGGCCGACGTGGTGCTGTCGGCGGGCACGACCTGCACGGTCATCATCGATCCGGACAAGCAGAAAAAGTCGTAAACGCCGGATGGCCGGGCGCGGTTACGCGGCGATGCGGAAACGCCCGACCAGCGACTTCAGCGCCTGAGCCTGCTCGTCGAGCGCATTCGCGGCCGCGGCCGCCTGTTCGACGAGCGCCGCATTCTGCTGCGTGCCGGCGTCCATCTGCGTGACCGCACGGCCAATTTCGTCGATGCCGGCGCTCTGCTCGTCGGATGCCGCGGAAATCTCGCCGATGATGTCGGTCACGCGCTTCACTGCCCGCACGACGTCGCCCATGGTGCGGCCCGCGTCGTGCGCGAGCGTCGCACCGTTCGCGACGCGCTCGACCGACGCACCGATCAACTCGCGAATCTCCTTCGCCGCGGTCGCCGAGCGCTGCGCGAGCAGCCGCACCTCGCCCGCGACCACCGAGAAGCCACGCCCCTGTTCGCCGGCGCGCGCGGCCTCGACCGCCGCATTCAACGCAAGAATGTTGGTCTGGAACGCGATGCCCTCGATCGTGCCGATGATGTCGCGGATGTTCTTCGCGCTGTCGTCGATCTCGCTCATCGTCGCCACCACGCGCCCGACGACCTCCCCGCCCGTCTCCGCGACGGCCGACGCATTGGCCGCGAGCGCACTCGCCTGCCGCGCGTTCTCGGCGTTCTGGCGGACGGTCGACGTGAGTTGCTCCATGCTGGCCGCGGTGCGCTCGAGCGCGACGGCCTGCTGCTCGGTGCGCTTCGACAGGTCGAGGTTGCCGGTGGAGATCTCGCCCGACGCCGCCGCGATCGCCTCGGCGCTGACGGCGATCTCGCCGACGGTCGCCGCGAGCCCCGTCTGCATCTCGGCCAGTGCACGCACCATGCTGTCGCGGTCGTGCCGGCCCAGCGTGATCGGTCGCGTCAGGTCGCCGCGCGCAATGTCCGCGGCGATCGCCTTCGCGTGCGCGGGCTCGCCGCCGAGCTGCGACGCGAGACGGCGCACGACGCGCTCGGCGATCACGATCGCGAGCACGATCAGCGCAACCGTCATCGCCGCGATCATCGCGAACGACGACGAGAAAATGGTGGCGGACGCATCGAGCGTCGCCTTCGACTTCGCACCGCGCGTCTTCACGAGTTCGGCGACGAGTTTCTCGAGCTTGCCGGTTTCGACCAGCAGCGACACGTCCTGCGTGCCGACCTGCCAGTTCATCTGCGACAGGTCGAGCGGCTGCGCACGCACGAGTTCGACGAAATCGCGCAGATGCGCGCTCCACGTACCGACCGCCGCCGAGAAAGCGCGCAGCCGCGCCGAATCGTCGGCATCGGCCGGATCCGCGTAGCGCTGCAGCGTGCCGAGCGCCTGGCCGATCGACGCGAGCCCCGCGCCCACGTCGGCGCCCAGTTCGTCGCGCTCCTTCGCGGTGGTCGCCGTCAGCAGCATCTTCTGGGCACGGCTCGCGCGCAGCACT
The DNA here is from genome assembly GCF_005502655.1 of Burkholderia sp. 4NA327C6. Lineage (NCBI taxonomy): Bacteria > Pseudomonadati > Pseudomonadota > Betaproteobacteria > Burkholderiales > Burkholderiaceae > Burkholderia > Burkholderia sp. 4NA327C6. The sequence goes on along the minus strand of NZ_SCNZ01000033.1, from coordinate 83,568 downwards.
TCGGCCCGGACCTCTTCGGCCGCGCGGCTCGCGACGTGGCCCTGCTCGTAGACCGACGCGATCGACGCGTTCAGCCGGCTGATCTGCCAGAGCGAAAACACGCCGATCGCGAGCGTGCCGACAAGCAGGATCGCGAATGCGGCGCGCAACGTCGCCTTGACGGTCCACGGCCGGCGCTCGCGACGTGCCGCCCGCGGGCGCCGCGCGGCGCGGCCGGCGGCAACGTCGGGTGCGGCGGCGGCCGCACCGGGCCGTGGATGCAAAGATGCTGCTTTCATCGAACTATCCCCGTATTGATCACGCGGCCGGAAAGGTCGGTCCCGGCATTCCCGCGATGGCTGGCCTTGCCGCGCGTCCTGCGCCCGCACCGGCGGATAGCCGGTGCCGGGCGCGGCGCGCCTGTTGTCTTGTCATTGGGTCGTTCTACGGCCGCCACCGCCGTTTCTTGAGTCCGGGAAACCACGCACCGGCCCCGGGCACGCCCTCCCGTGACGGGCAGGCGCACCGCCAGCGTTATACCCGGTCAAAAAAACACGCACCCGGCGATCCATCAGATGAATGTCCGATTCGCGACAAAAGTTGTCCTGACATTCTCGATACGCCACATTACACTTCTTTGACGCAGCAACGATTCAAGACGCGCCGGTCCCCAGCAGAGCGCGCCCGCCACCTCAACTCGTTCAGCTCTCACATGGAAACCAGCCTCGACACCGGCTCCGCCGGCGCAGCCGCCGCCAAGCCATCCGCCCCGCCCGTCGCCCGCACCGTGTACCCGGTGCTCGGTGCGATCAGCTTCTCGCACATGCTCAACGACATGATCCAGTCGTTGATCCTCGCGATCTATCCGATGCTCAAGAGCCAGTTCGCGCTGTCGTTCGCGCAGATCGGCCTGATCACGCTCACTTACCAGATCACCGCGTCGGTGCTGCAGCCGCTCATCGGCCTCTATACCGACAAGCGTCCGAAACCGTATTCGCTGCCGGTCGGCATGGGCTTCACGCTCGCGGGGTTGCTGCTGATGTCGGTCGCGCCGAATTTCGAAATGCTGCTGGTGGCCGCGGCGCTCGTCGGCTGCGGTTCGTCGGTGTTCCACCCCGAATCGTCACGCGTCGCGCGGATGGCGTCGGGCGGCCAGCACGGGCTCGCGCAGTCGGTGTTCCAGGTCGGCGGCAATGCGGGTTCCGCGCTCGGGCCGCTGCTGGCCGCACTCGTGATCATTCCGCACGGCCAGCACAGCATCGCGTGGTTCTCGGCGGCCGCGCTCGTCGCGATGATCGTGCTCACGCAGATCGGCCACTGGTACAAGAAGCATCCGTCGATGAAGAAGAAGGCCGCGGCGGCCGGCCACCCGACGCTGTCGCGCGGCCGCGTGATGGGCGCGATCGGCGTGCTGGTGCTGCTCGTGTTCTCGAAGTACTTCTACCTCGCGAGCATCAACAGCTATTTCACGTTCTACCTGATCGACAAGTTCCACCTGTCGGTGCAGGCCGCGCAGATCCACCTGTTCGTGTTCCTCGCGGCGGTGGCGGCCGGCACGCTGATCGGCGGGCCCGTGGGCGACCGGATCGGCCGCAAGTACGTGATCTGGGTGTCGATCCTCGGCGTCGCGCCGTTCACGATGCTGCTGCCGTACGCGAACCTGTTCTGGACCAGCGTGCTGACCGTGATCATCGGCGTCGTGCTGGCGTCGGCGTTCGCCGCGATCCTCGTCTATGCGACGGAGCTGATGCCCGGCAAGGTCGGGATGGTCGCGGGCCTGTTCTTCGGCTTCGCGTTCGGCCTGGGCGGCGTCGGCGCGGCCGTGCTCGGCCAGCTCGCCGACGCGACGAGCATCCCGTTCGTCTACAAGGTGTGCTCGTTCCTGCCGCTGATCGGCGTGCTGACGGTGTTCCTGCCGAACCTCGAAAGCAGCCGGCGCAAGCAGGCGTGACGACCCGGCCGCGGCGTGCGCGCCGCGGCCGGTCAAACGGCTCGAATGAAGGAAATGAAGAAAACGACGGCGGCTTCAGGCCGCCGTCGTCGCATGCAGCGACAGGAAACGCTTGAGGATGCCGGACGAATAGCTGCTCGCGATCGCCGACAGGAAGTGCGAGAACGACTGTGTCGCATGATCGTCGGCCGTATCGGAGATCGTGCGCACGAGCGCGAACGGCACGTCGTGCTCCGCGCACACCTGCGCGATCGCGGCGCCTTCCATCTCGACCGCAAGCGCATCCGGCAGCGCATCGCGCAACGCGACGACCTCCCGCTCGCTCGACACGAAGCGGTCGCCGCTGATGATGAGCCCCGCATGCAGCGTCGCACCGGCCAGGCCGAAACGCGCGGCAAACTGCGCGCCCTCTTCCTCGACGAACTGCGTGCACGCCGCCCGCAGGCTCGCGGTCAGCGCCGCGTCGGTCGCGAAACGCGTGATGCCGAGCAGCGGCACCTCGTAGCGCGGGAAGAGCGGCGACGCATCGAGATCGTGCTGCAGCAGCGTATCGGCCACGACGACATCGCCAACCCGCACCGTGTGCGACACGCCGCCCGCCACGCCGGTGAACACGACGCCCGCCACGCCGAACACGTGAATCAGCGCGCTGACCGTCGCGGCGGCCGCAACCTTGCCGACCCGTGCGAGCGTCACGACGCAGGCCGCGCCGTGCACAGTGCCGACGTGATAATCGCGGCGGCCGAGCGTGACCGTCTTCATTGCGCCGTCGGCGCGCATCGCGGCGATCAGGTCGCCGAGTTCCTCGGGCAGCGCGGCCAGAATGCCGAGCGGGCGGGCCGCAAGCGTCACATCCATGTCGATGCCCATCATTCCACCGCCTGCAGTTTCGCGACCGCGAGCGCGAGCCACTTCTCGCCGTGCCGCTTGAATTTCACCTGCGCCTTCGCATCGGTGCCGTTGCCTTCGAGCGCGGTGACCGTGCCTTCGCCGAACTTGGTGTGGAACACCTGCTGGCCGACCCGGAAGCCGGCATCGGCCGCGCGCTGCTTGTTCGCGAACGCGGGCAGCGGCGCGGATACGGCCGGATCGACGATCTGCTCGCGACTGCCGCCGCCCGGCCGCGCGAACCAGTCTCGACCGTAGCCGGCGTTGTCCGATCGGCCGCCCCAGCGCGAACCGGCCTCGACCTTCGGCGTGAGCCACTTCAACACGTGCTCGGGCAGTTCGTCGAAGAAGCGCGAGCGGACGTTGTAGCGCGTCTGGCCATGCAGCATCCGGCTCTGCGCGAACGACAGGTAGAGCCGCTCCTTCGCACGCGTGATCGCGACGTACATCAGCCGGCGCTCTTCCTCGAGGCCGTCCGATTCGAGCACGCTGTTCTCGTGCGGGAACAGCCCTTCCTCGAGGCCCGTGATGAACACGGCCGAGAACTCGAGCCCCTTCGCCGCGTGCACCGTCATCAGCTGCACGGCGTCCTGCCCGGCCTGCGCCTGGTTGTCGCCGGCCTCCAGCGACGCATGCGACAGGAAGCCGGCGAGCGGCGTCATCGTGTCGGGGTTCTGCGCCGGATCGGCGGGCGATACCGGGTCGAGCACGTCGACCGCCGGATCGTCCGTCGCGGTGCCGAGCTCGGGCGCCGCGATCGCGCCCGCGCGCAGCGGGATCGAACGCGCCGGCGTGTCGAGCCCGTAGCCTTCCTCGGCGATGAACGCGGTGGCCGCGTTCACGAGTTCCTGCAAGTTCTCGAGACGGTCCTGGCCTTCCCGCTCGCCCTGGTAGAAATCGGCGAGGCCGCTGGCGCGCACGATGTGCTCGACGGTGTCGGGCAGATTCATGTGCTGCGTGTCGGCGCGCATCTTCGCGACCAGGTTCGCGAACCCGCCGAGGCTCGTGCCGGCCTTGCCCGTCACGTACGGAATCGCGGCGGCCATCGAGCAGCCGTACAGGCGCGCGGCGTCGGCCAGCTGCTCGATCGAGCGCGCACCGATGCCGCGGGTCGGGAAGTTCACGACGCGCACGAACGCGGTGTCGTCGTTCGGGTTGTCGATCAGGCGCAGGTACGCGAGCGCATGCTTCACTTCCTGGCGCTCGAAGAATCGCAGGCCGCCGTACACGCGATACGGGATGCCCGACGACATCAGCGTGTGCTCGATCGAACGCGACTGCGCGTTGCTGCGGTACAGGACGGCCACTTCGCTGCGCGCCATCCCGGTGTTGATCAGCGAGCGGATCTCCTCGACGATCCAGCCGGCTTCCTGCGAGTCGGTGCTCGCCTCGTACACGCGCACGGGCTCGCCGTGGCCCGCGTCGGTGCGCAGGTTCTTGCCGAGGCGGTGCGCGTTGTTCGAGATCAGCTGGTTCGCCGCGTCGAGGATGTTGCCGTGCGACCGGTAGTTCTGCTCGAGCTTGATCAGGTTGCGCACGCGGAATTCTTCTTCGAAGTCGCGCATGTTGCCGACGTTCGCGCCGCGGAACGCGTAGATCGACTGGTCGTCGTCGCCGACCGCGAAGATCGCGTTCTCGCCGCCCGCGAGCATCTTGAGCCACGCGTACTGCAGCTTGTTGGTGTCCTGGAACTCGTCGACGAGGATGTGCCGGAAGCGCGCCTGGTAGTGCGCGCGCAGCGGCGCGTTGTACGCGAGCAGCTCGTAGCAGCGCAGCAGCAGCTCCGGGAAATCGACGACGCCCTCGCGCTGGCACTGCTGGTCGTACGCCTGGTACAGCTCGACGAACTTGCGGTTGAAGTTGTCGGACGCGTCGACCTTGTCGGGACGCAGCCCCTGTTCCTTCGCGTTGTTGATGAAGTACTGGACGTTCTTCGGCGGGTACTTCTCATCATCGACGTTCGCCGCCTTCATCAGCCGCTTGATCGCGGACAGCTGGTCGGCCGTATCGAGGATCTGGAAGGTCTGCGGCAGACCGGCGTCGCGCCAGTGCGTGCGCAGCATCCGGTTGCACAGGCCGTGGAACGTGCCGATCCACATCCCGCGCGTGTCGATCGGCATCATCGCCGACAGGCGCGCCATCATTTCGCGCGCGGCCTTGTTCGTGAAGGTCACGGCGAGCACGGTGGGCGGCGACGCGTAGCCCTGCTGGATCAGCCATGCGATGCGGGTGATCAGCACGCGGGTCTTGCCGCTGCCCGCCCCTGCAAGGATCAGCGCCGGTTCGTTCGGCAACGTGACGGCGGCGAGTTGTTCGGGGTTCAGATTGGCGAGCAGGTCGGGCATGGAGCGGCAGCGAACGGGCGAGAAAAATGCGGACCCGACATTATAAGTCGGCCGCGCGATGCCGTTCCCGATCCGTTCGACGGCACGTCACAGGCGCGCCGCGGCGGCGTCGCGACGGGCCCGCGCCGGCACGGCGATGGCTGGTCGATGTGCATCCATTTATAATTGTCAGATTCGGCATCCAATTCACGCATTTTTCGGCAGATTTCCAACATGAGCGACAACACGCTTGCGAAGAGCTTCGAGCCCCACACCATCGAGTCCCAATGGGGGCCGGAGTGGGAAAAGCGCGGCTACGCGGCCCCGGCCTTCGACCCGGCCCGTCCCGATTTCTCGATCCAGTTGCCGCCGCCGAACGTGACGGGCACGCTGCACATGGGCCATGCGTTCAACCAGACGATCATGGACGGCCTCACCCGCTACCACCGGATGCTCGGCGAGAACACGCTGTGGGTGCCCGGCACCGACCACGCGGGGATCGCGACCCAGATCGTCGTCGAGCGCCAGCTCGACGCGCAGGGCGTGTCGCGCCACGACCTCGGCCGCGAGAAGTTCGTCGAGCGCGTGTGGGAATGGAAGGAAAAATCGGGTTCGACGATCACCGGCCAGGTGCGCCGCCTCGGCGCATCGCCCGACTGGTCGCGCGAATACTTCACGATGGACGACAAGATGTCGGCCGCCGTGCGCGACGTGTTCGTCACGCTCTTTGAACAGGGCCTGATCTACCGCGGCAAGCGCCTCGTCAACTGGGATCCGGTGCTGCTGACCGCCGTGTCGGACCTCGAAGTCGTGAGCGAAGAGGAAAACGGCCACCTGTGGCACATCCGCTATCCGCTCGTCGACGGCTCGGGTTCGCTGACCGTGGCCACGACGCGTCCGGAAACGATGCTCGGCGACGTCGCGCTGATGGTCCACCCGGAAGACGAGCGCTACGCGCACCTGATCGGCAAGCTCGTCACGCTGCCGCTGACGGGCCGCGAGATCCCGGTGATCGCCGACGACTACGTCGACCGCGAGTTCGGCACGGGCGTCGTGAAGGTCACGCCCGCGCACGACTTCAACGACTACCAGGTCGGCCAGCGCCACAAGCTCGCGCCGATCGAGATCCTGACGCTCGACGCGAAGATCAACGACAACGGCCCCGAGCAGTATCGCGGCCTCGACCGCTTCGACGCGCGCAAGGCGATCGTCGCCGACCTCGACGCGGAAGGTTTCCTCGACTCGGTGAAGCCGCACAAGCTGATGGTGCCGCGCGGCGACCGCACGGGCGTCGTGATCGAGCCGATGCTGACCGACCAGTGGTTCGTCGCGATGACGAAGCCGGCGCCGGAAGGCACGTTCAATCCGGGCAAGTCGATCACGGAAACGTCGCTCGACGTCGTGCGCAGCGGCCAGATCAAGTTCGTGCCGGAAAACTGGACGACCACCTACTACCAGTGGCTCGAGAACATCCAGGACTGGTGCATCTCGCGCCAGCTGTGGTGGGGTCACCAGATTCCCGCGTGGTATGGCGAGGACGGCGAGGTATTCGTCGCGCGCAACGAGGAAGAAGCGCGCGCGCAGGCTGCCGCGAAGGGCTACACGGGTGCACTGAAGCGCGACGAAGACGTGCTCGACACGTGGTTCTCGTCGGCGCTCGTGCCGTTCTCGTCGCTCGGCTGGCCGAACGAAACGCCTGAACTGAAGCACTTCCTGCCGTCGTCGGTGCTCGTCACGGGCTTCGACATCATCTTCTTCTGGGTCGCCCGGATGGTGATGATGACCACGCACTTCACGGGCAAGGTGCCGTTCCACACCGTCTACGTGCACGGCCTCGTGCGCGACGCGGAAGGCCAGAAGATGTCGAAGAGCAAGGGCAACACGCTCGACCCGATCGACATCGTCGACGGCATCGACCTCGACACGCTGGTCGCGAAGCGCACGACGGGCCTGATGAACCCGAAGCAGGCCGCGACGATCGAGAAGAAGACGCGCAAGGAATTCCCGGACGGCATCGCCGCGTTCGGCACCGACGCGCTGCGCTTCACGATGGCGTCGATGGCGACGCTCGGCCGCAACGTGAACTTCGACCTCGCACGCTGCGAAGGCTATCGCAACTTCTGCAACAAGCTGTGGAACGCCACGCGCTTCGTGCTGATGAATTGCGAAGGCCACGACTGCGGCGCCGGCAAGCCGGAAGTCTGCGGCGCGGGCGATTGCGGCCCGGGCGGCTACCTCGACTTCTCGGCGGCCGACCGCTGGATCGTGTCGCTGCTGCAGCGCACGGAGGCCGACATCGCGAAGGGTTTCGCCGATTACCGCTTCGACAACATCGCCAGCAGCATCTACAAGTTCGTGTGGGACGAGTACTGCGACTGGTATCTCGAACTCGCGAAGGTGCAGATCCAGAACGGCACGCCGGAACAGCAGCGCGCGACGCGCCGCACGCTGCTGCGCGTGCTCGAGACGGTGCTGCGCCTCGCGCACCCGATCATCCCGTTCATCACCGAAGCGCTCTGGCAGAAAGTCGCGCCGCTGGCCGGCCGTTATCCGCAAGGCAAGGCCGAGGGCGAAGCGTCGCTGATGACGCAGGCGTACCCGATCGCGAACCTGCAGAAGATCGACGAGGTGTCCGAACAGTGGGCGGCCGACCTGAAGGCGATCGTCGACGCGTGCCGCAACCTGCGCGGCGAGATGAACCTGTCGCCGGCCACCAAGGTGCCGCTGCTCGCAGCCGGCGACGCCGAGCGCCTGCGCTCGTTCGCGCCGTACGTTCAGGCCCTCGCGCGCCTGTCGGAAGTGCAGATCCTCGCGGACGAAGCGACGCTCGACAAGGAAGCGCACGGCGCGCCGATCGCGATCGTCGGGCCGAACAAGCTGGTGCTGAAGGTCGAGATCGACGTCGCGGCCGAACGCGAGCGCCTGTCGAAGGAAATCACGCGCCTGACGAACGAAATCACGAAGTGCAATGCAAAGCTCGGCAACGAGGCTTTCGTCGCGAAAGCGCCGCCGGCCGTGGTCGAACAGGAGCAGAAGCGCGTCGCGGAATTCCAGAGCACGCTCGAGAAACTGCGTGCCCAGCTCGATCGGTTGCCTGCGTAACAAAGGGTAAGGTCGTTTGCGTTCACTATAATGCGAACGTGAACATAGACCGTCTGACAAGTCGATTACAGGAATAAAGGTTCGATCATGTTGAAAGTTACCAAGGCAGTGTTCCCCGTTGCCGGTCTCGGCACGCGGTTCCTTCCGGCTACGAAAGCAAGCCCGAAGGAAATGCTGCCGGTCGTCGACAAGCCGTTGATCCAGTACGCAGTCGAGGAAGCGATCGCCGCCGGCATTACCGAGATGATCTTCGTGACCGGGCGCAGCAAGCGCGCGATCGAGGATCACTTCGACAAGTCGTACGAAGTCGAGGCCGAACTCGAGGCGCGCGGCAAGGAAAAGCTGCTCGAACTCGTGCGCAGCATCAAGCCGAGCCATGTCGACTGCTTCTACGTGCGCCAGCCGGAAGCGCTCGGCCTCGGCCATGCGGTGCTGTGCGCGGAAAAGCTCGTGGCCGACAACCCGTTCGCGGTGATCCTCGCGGACGACCTGCTCGACGGCAACCCGCCCGTGATGAAGCAGATGGTCGACGTGTTCGACCACTATCACAGCTCGGTGATCGGCGTGGAAGAGATCCCGCCGTCGGAGACGAAGTCGTACGGGATCGTCGACGGCAAGGAGTGGGAAGAGTCGATCGTCAAGATGTCGGCGATCATCGAGAAGCCGGCGCCGGAAGTCGCGCCGTCGAACCTCGGCGTGGTCGGCCGCTACATCCTGAAGCCGCGGATTTTCGAGCACCTGCGCGCGCTGAAGCCCGGCGCGGGCGGCGAGCTGCAGCTCACCGACGCGATCCAGGCGCTGCTCGCTGACGAGCAAGTGCTGGCCTACAAGTACCAGGGCACGCGCTACGACTGCGGCAGCAAGCTCGGCTACCTGAAGGCGACGGTCGAATTCGCGCTGCGCCACGCGGAAGTCGGCGCGGAATTCGACGCGTACCTGCGCGCGCGTTCGGGCGCACACCCGGCCGCCTGAACGCGGCAAGGGCACGAGGGCTCGCTCCGGCGAGCCCGCCCTCACCTCACCGGCCGACGCTCAGCGCGCTTCGGCCGGCTTCACCGAGACGACGCCCGGCATCCCGCCCGCGTCGTCTTTTTTCGTCTTGACGAGCCAGCCGCCGCCGTCGCCGAACGGGACCTTCGCGAGCGCGCTCTTCACGAGCGCCGGCGCGGCCTGTCGTGTGCCGGGATCGCGATCGCGCAGCGCGGCCGATACGCGGTAGACGTCGGCGCCCGATTTCGCGTCGACGAAGCGCAGCGTCAGCACATGGCGATATACGCGGCCCATGAACGGCAGCGCGAACGGCGCCGGCCCGTCGACCGTCACGCATGCGCTGCTCGCGGCCCCGCACCCGTCGGCGCTCGCCGCGACCGCGGCCGGCTGCGTCGCATACGCGATCGACAGCCGGTAGCGCGCGGCCGCGAGCGGCTTCGCATCGAAGCCGCGGTGCGCGAGTTCGTCGCGCACGAGCGTCTCGATCTGCCGGTATTCGGCATCATCGGCCTGCGCGGCCGTGCGCACGAAATCGTAGCCGTGCGCGCCGGATGCGAATGCGTTCGGCTGCCCGAGCACACTCACGCCGCTCGTCACGCCGGCGCAACCCGTCAACAGCGACGCCGCCAGCGCGGTCGCTGCCCATTCCTTTCTCATGGCTTTCCCCAAATGCCTGCCGTCGCGCCCGGCCCTGTCAGGCGGACGGCTCGTCGATCGCGGGCAACGACACCGTCACCGCGGTGCCGACACCCACCTCGCTGTCGACCGACACGCTGCCCCCATGGCGCGTGACGACCGTCTTCACGAATGCCATGCCGAGCCCGGAACCCGAGATTTCGGGCCGCTCGCCGGCATGGAATCGCTTGAAACGCTCGAACAGATGCCGCTGATCTTCCGGCGCAATGCCGTATCCCTGATCACGAATCGTACAGAACATCCGTTTCGACGCGTGCTCGACCGCCAGCGTACACGTGATCACGGTATCGGACGGACTGTATTTGACTGCATTGTTCAACAGGTTCACGAACGCGCGCGTGATCAGCGAGCGGTCCGCGCGCACCCAGCACATGTCGGTGCCGACGTCGGTGTCGACGCGAATGTGCTTCGCCTGCGCCTGCGGCCATACCTCGTCGCTCGCGTCGATCAGCACGTCGACGAGGCTCGTCACCTCGAGCTGGTACGCCTGCGACTCCGCGCGCGCCAGCTGCACGAACTCGTCGGCGAGCGACAGCGCGCGGTGCGCATAGCGCTCGATCCGCGCGAGCAGCCCGCGCATCGCGTCGCTCTCGACGCGGTCGCGCTCGATCTCGACCAGCGCGAGGATCGACGACTGCGGCGAGCGCATGTCGTGCGACAGCAGGTGCAGCGCTTCCTCGCGCTGCCGCTCGGCCGCGTGCAGCTCGGTCACGTCGACGAGGCCGGCGATCCAGCCCGTCACGCGCCCTTGCGCGTTCGTACACGCCGCGTAGCGTAGCAGATGGTCGAGCCCGTCGCGATCGCGCACCTCGATGCCGCGCGCCATCGCGTCGTGCTCGGCCTCGAGCGTCGGGTCGAGCGCGGCCGGCCAGTGCTCGCGGATCGTCGCGTCGTGCTCGGCGTTGCCGTCGACGGTCTTCATGAACGTCAGCTCGCCGAGCGCCGTGCGCAGCGGACGGCCCTCCGGCATCGGCAGCGCGAGCCGCGAACCGTAGCGTTTCGCCGCATGGTTCGCGATCAGCACGGTGCCGGCCAGGTCGGTCACGAAGATCGGCTCGGGCATGCTGTCGAGGCTGTCCCACACGAAGCGCTTCATGTCCTGCACGCGCTGCGCGGCTTGCGCCATCAGCGCCATCTGCCGCTCCAGCACATCGCCGCCGACGCTGCGCGTGCGCGGCGCCTCGGGCAGCAGGTGCGGCTCGTCGGCGAGCCGCTGCAGCTCGCGGCGAAGGTACGACATCGTCATTTCCAGGCGCCGCCAGTTCCAGATCGGGTAGACGGCGATCAGCCCGAAGATCGCAGGCGCCGGCGACAGCCAGATGCGCGCCTCGAACAGCAGCGCCGTGCTCGCGACGACGGCAAGCGCGGCCAGGCTCAGCGTCAGCAGCAGCGCGCGCCACGGCGACAGCATCAGGAAGCCGCCCAGCAGCACGGCGAGCGGCAGCAGCGACGCGACGAACAGCCCGGCGCGCGACGCCGGCGAGATCGCGCTGCCGGTCGCCAGCATGTCGAGCACGTTGGCATGGATATACACGCCGGCGAGCGGCCCGAACTCACCGGACACGGGCGTGGCGAAACGATCGTACAGCCCCGACGCCGTCACGCCCACGACGACGATCTTGCCGCGCAGCGCGTCGGGCTTCACGCGCCCTTCGAGGACGTCGTCGAACGACAGCGTCGGATAGGCCGGCGTGTTGCGGCTGAACGGGATCAGGTAGCGGCCCTCGCCGGTCGCGTCGCCCGACAGGTCGTGCGCATGCGGGCCGGGCGCACCGCCGACCGGATGCAGCTGGCCGCCCTGGATCGCGCGATACACGGGCACCATCAGCTGCGGCCAGCGCACGCGGCCGTCGCTTTCGTACAGCGCCACGCTGCGTACGATGCCGTCGGGGTCGACTTCGAGGTTGATGTGACCGAGCCCGACCGCACGCGCCGCGAGCGCGGCCACCGGCGGGTCGACCGCGCGCGTGCCGTCCGCCTGCTCCGGGCTCAGCAGCACGGGCAGGAAGGTCGGCACGTGGGTCATTGCATCCGCGAACGCGCGATCTTCCGGCGACGGCTCGGTAAACAGCACGTCATAGACGACGGCGGCCGGCTGCGCGCGCGCCAGCGTGTCGAGCAGCCGCGCATGCACGTCGCGCGACCACGGCCAGCGGCCGAGCGCCGACACGCTCTGGTTGTCGATGTCGACGACGACCACGTCCGGTGAAAGCGGCAGGCTGCGCAGCATCAGCAGCCGGTCGTAGATCAAGCCGTCGACACTCGACGACAGGCGGCCGAGCGCGCACGTGAGGATCACCGCGACCCCGAGGCAGCCGATCGCGATCCATTCGATCAGGAAGCGGCGGCCGAGGTGCCGCCGCGGAGAAACGGAATCGGGTTTCATGCGCCGCGGATCAGCGCGACAGCGTGAACGCGCTGACCGGACTGGTCTTCTCGTAGAACTTGCCGCCTTCGAACTCCTCGACGGTCACGGCCCAGAAATAGTCGCCCGGCGGCAGGTGCGCGACGGTGATCTGGCGCGTATGCAGGCCGACCTGGTCGACGACCGGCGCGCTCAGGTCCTTCGAGCGCGACAGCACGAACCGGTAGCGCGCACCCTTGCCCGAACCGTTCGGCGTCCAGCGGAACTCGTAGCCGCCGGCACCGGGCGACGCGCTCGCGTCGAGCCCCATCACGCGGCGTTCGAACGCGTACGTCCGCGGCCGGCCCTCGAGACCGTTCGCATCGATCGCGGCGACCCGCACGAAGTAGTTCCCGTTCGGAACGTCGCGGAAAACCGCGCGCGGCGAATCGGTGCGCGTTTCGCGGAACAGGTCGAGCAGCCCGGCGTCGTGCGCGAGCTGCACGCGGTACGCATGCGCGTCGGCGAGCGGCGCGACGTCGAAGGCGACCTCGGGCTCGTCCTGCACCTTGTCGGGATGCGCGAGCGCCGGTGCGGGCAGCAGCTCGACGGGTGCGCTGACCGCGCCGGACGATGTCGCGACGCTGCCGAAATTCGCATGCACGAGCGTCGGATCGGCCGGCTTCCGGCCGCCCGCGACGCCGACGGTGCCGTCGAGCACTTCGACGCGCGTCGACGCATTGCCGGCCGCGTCGTAGTTCACGCGAAAGTGCGTGCCGCGCACACCGGCCACGACCGACGGCGACCGGATCTGGAAGCGGTCGTCGCGCTTTTTCAGATGGGTGACCTCGCTGTCGACCGAGCCGCGCGTGAGTTCGAACTGACGATCGAGCGTGCCGGTCAGCACCGTGCGGCGCAGCGCCTTCAGGTCGAGCTGGCTGTCGGGCGGCAGGCTCATGTGCGTGCCGTCGGCGAGCTCGAGCGTCACGAAACCGTTCGGGCCCGTGCGCACGCGATCGCCCTCGGCGAGCGCCGCGTCGTTCGCGAGCGGCGCAAAGGCATCGCCGGACGAGCGTTCAGCCGTGCCCTGCACCGCGACGACGCGGGCGGTCAGCTTTTCCTTGCGCAGGCGCGCCACCGGCAGCTTCAGCGCGATGCCGGGCTGCAGGTGCTTCGGCGCGGGCACGCCGTTGATCTGTTGAAGCAGTTGCCAGTCGTCCCCGCCCTGCAGGTAGCGCGCGGCGACGTCGTACAGCGTGTCGCCCGCCTGCGTGCGGTAGACGACCATCTTGCCCGCCGCCGCGGGCGGCTGGGCAGCCGCATGCTGCGCGGCGAACGCAAATGCGACCGCGCAGGCTGCGTGCAGCGCTACCGTGCGCAGGTTTGCCGTGCGCCGCGCGATTCCCGTGGTCACTCCGGTTCTCCCTGGCCGACCCGTTCGAGCCGGTAGCCGTAGCCGTAGATCGGCGCGAGGCGATAACCGTTTTCGGGCCGCAGGCCGAGCTTGGTGCGCAGCATCGAGATGTGCGTATCCATCGTGCGCGACGGGATGTCGGTCGCCTGCTTCCACACGAGATCGAGAATGTGCGCGCGCGACAGCGGCCGGTCGAGGTGCTGGAACAGCAGCAGCGCGAGTTCGAATTCCTTCTGCGTGAGGCTCACGGCCTTGTCGCCGACGTAGGCCTGCTTCAGGTTCACGTCGAAACGGAATTGATCGAATTCGCGAACGGTGGCTTCGGCGTTGACCGGATACGCGCGGCGCAGCAGCGAGCCGATGCGTGCGCGCAGGATCGGACCCGACACGGGCTTGACCACGTAGTCGTCGGCGCCGGCGTTGAGGATCTGCGTGATCCCCGCCTCGTCGTCGCGGCTCGTCATGAAGATGATCGGCAGGCTGTGCTCGGTCTGATTCGCACGCACCCACTTCAGCACTTCTTCGCCGGACATGTCGGGCACGTTCCAGTCGAGCACGAGCAGATCGAACGTCTCGCGCTGCAGACGCTTCTTCAGGGCCTTGCCTTCCTTGAACGCGTAGCACGTATGGCCAACGGCCGTCAGCGTTTGACTGACGAAATCCGTCTGGGCCGGATCGTCATCCAGTACAGCAATTCTCATAGCACCCCGCAAATCGAAATCGATTCGTCCAGTTCAGCTCCCCGCCCTCATCCGGCCACGCGACACGCGCGCGGCTTCCGGATACCGGCCGGCAAGCCACCGTTCGCCGCTCGCGCCACCTGCGCAAAACAGCGACCCCGGCTAAATATCTCAAAAACGGGGCGCGGACGAACCGGCGATTTCATCATAGTAGTATGAAATTCGCCAATAAATTGCGCGGACTACCGTCTTTTCTTCGAATAATCCTTCCTGCCGCGCAATCGAGCGCCTAATCGGCGCCCGTGATGCTCGCTACCGGCTCTGTTACATCGTCGGCCGGCATGCGATGCGGCAGCGGCTCCGGATGCGCCGGCTGGGCCAGCATCCGCTGCAGCTGGCCGCGCACGCGCTCCCACGCGGTGGCCGCATAGTCCGGCTGGCTCGCTGCCCACGCCTGCGCCAGATCGAACACACGCTCGATGGTCGCACCGCAGTAGGTCAGGCCCGAGCCGTCGTCCTGCGCGGCATCGCGCAGCCGTTCGTCGAGCCACTCGGCCAGCCACGGCATCTCGGCCGCGGCGGAATCCGCGTAGGCCTCCAGCGCGGCACGCGCGTGACGATCCTGTTGCGGATCGAGCTCGATACGGCTCAGTCCCGATACGCTGCGTTCCGCTCCGGACGGACTTCGAATGGTCCCTGGTCTGAAGGACATGTCCTCTCCCCGTTGTACGACGGTAGCGCCAGGCATGGCCCCCGTGCCCGCCGTACGACGTACCGTGGCCGGCGCATCCGCTGGGAGCGGACGACCGGCCGGGTCAGTATACGCAGCCGATCACGAAGCGAGGTTTAAGAATTGTCAGAAAAGCGTGGCCGGCGCGGGGCGGACGCCACGCGCTGCCGGCAACGCGATGCGGGCCGTCAGCGGCGGCGCATCAGGAACACGAAGGTCTTGTCCTGCGTCGTCGATTCGACGATCTCGTTGCCCGTCTGCTTCGCGAACGCGGCGAAATCGCGCTGCGAGCCGGGATCGGTCGCGAGCACCTTGAGGATTTGCCCGCTTTCCATATCGGCGAGTGCTTTCTTGGCGCGCAGGATCGGCAACGGGCAATTGAGCCCGCGCGCGTCCACTTCCTTGTGAATCTGCATCGGCTGTCGACCTTCGAATGACGCGCCACCCAAGGCGCGGAAAGAAGCCGCGATTTTACCGCAGCGCCGCCGTGCCTGCCTGGGCTGCCGGCAGGCCAACGCCCTCGGAGCCCGGGCTCAGGTGCCCGAAAAGCCGCCCGCGAGCCGCTCGCGCAGGTGCCGCACGAGCGCGCGCACCGCGCTCGGCACGACCGGGCTGTACGGACGGATCGCGAAGATGTGGTCGCCGAACGCGCCCGACGGCCGCCAGCCGTCGAGCAGCGCGACCAGCCGGCCGGCGTCGAGGTCGCGCTGCGCGCTGAAATCCGGCAGCAGCGCGATGCCGAGCCCGCCGAGCGCAGCCTCGCGCATCGCCTCGCTGTTGTTCGCCGCGAAGCTGCCGCGCACCGGCACGCTCACGCGCTCGCGCCGCCGGCCGTGCGGCTCGAAGCTCCATGCGGCCGGCTCGTTGTCGCGCAGGTAGCACAGGCAGCTGTGCTCGACGAGCTCGCCCGGGTGCCGCGGCGCGCCGCGCGCGTCGAGGTAGTCGCGGCTCGCGACGAGCAGCGAGCGCGTGTCGCACAGCTTCCACGCGACGTGGGTCTGCGGCGCGGTGGTCGTATGGCGGATCGCGAGGTCGAAACCCTCCTGCGTGAGCGAATGCAGCCGGTCCGACAGGTCGAGCTCGATCTGCACGCCCGGGTGCTGGCGCAGGAAATCGGGCAGGTGCGGCACGACCTGCTGGCGCCCGAGCGCGACCGGCACCGTCACGCGCAGCAGGCCGCGCGGCTCACCGGCCAGGTCCTTCACGCGCGCGAAGTGCTGGCCGATCGACTCGAACGCGTCGCGCGTGCTGTCGACGAGCGTCTGGCCCGCGTCGGTGAGCCGCACGCTGCGCGTCGTGCGCCGCACGAGCGGCACGCCGGCCGCCTTTTCGAGATCGGCGATGCGCTGGCTCATCGCGGCCTTGCTGATGCCGAGCCGGTGCGCGGCAGCCGTGAAACTGCCGGCCGCGGCCAGCACCGTCAGCGAATGGATATGCGGCCAGAGCGCCTGGACATTTTGCTGATTCATCCACTGATTATTCAGAATTCTGAACAGTGAATCAAGCTGCACAGCCTTCTCCGGCCCGCCCGCTTTGCCTAGACTAGGTTCGGTACACCCCCCATTCCAGGAGACACGCATGACCACGGTTCCCGCCTACACGTCCGACGCCGACATCGGCCACTACATCGAAGGCGCGCCCGTCGCCGGCCGCAGCGGCCGCTTCCAGGACGTCCTCAACCCGGCGCTCGGCCGCGCGGTGCGCCGCGTGGCGCTCGCCGGCAACGACGAAGTCGAGCAGGCCGTCGCGTCCGCCCACGCCGCGTTCCCGGACTGGGCCGCAACGCCGCCGATCCGCCGCGCGCGCGTGCTGCACCGCTTCCTGCAACTGATGAACGAGCACCGCGACACGCTCGCGGCGATCATCACGGCCGAGCACGGCAAGGTGTTCTCCGACGCGCAGGGCGAAGTCGCCCGCGGCATCGACATCGTGGAATTCGCGTGCGGCGTGCCGCAGCTCCTGAAGGGCGACTTCACCGACCAGGTCAGCACCGGCATCGACAACTGGACGATGCGCCAGCCGCTCGGCGTCGTCGCGGGCATCACGCCGTTCAACTTCCCGTGCATGGTGCCGTGCTGGATGTTCCCGGTCGCGATCGCAACGGGCAACACGTTCGTGCTGAAGCCGAGCGAGCGCGACCCGTCGGCGGCCCTGTTCATCGCCGACCTGCTCACGCAGGCCGGGCTGCCGGCCGGCGTGTTCAACGTCGTGCAGGGCGACAAGGGCGCGGTCGACGCACTGCTCGACCACCCGGACGTGCAGGCCGTCAGCTTCGTCGGCTCGACGCCGATCGCGGCCTACGTGCAGCAGCGTGCCGTGCAGTCGGGCAAGCGCGTGCAGGCGCTCGGCGGCGCGAAGAACCATCTCGTCGTGATGCCCGACGCGAACCTCGAGCAGGCGGTCGATGCGCTGATCGGCGCCGCGTACGGGTCGGCCGGCGAGCGCTGCATGGCGATCAGCGTCGCGGTGCTGGTGGGCGACATCGCGGACCAGATCGTGCCGCTGGTGGCCGAGCGCGCACGCAAGCTGGTGATCGGCGACGGCATGTCGCCGGAAGTCGAGATGGGCCCGATCGTCACCGGCGATGCGTTGAAGCGCATCGAAGGCTATATCGAGCAAGGCGTGAACGAAGGCGCGCAACTGGTGGTCGACGGCCGCGGGCTGCGCGTGCCGGGCCGCGAGGCCGGCTTCTTCACCGGCGGCACGCTGTTCGATCACGTGACGCCCGACATGCGCATCTACAAGGAAGAAATCTTCGGGCCCGTCCTCGGCTGCGTGCGCGTGAAGGATTTCGGCGAGGCGGTCGACCTGATCAACGCGCACGAATTCGGCAACGGCGTGTCGTGCTTCACGAGCGACGGCGGCATCGCGCGCGAGTTCGCGCGGCGCATCCAGGTCGGGATGGTCGGCATCAACGTGCCGATCCCGGTGCCGATGGCATGGCACGGCTTCGGCGGCTGGAAGAAGAGCCTGTTCGGCGACATGCACGCGTACGGCGAGGAAGGCGTGCGCTTCTATACGCGCCAGAAGTCGGTGATGCAGCGCTGGTCGTCGAGCATCGGCAAGGGCGCCGAATTCGCGATGCCGACCGCGAAGTAACGATCCTGCGGCACACCGCCCGCAGCTCTATCGCGCGGGCGGTGCGCCGGCAGTCGAGATCAGCCCGCGTTCGTGCCGTGCGCGCCGTCGGCGGTCGGCAGGTACGACAGTTCTAGCCGGTACGCGAGCGCGACGAACAGGCTCTGCGCGAGGCCCATCGTGGCAGTCAGCGCGCGGAAGCCGAACGTCGCGCTGTCCTGCACCATCAGCGTCACCTCGGCCTCCCGCGCGAGCGGGCTCATCCGGCTGTCGGTGATCGCGATCAGCCGCGCGCCGCGCTGCACGGCCTGCTGTGCGACCTGCACGGTTTCCTCCGCGTACGGCATGAACGAGATCACGATCATCACGTCGCCCTCGCGCACCGAACGGATCTGCCCGAGATGCATGCTACCGAGCGCGCTGAACAGCCCGATGCGCTTGTCGGTGTGCTGCAGCGCGTAGTCGAGGTACACGGCGATCGGAAACGCGCGCCGCGAGCCCGCGATCCAGATCGCCTGCGTATCGGCGAGCAGGTCGACGGCCTGCGCGAGCGCCTGCGAATCGAGCGTCTGCCGCAGCTGCTGCATCCCGGCAATGCTGCCCTTGATGAATTCGTCGGCGATCTGCTCGGGCCGCAGGCTCGACGAGCCCGCTTCGATCACGTCGCGCAGCCGCAGGTTGTATGCGCGCCCCGGCGCGATCTGCTGCGCGAGCCCTTCCCGGAACAACTTCTGCATCTCGGAAAAGCCGGAAAAGCCGAAGTGCTTCGCGAAGCGCACGACGGCCGACGGCTGGACGCCGCACGCCTGCGCGAGCGTCTGGATGCCTTCCAGGCCAAGCTGGTCCCGATGCGTTTCCACGTGGCGCGCAATCACCTTCAGGCGATTGCTGAGGCCGTCGTACTCCTGCGTCAGGTGCTGCAGGAACTGCTCGACGGTGGCGGGAGGTTTCTCGGATGAACTCATCGGATAGCGCGAAGTTGACGGCCCCGATGTGCGCGCGGTACTGGCGGGCGCGGCCCGGGACTCGACTGGATACATGCATGAAGGGCGAATTTAATCACGTTTGCGACGCGACCCGCGCCGCGCGCTCGCTCCCACGCGCTCGATCATCACTTGACTACGCTCCACGGCGATACTGGAAGCGATTGTCCAACGCGCTCGCCGCGTCGTAAAGATTAGGGCGTCTACCAAGGCCGGCTGCCACGGCGAAGCGTGGCGCAGCCGGCCCGCCTCCGTTCAACGATAGTCGACCCACACGCTGCCCGCGTCGGCCGAACGCACGCAGTTCTCGACCCAGCGCACGCCTTCCACGCCCGCATGGACGTCCGGATAGCGGATGTTCTTCAATGCCGCGACGTCGCCGCGATCGGCCGCGTCCATCGCGAGCGCGAAGCGCGCGTACAGGTTCGACCAGGCTTCGAACAGCCCTTCCGGATGCCCGGCGCCGATGCGATCCTCGCGCAATGCGTGCGGATGCAGATAACCCATCCCGCGATCGAGCACCTGGGCGGGCTGCCCCTGGATTTCGTAGCGCAGCTGGTTCGGATGCTCGTCCCACCATTCGATGCTCGCCTTCGAGCCGATCACGCGCACCTTCTGCCCATGCATCGAGCCGGCGTTCACCGCGCTCGACCACACGTAACCGATCGCGCCGGTGTCGTATTCCATGATCGTGAATGCGTTGTCCTCGAGCGGCGCGCGGCTTTTCACGAAGCTCTGCCGCGAACACATCAGCCGCCGGATCTTCAGCTCCGGCGCCATCACTTCGGAGATGTACAACGGATGCGTGCCGATGTCGCCGAGCACGTAGCTCGGGCCCGCGAACTTCGGATCGACACGCCAGCGCGCGGCCGCGCTCGCGGCCTCGACGCCTTCGCTGTGGAAGCCGTGCGCGAACTGCATCTGCACGATGCGGATCTCGCCGAGGTCGCCGCGCGCGATCATCTCGCGCGCCTGCTCGATCATCTGGTGTCCCGAGTAGCCGTATGCGACGCCGACGATCCGGTTCTTCTCGACCGACAGGCGCTGCAGCGCCTCGGCCTCCTCGATCGTGAAGCACAGCGGCTTCTCGCAGACCACGTGCAGCCCCGCGTTCAGCGCCGCGCGGCAGATCTCGAAGTGCGTGTTGTTCGGCGTCGCGATCGACACCGCGCGGATGCCGTCCGGGCGCCGCGCCTCGGCGTCGAACATCGTCGCGTAGTCGGGATAGCAGCGCTCGGCCGCGACGCCGAGCTTCACGCCGAACTGGCGGCCGCGTTCGGGATCGATGTCGAATGCGCCGGCGACCAGCCGGAAGCTGCCGTCGCGCAGCGCGGCCGACCGGTGGCTGTAGCCGATCTGGCTGCCGAGACCGCCGCCGACCATGCCCCAGCGAATCGAATGTCCAAGCAGAATCTGTCCGTCAATCATGATGGTGGGGTTCCTGGTGCGTGTTCACGGGGTCATGCAAAACCGGCCGACGCGAGAAACGCGCGGCTCGCCGCGACGTCGCGCAGGCTCGTGCCGGCGTTGCGCGGGTCGCGCTCCTGCTCGATCGTGATATAGCCGGCATAGCCGATGTCGACGAGCGCGCAGCGGATCGCCGGGTAGTCGAGCACGCCGGTGCCGATCGGGCACATCACGCCGCGCGCGCAGGCCGCGAAAAACGCAATGTGCTCGCCCATCACCGCGTCGTACACGGCCGCGTCGATATCCTTGAAATGCACGTAGTCGAGCCGTGCCGCATGGCGGCGCAACCACGTTTCCGGGTCCATGCCCGAGTAATACAGGTGGCCGGTGTCGAGACACAGGCCCGCCGTATCGGCCGCAATATCGGCGACGATCCGGTCGATCTCGTCCGCGAATTCGATATAGCCGCCCGCGTGCGGATGGATCACCGCGCGCACGCCGAATTCGTCGCGCGCGATCGTCGCGATCTGCCGGATATGGTCGACCATTCGCGCCCAGCGCGCGTCGGACAAACGCGGCGCACGATCGCCGTGGCCGGCCGCGTAGTCGCGTTCCTCGTGGCCCCAGTCCATCACGACCAGGTACGGCGCCGCGTAGCGCTGGCCGTCCTGCGTCGGCAGCTTCGGCAACTGCGTGATCAGCGCGCAGATGTCGCGCGTCTGGCGCAGCAGGTTCGGCAGGTTCTCCGGCGACACCAGATCGTCGAAGATCGTGCCGGCGGTGATGCTCAGGCGCTGCCGTTCGAGCTCGGCGCTCACCACGTCGAGTTCGAGCGGGATGTAGCCGTACGGCCCGAGCTCGATGCCCGAGTAGCCGGCCTCGGCGGCTTCGGCAAGCACCTGCCGCCACGGCGGCAGGTGCGGGTTCTTCACGTCGTCGACACCCCAGCAGCACGGTGCGCAACCCATCTTCATCGTCATGTCGGTCAGTCCGGCAAGTAGGCGGCTGCGGTTCAGCCGCGATAGAACGCAGGGCGTTCGGCCATCGCGATCGGCTCGACCGCCCCGCTCTTTTGCGCACGCACGCAGGCGTCGGCCGCGACCGCCGCCGCGTAGCCGTCCCAGGCCGACGGCCCGGTGAGCGCATGCGCGCGCACGCCGTCGATGAACGCCTGCAGCTCGACGTCGTACGACGCGATGAAGCGCTCCTTCCAGTCGGTCATGATTTCGACCGACTGCCGCGCTGCATGCTTGAGCCCGACGGCCGGCGGATCGGGCAGCTTCGCGATGCCCTGCTCGCCGACCACCTCGCACTGGATGTCGTAGCCGTACTGGCAGTTCACGAAGATCTCGACGTCGATGCGCACGCCGCTCGCGGTTTCGAGCAGCACGATCTGCGGATCGGCGAGATGCGCGGATGCATGGCGCGTCTTCTTCGGATAGACGACCTGCGCGCTCGCATAGTCCTCGCCGAGCAGCCAGCGCAGCACGTCGAGTTCGTGGATCAGCGTGTCGGTGATCGCCATGTCGGTCGTGTAGCGCTCGCCGACCGACTGGTTGCGGTGCGC
The DNA here is from genome assembly GCF_005502655.1 of Burkholderia sp. 4NA327C6. Classification (NCBI taxonomy): domain Bacteria; kingdom Pseudomonadati; phylum Pseudomonadota; class Betaproteobacteria; order Burkholderiales; family Burkholderiaceae; genus Burkholderia; species Burkholderia sp. 4NA327C6. The sequence goes on along the minus strand of NZ_SCNZ01000033.1, from coordinate 61,435 downwards.
GCAATGCAGCATCAGCGGCGCGCCGATCTGGCCGCTGTCGATCACGCGCTTCAGCGCGCGATAGCCTTCGTCGTACGGCCGCATGAAGCCGACCTGCACGAGCCGCTTGCCGTGCGCGACTTCCGCTTCGACGATCCGCATGCAGCCGTCGGCCGTGACCGCCAGCGGCTTCTCGCAGAACACCGGCTTGCCATGCGCGATCGCGTCGAGCACGAACGCTTCGTGGGTCGGCCCCCACGACGTGACGAGCACGGCCTGCACGTCGGCCGCCGCGACCACTTCGTGGCCTTCTCCGTAGATCTCGGCGTCGAGCCCGTATTTCGTCACCGCGTCGCGCGCCTGCTGCGGATCGATGTCGTTGACGGCCACGACGCGCGCGCCGGACAGCGTGCGGGTCAATCTGCGAATGTGGTCCTGGCCGATCGCGCCGCAGCCGATCACGCCGATTTGCAAGGTCATGCAGTTGTCTCCAGTCGTTCGTTCATCAGCGGCGCGGCCCGTGCCGCGCCGGTCGGCAATCGTCATCAGCCGGTCAGCGCGCGGTTCGATCGAAATGGCGATCGACGTAGCGCTGGATCGCGTCGCGCATGTAGCGCGACGAGGCTTCCGCGCGGTCTTCCCACGCGAACACGCACGACGACATCACGCCGTCGAAGCCGGCGGCGCCGAGCGCGCGAAAAAACACGTCCCAGTCGATCTCGCCCTGCCCGATGTCGAGATGCTGGTGCACGCGGATCTGGTTCGAGCCGGGCGGGTTCACGATGTAGCGCAGCTGGCTGCTCTTGCGGTGGTCGAACGTGTCGGCCACGCGCACGTGCGCGAGGATCGGCGCGGCCTGCGCGATCATCGCGTCCATGTCGTCGCCGTAGTAGAACGTGTGCGGCGCGATGTACGACAGCTTCAGCGACGGCGAGCCGAGGTTCGTGACGATGTCGATCGCCGGCTGCAGCTGCTCGATCCAGTCCTCCGGATGCGGCTCGACCGACAGCACGATGCGTTCGCGCTCGAGGATCGGCAGCAGCTCGTCCATCGAGCGGAACCACGCGGCTTCACACAGCTCGTTCGGGTTCGCGCCCGGGCGCTCGCCGACCGAGCGCTCGGGCGACGCGCCGCGCCCGAACTCGGACACCATCAGCGGGCATTCCATCTCGAGCGCGACCTCGATCGCCTTCTTCCAGCAGCGCACGGCCCATTGCCGCTCGTCGTCGAACGGGCTGGCCCAGCGGTACATCGGCTGCAGCGACGCGAGACCGACGCCGCTCGCGCGCATCGCCTGGCGGAACGCGGCCATGCGCTCGCGCGTCGCGCGGGGCATCACCCACCAGTCGAGAAAATCGCTGCGCGGCGACAGCTCGATCTGGTCGTAGCCGAGCTCGGCCACCGCGTGCGGCAGCCGGTCGAGCGGCAGGTGGCGAATCATGTAGGGGTCCAATGCGATCTTCATCGGGCTTCCTTCGCGAACAGGGGTTCCGGGCTCATGCGCGCGCTCAGCGGCGCTTCTTCTTGTTGCGGTACTGGTCGGCGATCACGGCCGCGACGATGATCGCGCCCTTGACCATCTCCTGGTAATACGCGTCGATGCGGATGAACGTGAAGCCCGACGTCATCACGCCGAGGATCAGCACGCCGATCACGGTGCCCGTCACGCGGCCGAGGCCGCCCGACAGCGACGTGCCGCCGATCACGACCGCCGCGATCGCATCGAGCTCGTACATCACGCCCATGCCCGACTGGCCGGAGATCGCGCGCGCGGCCGTCACGGTGCCGGCGATCCCGCTCAGCAGGCCCGCGATCGCGTAGACGAAGATCAGGTGGCGCGTGACGTTGATGCCCGACACGACGGCCGCATGACGGTTCGCGCCGATCGCATACGTGTACTTGCCGAAGCGCGTGTAGCGCAGCACGACGTGGAAGATCGCGGCGATCACGACAAAGATGATCACCGGGTTGGCGCCTGCGCCGATGGCCGCGAACGAGTCGGTCAGCATCGATACCGGCATCCCGTTCGTGAACCACTTCGCGAAGCCGCGCGCGGCGACCATCGTGCCGAGCGTCGCGATGAACGGCGGGATGCCCGTCATCGCGATCAGCGAGCCGTTCAGCAAGCCGACCAGCAGCCCGACGCACACGCCGGCGAGCACGGGCCAGATGATCGGCAGGTCGGTCAGGTGCGGAAACACCGCGCGCGGGAAGTCGGACACCTGCGCGAGACTCGCCGAGACGACCGCCGCGGCGGCCACGACCGAGCCCGACGACAGGTCGATCCCGCTGGTGATGATCACGAGGTTCACGCCGACGGCGATGATGCCGATCACGGCCATCTGCAGCACGATGATCTCGAGCCGCTCGGCGTTGAACAGGAAGCTCTGGCCGACGACGATCCAGCCGACGATCTCGAAGAACATGCTGATGCCGACGAGCACGAGGAAGATGCTCAGCTCGGGCGGCCATTTCGTGTGCCGCGTCTTGAGGGTCATGGTCTGCGCATCCGCGACCGGGTTCATGTTGCCCATTTCCTTGTCTCCAATCTTGGTTCGGCTCAGCGCGACGCGAGATCCATGATGCGGACCTGGTCGGCGTCCTTGCGATCGACGATGCCGGTCATGCGCCCTTCGTGCATCACCATCACGCGATCGCTCATTCCCAGCACTTCCGGCATCTCCGACGAGATCATCAGCACCGCGACGCCCTTGCCGGCGAGTGCGCTGACGAGCCGGTGGATCTCGGCCTTCGCGCCGACGTCGATGCCGCGCGTCGGTTCGTCGAGGATCAGGATGCGCGGCTGCGTGAGGAGCCACCGGCCGATCAGCACCTTCTGCTGGTTGCCGCCCGACAGGTTCTGGATTTCCTCGTGCAGCCCGGGCGACTTCACGCGCAGCATCCGGCTCATTTCCTCGCAGTCGCGCTTCAGCTGCGCCTGCCGCACGAAATTGAACTTCACGTAGCGGTGGCTGAGCACCGCGGCTTCCATGTTGGCGAGCAGGTCGAGATTCAGGAAGCAGCCGGTGTCCTTGCGATCCTCGGTGAGGAACGCCATCCCGTGCTTCATCGCCTGCGCGGGCGTCGTGATGCGCACCGGCTTGCCGTCGATGCGGATCTCGCCCGACGTGGCCGGCACGACGCCGAACAGCGCCTCCGCGACGTTCGAGCGCCCCGAGCCGACGAGGCCGGCCACGCCGAGGATCTCGCCCGCGCGCAGCTCGAAGCTCACGTCGCGGAACACGCCGTCGACGCCGAGGTTCTTCACCGACAGCACGACCTCGCCGATCGGCACCTCCTCCTTCGGGAACATCTGCGTGATCTCGCGCCCGACCATCATGCGGATGATGTCGTCGCGCGTGACGTCGCTCGATGCATGCGTGCCGATGTACTTGCCGTCGCGGAACACCGAGAACTCGTCGGCGATCTCGAACAGCTCGTTCATCTTGTGCGTGATGTAGACGATGCCCTTGCCCTGCTCGCGCAGCTGGCGAATGATCCGGAACAGGTGCGTGACTTCCTTGTCGGTCAGCGCGGAGGTGGGCTCGTCCATGATCAGCACGTCCGAGTCGAACGACACGGCCTTCGCGATCTCGACCATCTGCCGGCTCGCGACCGTCAGCGTGCGCACGTCGGTTTCCGGATCGATGTCGATCGACAGCCGCTCGAACAGCTCGGCCGTCTGGCGGCGCAGCGCGGCGTGATCGATCAGCCCGAAGCGGTTCTTCGGTTCGCGGCGGATCCAGATGTTCTCCGCGACCGTCATGTACGGCATCAGGTTGAGTTCCTGGTGGATCATCGCGATGCCGCGGTCGAGCGCGTCGAGCGGGCCGTTCAGCATGACCGGTTCGCCGTTGATCAGGATCTCGCCCTGGTCGGGCGTGTAGACGCCCGCGATGATCTTCATCAGCGTCGACTTGCCCGCGCCGTTCTCGCCCATCAGCGCATGGACGGTGCCGCGACGCACGCGGAACTGCACGCCGTCGAGCGCGACGACGCCCGGAAAGGACTTGCCGACGCCGCGCACTTCGAGCACGCAGTCGGCCGCGGAAGAAGCCGGCGGGGCCGACACGCCGGTCGAGCCGGACGAAGCGGCCCGCGCATCGTCGCCGGCCATCGGGCGCGCGACTCTGGCTGTAAACATGGACGTTCCTCGACAAGTCGCGCGCGAACCCGGTCGCGCCGGGTTCGCGCAGTTCAACGGATCACCGGTCAGTGCTTCGCGTACTGGTTCATGTTCTCGGGCGTCACGAGCTCGAACGGCACGTTCACGTAGCGGTCGACGGGCTGCTTCTTCGCGAGCTTGAGCGCAGCCGCGACGGCCTGCTGCCCCTGGCCGGATGCGTTCTGGTACACGGACACCTTCAGCTCGCCGGCCTTCATCGCGGCCAGCCCGTCCGGCGTCGCGTCGATGCCGGCGACGACCGTCTTCGGCGTGAGCTTGCGCGCGGCCTTCAGCGCGTTGATCGCGCCGATCGCCATCTCGTCGTTGTTCGAGACGATCGCGTCGAACTTCGTGCCGGAGCTCAGCCAGTTCATCGTGATGTCCTGGCCCTGCGTGCGGCTCCACTTGCCTTCGCGCTTGTCGACGATCTTCATGCCCGAGCAATCCTTCGTCGCGATCACGTCCTCGATGTCCTTGGTGCGGGCGCGCGCCGATTCGTTGGACAGCTCGCCCATCAGCACGAGGAGGTCACCCTTGCCGCCGAGCAGCTTGCACACCTGGCGCGCCTGCAGCGTGCCCGACTGCTTTTCGTCGGAGGCGACGACCGCGACGCCGGCCGGCAGCTTGTCGAAATCGACCGGCTTGCGGTTCACGTAGATGAGCGGAATCTTCGCCGCGGTCACCATCTTCGTGATCTTCGGCGTCGCGTCGGTATCGACCGGATTCACGATGATCGCGTCGACCTTCTGCGCGATCATGTTCTGGACCTGGCTCAACTGCTTGCCGACGTCGTTGCCGCCGTCCTCGATCTGCGCCGTCGCACCGTCCTTCTTCGCCGAATCGGCGATGCTGTTGCGCAGGATGGTCAGGAACGTATCGTCGAACGACGCCATCGTCACACCGATCTTCTCGGCATGCGCGAGCGGCGCTGCCAGGATCGCGGCGGCCGCGACGGCCATCAGCTTGGTCTTCATGATCAATCTGTCTCCTCATCTCCGGGGGGCGGAAGACGGCGCGTTGCGCGCCGCCGGGCCGAGTCCGATCTGGTCCGATCGGGACTGAAGCATCCGGATGGAACTGTAGATCACTTCCTCGAAAATTTGGAAATTTATTTCTACGTGATTTCACCTAGGGAACTGGATTTCCAAAAAGTCTAGACTCCGTTCCGTAGCCCGATTCCTTGCGGCAGGCAGCCCCGCGTCGTGCAGCACACGGGGCGGATCGCCGCCAGAGGTTCGGTCCCCTAATCTGCCGGCATCGCCGAACGCCGGCCGCGAGCGTGACACGTGATATGAGCCTGCTGAACTTTCCGAGTGACCGCCCCATCGATCTCGCCTGCCTCGGCCGCGTGGCCGTGGATCTCTATGCGCAGCAGTACGGCAGCCGCCTGGAAGACGCGCGCAGTTTCCAGATGTATCTCGGCGGCTCGTCCGGCAACGTCGCGTTCGGCGTGGCCCGGCTCGGGCTGAAGACCGCGATGATCTCGCGCGTCGGCGACGAACAGATGGGCCGCTTCCTGCGCGAGACGCTCGAGCGTGAAGGCTGCGACACGAGCCAGCTGCAGACCGACCGCGAGCGCCTCACCGCGCTGGTGCTGCTCGGGCTGAAGGATCGCGACACGTTCCCGCTGCTGTTCGTGCGCGAGAACTGCGCGGACATGGCCGTGCGCGCCGACGAGATCAGCGAGGACTTCATCGCCGGCTGCCGCGCGCTCGCGATCACCGGCACGCATTTGTCGACGCCGGGCACGCGCGAGGCGTCGCTGACCGCGCTCGGCTATGCGCGCCGCCATGGCGTCGTGCGGATCCTCGACATCGACTACCGGCCGGTGCTGTGGGGGCTGACCGCGCGCGGCGCGGGCGAAAACCGCTACGTGCCGGACGCGCAGGTGACGCGGCAATTGCAGCAGGCGCTCGGCGAATTCGACCTGCTGGTCGGCACCGAGGAGGAGTTCCTGATCGCGGGCGGCGTGCCGCACGACGTGATCGGCTCGTTGCAGGCGGTACGCGAGATCACGAACGCGACGCTGGTCGTCAAGCGCGGCGCGCTCGGCTGCTGCGTGATCGAAGGCGAGATTCCCGAGCGCATCGACGATGCGCCGACCTTCCTCGGCGAACGCGTCGAGGTGCTCAACGTGCTCGGCGCGGGCGACGCGTTCCTGTCGGGCCTGCTGTCGGGGCTGCTGCGCGGGCGCGACTGGGCCGAATCGACGCGCATCGCGAATGCATGCGGCGCGATCGTCGTGTCGCGCCATGCGTGCTCCGCCGCGATGCCGACGCCGGCCGAGCTTGCCCACTGGTTCGACGGCAGCCGCAACCCGGTGGTCGACGCCGACCACACGCTCGCGCACCTGCATCGCGTGACGGTGCCGCGCCGCGAATGGGACGATCTGTGCGTGATGGCGTTCGACCATCGCAGCCAGTTCTACGAACTCGCGGTGCAGGCCGGCGCGGACGAAGCGCGGATCAAGACATTGAAGCGCCTGCTCGTGCGCGCGGTCGAACAGGTCGAGCGCGATCGTCATATCGAGGGCCACGTCGGCGTGCTGATCGACGGCGGCGGCTACGGCAGCGACGCGCTCGCGTCGGCGACCGGGCGCGGCTGGTGGGTCGGCCGCCCGGTCGAGCTGCCCGGCTCGCGGCCGCTGCGTTTCGACGAAACGCGCTCGGTCGGCTCGTCGCTCACGCACTGGCCGACCGAACAGGTCGTGAAGTGCCTCGTGCACTATCACCCGGACGACCCGGTCGACCTGCGCGTCGAACAGGAGCAGCGGGTGCTGGAACTGTGGGAAGCGACGCGCGCCAGCGGCAACGAACTGCTGCTGGAAATGATTCCGCCGCGCGCGGTCACGCCGGCCGGCACCGAGGACGACGCGGTGCTGCGCACGATCGCGCGCTTCTACAACCTCGGCGTGAAGCCCGAATGGTGGAAGCTCACGCCGCTCACCGCCGACGGCTGGACGCGGCTCGCCGCGCTGATCGCCGAGCGCGACCCGTATTGCCGCGGCGCGGTGATCCTCGGGCTGAACCAGCCGCTGCAATACCTCGTCGACAGCTTCCGCTCGGCGACCAACCCGATCGTCAAGGGCTTCATGGTCGGGCGCACGCTGTGGGCCGATGCATCGCTGAACTGGTTCGCCGGCCGGATCGACGACCAGGCGCTGATCGACGAAGTCGCCGGCAACTTCGCGCAGCTGGTCGACGCATGGCTCGGCCGCCGTGCCGCGGCTGCCCGCGCCGACGCGGCCTGACGTGATGCCTGCGATGCCCCCCTCCTCTTCACCGACCGACATGACCTCTACCGTGAGACTGACCGTCAGCCAGGCGCTCGTGCGCTACCTGGCCGCCCTGCGCGCCGAAGTCGTCCAGCCCGACGGCCGCACCGGGATCCTGCCGTACTGCGGCGGCGTGTTCGCGATCTTCGGCCACGGCAACGTGGCCGGGCTCGGCGAGGCGCTGCACGCGGAAAAAGACCGGCTGCCGACCTTTCGCGCGCACAACGAGCAAGGGATGGCCAATGCGGCCGTCGCGTTCGCGAAAGCGAATTTCCGTCAGCGGATGATGGCCGCGACGTCGAGCATCGGCCCCGGCGCGACCAACATGCTGACCTCCGCCGCGCTCGCGCACGTCGGCCGCTTGCCGTTGCTGTTGCTGCCCGGCGACGTGTTCGTGTCGCGGCTGCCCGACCCCGTGCTGCAGCAGGTCGAGGATTTCGAACAGGGCGACGTCAGCGCGAACGACTGCTTCCGGCCGGTGACGCGCTACTTCGACCGGATCACGTCGCCCGAGCAGTTGCTCGTCGCGCTGCCGCGCGCGATCCAGGTGATGACCGATCCCGCACAGTGCGGCCCCGTGTGCCTCGCGTTGCCGCAGGACGTGCAGACCTTCGCGTACGACTGGCCCGAGGATTTCTTCGCGCCGCCGGTGATCCGGATGCGCCGGCCGCCGGCCGACGCGCTCGAACTCGCCGATGCGCTCGACGTGCTGAAGGCCGCGAAGAAGCCGCTGATCGTTGCGGGCGGCGGCGTGCTGTACAGCCAGGCGTGGGATGCGCTGCGCGCGTTCGCCGATACGCACGGCGTGCCGGTCGCCGAATCGCAGGCCGGCAAGGGCAGCCTCGCGTGGGACCATCCGCTGAATCTCGGGTCGATCGGCGTGACGGGCTCGCCTGCCGCGAACCGCGCGGCCGCGCAGGCCGACGTGGTGTTCGCGGTCGGCACGCGGTTGCAGGACTTCACGACCGGCTCGCATGCGCTCTACGGCAACGCGACGCTGTTGAGCCTGAACGTGCAGCCGTTCGATGCGGGCAAGAAGCGCGGCCGCCAACTGGTGGCCGATGCGCGCACGGGCCTCGGCCAGCTGTCGGCCGCCCTGGCCGGCTGGCAAGCCGATCCGGTGTGGACCGCAAGCAACCGCGACCAGGCCGCCGCATGGAACGCGCGCGTGACCGAACTCACGACGCGCGTGCCGAAGGACACGCTCCCGTACGACGCGGAAGTGATCGGCGCGGTGCGCGACTCCGCGGCCGACGCGGGCCGCGACAGCGCGCGCGACGACCTCGTCGTGTGCGCGGCCGGCACGCTGCCGGCCGAGCTGCACAAGCTGTGGCGCAGCGGCGTGCCGGGCAACTACCACATGGACTACGCGTACTCGTGCATGGGCTACGAGGTCGCGGGCGGACTCGGCGCGAAGCTCGCGCGGCCCGAACGCGAAGTGATCGTGATCGTCGGCGACGGCTCGTACATGATGCTCAACGCGGAACTCGCGACGTCCGTGATGCTCGGCCGCAAGATCATCGTCGTGATCCTCGACAACCGCGGCTACGGCTGCATCGAGCGGCTGCAGCTGAATTGCGGCGGTGCGAGCTTCAACAACATGCTCGACGACTGCGTGCCGGAAGGCGGCGAGCGCTCGACGATCGATTTCGCGATGCATGCGCGCGCGATGGGCGCCGAAGCCGTGCACGTGCGCGACATCGGCGAACTGCGCAGCGAGATGAAGCGCGCCCGCGCGGCGAAGAAGAGCCAGGTGCTCGTGATCGACACCACGCACCGGCGCACGACCGATGACGGCGGCGCATGGTGGGAAGTCGCGGTGCCGCAAGTATCCGAACGCGCCGGCGTCGATGCCGCGCACCGCGCGTATCTCGATGCGAAGACCCGGCAGCGGCGCTGATCCGCCCACCCTTTCCATCGGCCGCGCCGAAACAACAACATTCGAACCCAGGAAACACGTCATGAGCTGGAACGTCCGCATCGGTATCAATCCCCTGTCGTGGATGAACGACGACCTGCCGTCGCTCGGCGGCGAGACGCCGCTCGAAACGGCGCTGAAGGAAGGCGCCGAAATCGGCTACGCGGGCTTCGAGCTCGGCAACAAGTTTCCGAAGACGGGCCCCGAGCTGAAGGCGAAGCTCGCCGAGTTCGGCCTTGTGTGCGTGTCCGGCTGGTATTCGGGATTCCTTGCCGAGGTCGAACCGGGCACGAGCGACGCCGATGCGGTCGCCGCCGAGATCGAGCGCTGCCGCGCGCACATGACGAAGCTGCAGGTCAACGACGTGAAGGTGGTGGTCTACGGCGAATGCGCGGGCACGATCCAGGGCAACATCGACACGCCGGTCGCGAAGCGCCCGCGCTTCGTCGACGCCGAGGCCTGGCGGCGCTACGCGGCGCGCCTCGACGCGCTCGGCGCGCACCTGCTCGACACGTACGGGATCAAGCTTGCCTACCATCACCACATGGGCGCGTACGTCGAGTCGCCCGACGACGTCGACCGGCTGATGGCGCTGACCGACCCGGCGAAGGTGTTCCTGCTGTTCGACACCGGCCACGCGTATTTCGGCGGTGCGGCCGACCCGGTCGCGCTGCTGAAGAAGCATGTGTCGCGCGTGGTTCACGTGCATTGCAAGGACGTGCGGCCGCAGGTCGTCACGCAGGCGCGCAACGACGGCTGGAGCTTCCTGAACGGCGTGATCAACGGCACCTTCACGGTGCCGGGCGACGGCGCGCTCGACTACGAGGCGACGCTGCGCACGCTGAAGGACGCCGGCTACGAAGGCTGGCTCGTCGTCGAGGCCGAGCAGGATCCGGCCGTCGCGCCGAGCTATGCGTATGCGAAGAAGGGTTACGAATCGCTGCGCGCGATCGTCGACCGGTTGAGCGCGTGAACGCGCGAACGCGCGAACGCATGAACGCGTGAGCCCTACCCTGATACGGAGCCCCACCCCATGACGATTTCTCCCCTGCTGGTCAAAGCTTCTGCCGACCGCGAGATCTGCAACGTCACGCCCGAGTCGGCCGGCTGGAAGCACGTCGGCTTCCGCGCGCTGCGCCTGAAGGCCGGCGACACCGAAACGCTCGACACCGGCGCGCGCGAACTGTGCGTCGTCGTGCTCACCGGCACGGCACGCGCGGAGGTCGACGGTAAAACCTACGACGCGCTCGGCAAACGCGACAGCGTGTTCGAGGACGTGTCGCCGGACGCGCTGTACGTGCCGGGCGGCAAGACGGTCACGCTGGTCGCGACGCGCGATGCGGAAGTCGCGCTGTGCACCGCGCCGTACGCGAGCGGCGACAAGCCCGTGCAACGCCTCGACGGCGAGCGGATGCGCCGCTCGGTACGCGGGCAAGGCACCAACACGCGCTACGTGTGCGACATCCTGATGGGCGACAACCCGGCGGCCGACCGGCTGCTCGTGGTCGAGGTCGTCACGCCGGCCAGCCATTCGAGCAGCTATCCGCCGCACAAGCACGACCGCGACGCGGCGCCTGACGAAACGTCGCTGGAGGAAACCTATTACCACCGGATCGATCCGCCGCAGGGTTTCGCGTTCCAGCGCGTGTACACGGACGACCGCAGCCTCGACGAAGCGTGCGCGGTCGAGGACCACGACGTCGTGATGGTGCCGCGCGGCTACCACCCGGTGGTCGCGCCGCACGGCTACAACCTGTACTACCTGAACGTGATGGCCGGGCCGAGCCGCGCGTGGGCGTTCAAGAACGATCCCGCGCACGAGTGGATGCTAGACGCACCGAAGCAGTGATGGACACGCGGGCCCGCGCGCGGCCCGTGACGATGCGACGCCCGGCGCGCGCACCCAGCGCCGGCAACGCCACGGAGCCGCCATGGTGACGACCTTCTTTCGCCTCGAACCCCACCCCTTCGACGACGACGCGTCGAGCCCGGCGTTGCCGCGCTTCGATGCGGCGGTCGCCCGCCGGATGGGTGAAATCGCCGTCAACCTTGCGTCGCGCCGCGGGCTGCCGATCGCGGTGAGCATCGTCGGCGAGCAGGCGCCGCTGTTCTACTGCGCGCTCGACGGCAGCGCCGCCGGCGACAGCGACGCGATCCGCCGGCGGCAGAACACGGTATTGCGCTTCGGCCTCAGTTCGCTCGCGGTCGGCGAGCGCTTTCGCCGCGCCGGCTGGTCGCTGCAGTCGCAGGGACTGTCGGACGACGACTATGCGCTCGACGGCGGCGGCGTGCCGTTGCGGATCGCCGGCGCCGGCATCGTCGGTGCGATGACGATCGCGGGGCTCGACTCGGAACGGAATCACGCGCTCGTCGTCGAGAGCCTGCAGTGGCACGTCGGCCGCTACGCGCTCGCGATGCACGCGTAACGTGACGGGCGGCACCATCGGCGCACGCGCGCCGCTGCACCGCCCTTGCCGGATCAGTTCAACCCGCCGCTCACGACGAGGTGCTCGCCGGTCATCCAGCGCGCATCGTCCGATGCGAGGAACACGGCCACCGACGCGATGTCGTCCGGCTCGCCGAGGCGGCCGAGCGGCGTCTGGCTGCGCACCTGCTTTTCGAGATCGGAGCCGATGATCCCCGCACTGTGCGCGCCCTCGGTCACGATCATCCCCGGGTTGATCGCGTTCACGCGAATCTTGCGCGGGCCGAGTTCGAGCGCGAGCACGCCGGTGATCGCGTCGACCGCACCCTTGGTGCCGCTGTACACGGCGCTGGCCGGCGGCGTGATGCTGGTCACGACCGAGCTGATGTTGATGATGCTCGCGCCTTCGCCGAGATGCTTGACCGCTGCCTGCGTGGTCAGCAGCACGCCGAACACGTTCGTGTCGAACTGCCGGCGGTAGTGCTCTTCGGTGATCGCTTCGATCGGCGCGAATTCATACACGCCGGAATTGTTGACGAGCACGTCGAGACGGCCATACGTGTCGATCGCGGTATCGACGATGCGTTGCGCGTCGGCTGCCTTCGACACGTCGCCACCGACCGCGACCGCGCGGCCGCCGGCTTCGACGATCGCGCTCACGACCGCATCGGCGCCCGCCTTGCTGCTCGCGTAGTTCACGACGACCGACGCGCCTTCCGCGGCCAGTGCCTTCGCGATCGCCGCGCCGATGCCCTTCGAGCCGCCCGTGACGATCGCGACTTTGTTTGCCAGCTTGCTCATGATTTCATTCCTCAGTCCAAGACTTTCGATGGAGGGTGCCGGCTGCCGGGTTGTTGAGTCGATGTGCAACCGGTATGACCGGCAATTTACGGTGCGGCATGGCGGCGATAAAGCGGCTCGCCACGAATTGACTGGCAGCGTTTTCCGAACAATCGCTCGCGCGCCGTCAGCCGGCGCTCAGCCATGCGTTCGCGACGTCGCCGCCCAGGCCGTCGAGCGCACCGTCGTAGACGATCCGCCCGCGCCCCATTACCGCGACGCGCCGCGCGAGCCGCGGCGCGAACTGCAGCCGCTGCTCGATCAGCACGATCGCGACGCCGTCAGCCTGCAACGCGGCGAGGCATGCACCGACTTCGTCGACCGCGAGCGGCGCGAGGCCTTCCGCCGGTTCGTCGACGATCAGCACGCGCGGGCGGCCGGCCAGCGCCCGCACCAGCGCGAGCACCTGCTGCTCGCCGCCCGACAGCCGCCCCGCTTTCACGTCCGCGCGCGCGGCCAGCAACGGAAAGCGGTCGAACAGCCGTTCGAGCGCCGTGCGTTCGGCCGCGCCGCCGACGCCGCGCAATCCGAGCCGCAGGTTGTCGCGCACCGTCAGCAGCGGGAACACGTCGCGGCTTTCAGCGACGTAAGCGACGCCGCGCCGCGCGATCTCGAACGTGCGCGCGCCCACGCATTCGGCGCCGCCGATGCGCACCGAGCCGGCCGTGCGCACGAGCCCCATCACGGCCTTCGCGAGCGTCGAGCGCCCCGAGCCGTTGCGGCCGAGCAGCGCGAGCGTCTCGCCCGGCGCGAGCGCGAGATCGACGCCGTCGAGCACGGGTTGCAGGCCGTACCACGCGCGCAGGTCGCGAATGTCGAGCAACGCGCTCATGGGCCGCCCTCGCCCAGATAGGCGGCCCGCACGGCCGGATCGGTGCGGATCGCATCCGGCGCGCCGGTCGCGACCACCGTGCCGCGCACGAGCACCGTGATGCGTTCGGCGAAGCCGAACACCGCATCCATGTCGTGTTCGATCAGCAGGACCGTGCGCCCCAGCGTCGTCGCACGAATCAGCGCGATCATCCGCGCCGCCTGCGCGCGGCTCATGCCGGCCGTCGGCTCGTCGAGCAGCAGCGTGCGCGCGCCGCTCGCGAGTGCGATCCCGAGATCGAGCGCGCGCTGTTCCGCATAGCTCAGTTCGCCGGCGAGCGTGTCGCGGTGCGCATCGAGGCCGATGTCGTGCAGCACGCGAGCGGCCGCGAGATCGACCGATGCCGATTCGCGCAGCCGGTTCCACCAGCGCCGCCGTTCGGCCGGTGCATGCAGCGCCGCGCAGCGCAGGTTGTCGAACACGGTCAGCCGCGCGAACGCGCTCGTCTGCTGGAAACTGCGGCCGATGCCGAGCCGGCTCGCGACGACCGGCCCGCGCCCGCGCAGCTCGACGCCGTGCAGCACGACGCGCCCGCGCGTCGGCCGCACCGCGCCGGCGATCACGCCGAACAGCGTCGACTTGCCCGCGCCGTTCGGCCCGATCAGCGCATGACGCTCGCCGGCCGCGATGCTCAGCTCGACGCCGTCGAGCACCGTCTGCGCGCCGAAGCGCTGCACCACGCCGTGCAGCGCGATCGCGTTGCCGTTCATCGCCCGTCCTCCCGCTTGCCGGCCGGCCCGCCCGGCACGAGCCGCGCGCGCCAGCCCCACAGCAGCGTCCCGATGCCGAACGCGGAGCACGCGACGGCCCAGCCGGCCGGCGTATCGGCGTCGATGCTCCAGGCGCCGAACGCGAAGCCCGCGCCGTCGTCCTGCGCGAAGCGCCACGCATAGCCGAGCTCGGCCGCGCAGACGAGCGCGACGCCCCAGAACACCCACGCACCGACCGCGCACAGCATGCGCCACCGCTCGGCCGCCGGCGCGCCGCGCCGCAACGCATGCGCGAGCGCTTGCACGATCCCGGCGATCCCGCGCGGCGCCGCCACGACGATCACGACGAACAGCACGCCGAGATACAGCGCCCACGCACGCGACACGCCCGCGACGACGATGCTCAGCACCGTGAGGACGGCGGCCCCGGCCGCCGGCCCGAAGAACGCACCGGTGCCGCCGATCACCGCGGCGATCAGCACGGTCGCCGAACGCGCCATCGATACGCTGTCGGGCGTCGCGATTTCGACGTCGATCAGCGTCAGCGTGCCGGCGACGCCGGCGAAGAACGACGCGCAGGTGACCATCGCGAGCCGCACGCGGCGCGGATCGGACCCGAGCGCGGCGACGCGCACCGGGTTGTCGCGCACCGCATTCGCGAGCCGCGCGAGCGGCGTGCGTGTCAGTGCGTGCATCGCCCACGCCGATGCGAGACACCACGCGGCGATCACCGCATACGCGTGGACAGGTGCGCCGAAATGCCAGGCGCCCCACGGCGTGCCGCTCGCGCGGTCGATCGGCACGCCGCCGATCCCGCCGAACCAGGCCGGCACGCTCCACGCGGCGGCCGCGACGCATTCGCCGAGCCCGAGCGTGATCATCGCGAACGCGGTGCCCGAGCGGCGCGTCGCGAGCAGCCCGGCGGCGAAGCCGAAACCGGCGCCGGCCACGCCGCCGACGAGCGGCAACAGCGGCAGCGGGCCGCCGACGTGGTTGAACCAGTGCGCGGCCGCGAACGCGCCGAGGCCCGCGAACGCCGCGTGCCCGAACGACAGCAGCCCGGTCGTGCCGAGCTGCAGGTTGTACGACAGCGCGAGCACGACGAGCGCGGCCGTCTGCGCGAGATAGCCGAGCACCGCGCCATGCGGCCACAGCCACGCGGGCAGCACGACGCATGCCGAGAACAGGGACCAGCGCACGACGCCGGCGAGCGTGCGGCTACGCATCGGCACGCTCGCCGAACAGCCCGCGCGGCCGCGCGACCAGCACCGCGACGAGCAGCAGGTACGGCACCAGCGGCGCCAGCTGCGCGATCGACACCGCGGCCACGCTGTCGGGCAGCGCGATGCCGGCCCATTCCGTGAGGTCGCGCAGCGACGTGTCGCTCGCGGCCGCGAAGGTCTGCGCGAAGCCGACCGCGAGCGACGCCGCGAACGCGCCGCCGAGCGAGCCGAGCCCGCCGATCACGACGACCGCGAACACGACCGACCCGACGGTTTCGGCCAGCGCGGGCTCGATCACCGCGAGCGGCGCGCCGATCACGCCGGCCAGCGCCGCGAGCGCGGTGCCCGCGCCGAACAGCGCCGTCATCACGCGCGGCACGTCGTAGCCGAGCGCCTCGACGGCCGCGCGGTGCGTGAGCGCCGCGCGCACGACGAGCCCGATGCGCGACGCGCGCAGCAGCGCGCCGAGCGCGACCAGCATCGCCGTGGACATCCCCATCATGAACAGCCGGTAGCGCGGCAGCGCGAGGCCGAATACGGTCACGGGCGCGCCGTCGAACAGCGCCGGCACGGGCGCCGGCAGCGGCGCGAGGCCCCACACCAGTTTCGCGCCCTCGCCGATCAAGTACGCGAGGCCGAAGGTCAGCAGCAGTTCGCTCGTATGGCCGCGCGCCTGCACGCGGCGCAGCAACGTGCGCTCGCAGCCGGCGCCGAGCAGCCCGACCGCGAGCGGCGCGAGCACCAGCGCGGGCCAGAAACCCGCGCCGGCCGCGATGCTGTAGCCGACGTACGCGCCGAGCATGTAGAAGCTCGCATGCGCGAAATTGAGCACGCCCTGCACGCTGAAGATCAGCGTGAGTCCGGCCGACAGCATGAACAGCAGCAGGCCGTAGCTGAGGCCGTTGAAGGCCTGGAGCGCGAACGCGTGCACCGCGCGGTCAGGCCGCGAGCGGCTCGAGCGCGGCGCGCAGCGCATCGGGCAGCGGCACCGGCCGGCGCGTGCCGCGATCGACGTACACGTGCACGAAATGCCCCTGCGCGGCGGGCGATGCATCGCCTTGCGCGAACAGCCCGACCTCGTAGCGCACGCTCGACGTGCCGAGCTTCACGACCCGCAACCCGGCGTCGACCGACTGCGGGAACACGAGCGGCGCGAAGTAGTTGCACTGCGTCTCGACCACGAGGCCGATCGTCTGCCCGTGCTCGACGTCGAGCACGCCCGCGCGGATCAGGTATTCGTTCACGACCGTGTCGAAGTAGCTGTAGTAGACGACGTTGTTCACGTGCCCGTAGACGTCGTTGTCCATCCAGCGGGTCGTGATCGGCAGGAAGTGGCGATAGGCGTCGCGCGGACGCGGTTGCGGCTTGTCGGACATGGCGATGGCGGTCAGGACGATGGAAGCGTGGTGGACGACGCGCGGCCGCCGCGGGACACGGCGCACCGGCAGGAAGCGGAACGCCGCGCCGCGATCGCTCGCGGCACGGCGGATGCAACGCGGCTCACGGGCCGGCCCGTCACTGCCCCGGCCGGTCGACGAACTCGAAATCGAGGCCGCGCGCACGCATCCAGTCGGCGAGCGCGACGCCCGTGCCGGCGCGCCACGGGCGCAGCAGCGGCGGATCGACGAGCTTGTATTCGAGCAGTTCCGGCGACAGCGCGACCGTGCCCGATGCACGCACGTGGTACGCGATGATCAGCTCGTTCTTGCGGATGAATTCGTAGACGCCGACGAGCGACACGTGCTCGGCCTTCAGCGCCGTTTCCTCGAAGACCTCGCGCGCGATGCCGTCCTCGGGCGTCTCGCCGTTCTCGAGGAAGCCGGTGATCAGCGCGAACATGCCTTCGGGCCAGGCCGCGTTGCGCGCGAGCAGGATCTTGCCGTCGAGCTCGACGATCGCGGCGACGACGGGCAGCGGGTTGTTCCAGTGCACATAGCCGCAGGTGTCGTCGGGGCACGCCTGGCGAATGCGGCCGCCTTCATGGTCGGGATCGGCGCGCTCGGTGAGCGGGCTCGCGCAGCGCGGGCAAAAGCGGTAATCGGCGGTGGTCATCGATGGGGATCTGGCAGGCGCCGGACGGCCGCCTGCCGGCTGCCCGCGCACCCGCTCGGCGCGGGAAAGGCTTCATTCTAGCGAGTTTGCCCGGGCCGCAGACGATCCGGCCCCGCCGACATCAGGGTTGCCGGCGCCCTCGCACGGCGGTCGCCGCGAAGCCGGCGGCGCCCAGCAGCAGCGCGGCTACCGCAACCCACAGCGCAGGGGAAAACGACCCGAAGCGCGCGGCCAGCGGCGCCGCGACGAGCGGGCCGAGAATCTGCCCGACCCCGTACGACGCGGTCGCATAGCCCATCAGCCCGGCCGCCCGCTCGCCGTGCAAGCGCCGCGCCTCGCGCATCGCGAACAGCGTGATCGCGGTGAACGGCAGGCCGAGCAGCGCGCTGCCGACCGAAAAGCCGGCCGCGTTCGGCCACACGATGCCGGCGGCAATGCCGAGCGCCTGTGTCGCGCAACCGGCCGCCAGCAGCAGCCGGTTGTCCCAGTGCGCGGGCAGCCGCGCGGCGGTGATCGCGCCGACGATCAGCGCCGCGCCGAACATCGGCCAGAACAGGTCGGGCCATGGCGAGCCGGCCGGCAGCGCGGCGCGCGCGATCACGGGCAGGAACGTGGCGGTGATGATGTAGCCGAAGCCCGGCATGCCGTACAGCACGACGAGCCATGCGGCGTCCGCGCGATGGCGGCGCGCGTGCGCGTGGTTCGGCGCGGTGGCGGCGGCCACATGCGGCGCGGCACCGCCCGGCGGCGGCACGGCTTGCGCCGGGGCGTCCACAAACGTGCGCCAGATCACGACCGACAGCACCGCGGACAGCGCGGCGAACCCGAGCCAGCCCGACGCCGCGCGCTGGCCGGCCAGCGCGCTGCCGATCAGCCCCGTCACCACGATGCCGACGCCGGGCCCGGCGTAGATCACCCCGCTCCACTCCGGCGCATGCAGTTCGGCCAACCGCCGCAGCCCCCATTGCGACACGAACACGAACGTCCATGCACTGACGACGCCCGCGACGAAGCGCACCGCGAGCCACACCGGCAGCAGGTGGCCGATACCCATCGCGGCGGTGAGCAGCACGGTGGTCACGAGCCCGACGCGCACCATGCGCGCGGGCGCCACCCGCAGCGCCGCGCAACTGACCGCGCCGACGAAGTAGCCCGCGTAGTTCGCCGACGCGAGCCAGCCGCCGGCCTTCAGGCCGATCGAGCCGTCCGCGAGCATCAGCGGCAACAAGGGCGTGAACGCAAAGCGGCCGACGCCGAGCACGACCGCGAGGCCGACCATGCAGGCCAGCGCGGCCGCGCGGGCGCGGCGGTCGGCATCATCGACGGGAGGCGCGCCGGCGGCGGCGGTCGGGGCATCGGAGCGGGACATGGCAGCAAGGGCCGGCGTTCAACGCGCGGGCCGGATCGGAAATCGGAATGCTTCCATCCTAGCTTGACCAAACGTTCTCGAAAAATGAATAATTGAGAATCCAATCATCGCTCGGAGAGAATCATGGACCTGGCGGCGCTGGCGATTTTCCGGGCCGTGGTGCGCGAGAACGGCGTGACGCGCGCGGCGGCCAAGCTCAATCGCGTGCAGTCGAACGTCACGACGCGTATCAAGCAGCTCGAGGAGGAACTCGGTGCGGCGCTGTTCGTGCGCGACGGCCGCCGCCTCGTGCTGACGCCGGCCGGGCACACGCTGCTGCCGTATGCCGAGCGCCTGCTCGCGCTCGCCGACGAGGCGCGCGATGCCGTGCGCGAGGACACGCCGCGCGGGCGGCTGCGGCTCGGCACGATGGAGAGCACGGCGGCGAGCCGCCTGCCGACCGTGCTCGCGCGCTATCACCACGCGTGGCCCGACGTGTCGCTCGAGCTGCTGACGGGCACGACGGGCTGGCTGATCGACCGCGTGCGCGATTTCGAAATCGACGCCGCGCTGTTCGCGCGCCCGCCCGCGCCGGAGACGCTCCCCGACACGTTCGAGACGGTGCCGGTCTTCCGCGAGGACCTGGTGCTGCTCACGCCGCGCGGCCACCCGCCGGTGCGCACGCCGCGCGACGTGATCCTGCCGACGCTGATCGCGTTCGAGCGGGGCTGCACGTATCGCAAGTACGTCGAGCAGTGGTACGCAGGGCACGGCGTCAAGCCGGCGCGCGTGCTCGAACTCGGGTCGTATCACGCGATCGTCGCATGTGTCGCGGCGGGTGCCGGCATCGCGGTCGCGCCGCGTTCGGTGCTCGATTTGCAGCCCGAAACCGGCAACATCGCCGCGCACGTGATCCCCGAACTGGAAGGTATCGATACGCTGCTCGCGTGGCGGCAGGGTTATGCGTCGGCTGCCCTCGCCGCGCTGCGCGATGCACTCACGGAAGCCGGACGGCCGCCCGCCGATGCGACGAAGCCCGCGGTGACCGTGACGGCCTGACCCGTGTTCGCGCGTCGCCGCCCGGATCGACGCGCAAAAACAAAAAGACCCGACCGGCGCATGCCGATCGGGTCTTTGTCATTTCACGCGATGCCGCAACGGGGCGGCATCACATCGGTCGGAGCGATCAGAGCCGCTCTTCGACCCAGCCCTTCACGCCAGCCAGCGCGCCCGGCAGGTTCGCCGGCTCGGTGCCGCCTGCCTGCGCCATGTCCGGACGGCCGCCACCCTTGCCGCCGACCTGCTGCGCGACGAAGTTCACGAGCTCGCCGGCCTTGACCTTCTTGCTCGCGTCGGGCGTGACACCCGCGATCAGGCTGACCTTGCCGCCTTCGACGGCTGCCAGCACGATCGCCGCGCTCTTCAGCTTGTCCTTCAGCTTGTCGACCGTTTCGCGCAACGTCTTCGCGTCGGCGCCGTCGAGCGTCGCGGCCAGCACGAACACGCCGCCGATTTCGACCGCCTGCTGCGCGAGCTCGTCGCCCTGGCTCGATGCGAGCTTCGACTTCAGCGCGCCGAGTTCCTTCTCGAGCGACTTCACCTGGTCCTGCACCTGCGCGATACGCTGCGTGAGCTCCGACGGCTGCGCCTTCAGCGCGGCCGCGGCTTCGTTCACGCGTGCGTCGAGTTCCTGCACGTAGCGCACCGCGTTGTCGCCGGTGATCGCCTCGACGCGGCGGATGCCGGCCGCGACGCCGCCTTCGACGACGATCTTGAACAAGCCGATGTCGCCGGTGCGGTGCACGTGCGTGCCGCCGCACAGTTCGCGCGAGAAGCCGAGGTCGAGCACGCGCACTTCATCGCCGTACTTCTCGCCGAACAGCGCCATCGCGCCGCCCTTCACCGCTTCGTCGTACGGCATCACGCGCACGATGCCCGGCGCGTTGGCGAGGATTTCGTTGTTGACGATCTGCTCGACGCGACGGATTTCGTCGTCGGTCATCGGTGCGTTGTGCGCGAAGTCGAAACGGGTCTTTTCCGCGTCGACCAGCGAACCCTTCTGCTGCACGTGCGCGCCGAGCACTTCGCGCAGCGCCTTGTGCATCAGGTGGGTGGCCGAGTGGTTGCGCTGCGTGCGGGCGCGGCGATGCGCGTCGATTTCCGCGCGCAGCACGTCGCCCACTTTCAGCGTGCCTTGCTCCAGCGTGCCGTGATGGCCGATCACGTCGGCCTGCACCTTCAGCGTGTCGGCCACCGCGAAGCGCGTCGCGGCGTTCGCGAGCACGCCCTGGTCGCCGACCTGGCCGCCCGATTCCGCGTAGAACGGCGTGTGGTCGAGCACGACGACCGCGTCCTGGCCCGTCTTCACTTCGTTGACCGACGAACCGTCGACGTACAGCGCGACGACCTTCGCGTCGTCGAACGCGATTTCCTCATAGCCGTGGAACGTGGTCTTCGCGCCCGTGTATTCGAGGCCCTGCGCGGCCTTGAACTTGCCGGCCGCACGGGCCTGCTCGCGCTGGCGCGCCATCGCGTCGTCGAATGCCGGCTCGTCGACCGTCATCCCGCGCTCGCGGCACACGTCGGCCGTGAGGTCGAGCGGGAAGCCGTAGGTGTCGTGCAGCTTGAACGCGAGTTCGCCGTCGAGCACCTTGCCGCCCTTCGCCTCGACGTCGGCCAGCGCGGCTTCGAGGATCGACATGCCGTGCTCGATCGTCTCGAAGAAGCGCTCTTCTTCCTGGCGCAGCACGTCGGTCACGCGCTGTTCGGCTTCCTTCAGCTCCGGGTAGGCCGTGCCCATCTCGGCGACGAGGTCGGCCACCAGCTTGTGGAAGAACGCGCCCTTGCGGCCGAGCTTGTAGCCGTGGCGGATCGCGCGGCGCACGATCCGGCGCAGCACGTAGCCGCGGCCTTCGTTGCCGGGAATCACGCCGTCGACGATCAGGAACGAGCATGCGCGGATGTGATCGGCGATCACCTTCAGCGAGTTGTTCGTGAGGTCGCTGATTTCGGTCACGCGCGCGGCGGCCTTGATCAGGTTCTGGAACAGGTCGATCTCGTAGTTGCTGTGCACGTGCTGCAGCACCGCGGCGAGACGCTCGAGGCCCATGCCGGTGTCGACCGACTGCTTCGGCAGGCGCGTCATGTTGCCCTGCGCGTCGCGGTTGAACTGCATGAACACGAGGTTCCAGATCTCGATGTAGCGATCGCCGTCTTCCTCGGGCGACCCCGGCGGCCCGCCCCACACGTCCGGGCCGTGGTCGTAGAAGATTTCGGTACACGGGCCGCACGGGCCGGTGTCGCCCATCGTCCAGAAGTTGTCCGACGCGTAGCGCGCGCCCTTGTTGTCGCCGATGCGGATGATGCGCTCGGTCGGCACGCCGACTTCCTTCGCCCAGATGTCGTAGGCTTCGTCGTCTTCCTGGTAGACCGTGACCCACAGCTTGTCCTTCGGCAGCTGGTAGACCGTGGTCAGCAGCTCCCACGCGAACTTGATCGCGTCGTGCTTGAAGTAGTCGCCGAACGAGAAGTTGCCGAGCATCTCGAAGAACGTGTGGTGGCGCGCCGTGTAGCCGACGTTCTCGAGGTCGTTGTGCTTGCCGCCCGCGCGCACGCTGCGCTGCGCCGTCGTGGCGCGCGAGTACGGACGCGGATCCGTGCCGAGGAACACGTCCTTGAACTGGACCATGCCCGAGTTCGTGAACATCAGCGTGGGGTCGTTACCGGGCACGAGGCTCGACGAGCGGACGATCGTGTGGCCCTTCGATTCGAAGAATTTGAGGAATTTCTCGCGGATTTCGGCAGCTTTCATGGCGTGCGGGGACAGTCTGGCAAAGACGGCTTCAAACGCCGGCGCCCTTGTCGGGGCGCGCGGCGGCATGGATTCGGAAACGATCGATTATACGGGATCGGGGCCCGCTTCCGGGCAAAGCGCCGGAAAGCGGCTCGGCCATCCGGCCGGCCCGGGCGGGGCCCGTTTCCGCCAATGACGGGCGCCAGGCCACCCGCGCAGCCGATTCGCCTTAAGATGCTCGGCATGCCAACCGGCCTTGCCCGACCAGGCGAGCCATGAAAGGAGACGATTCGACGATGGGTGCCCTGAGCCATATCCGCGTGCTGGACCTCACCCGCGTGCTCGCGGGCCCGTGGTGCGCGCAGACGCTTGCCGATTTCGGCGCGGACGTGATCAAGGTCGAGCGCCCGGGCGCCGGCGACGACACGCGCCACTGGGGGCCGCCGTACCTGAAGGACGCCGACGGCGCGGATACCGCCGAGGCCGCGTACTACCTCGCGGCGAACCGCAACAAGCGCTCGGTGACGGTCGACATTGCCACGCCCGAGGGCCAGCAGATCGTGCGCGAGCTCGCCGCGCAGAGCGACGTCGTGCTCGAGAACTACAAGGTCGGCCAGCTGAAGAAATACGGGCTCGATTACGACTCGCTGCGCGCGGTGAAGCCCGACCTCGTCTACTGCTCGGTCACCGGCTTCGGCCAGACCGGCCCGTACGCGCACCGCGCGGGCTACGACTTCATCATCCAGGGGATCGGCGGCTTCATGAGCATCACCGGCGAGCGCGACGGCGAGCCGGGCGGCGGCCCGCAGAAGGCCGGCGTCGCGATCGCCGACCTCGCGACCGGCCTCTACTCGACGATCGCGGTGCTCGCCGCGCTCGCGCATCGCGACCGGACCGGCGAAGGCCAGTACATCGACATGGCGCTGCTCGACGTGCAGGTCGCGCTGCTCGCGAACATGAACACCAATTTCCTCGCGAGCGGCAAGCCGCCGGTGCGCTGGGGCAACGCGCATCCGAACATCGTGCCGTACCAGACGTTCCAGACGCGCGACGGGTGGATCATCGTCGCGGTCGGCAACGACGGGCAGTTCCGCAAGTTCGTCGAGGCCGGCGGCCGGCCCGAACTGGCGGATGACGAGCGTTTCGCGACGAATCCGTCGCGCGTGCGCCACCGCGACACGCTGGTGCCGATCCTCGCGGAGATGGTGAAGGCGCGCGACAAGGCCGACTGGATCGGCGCGCTCGAAGCGGCCGGCGTGCCGTGCGGCCCGATCAACGATCTCGACGAGGTGTTCGACAACGAGCAGGTCGTCGCGCGCGGGATGCAGGTGTCGCTGCCGCACCCGTGCGGCGCGGACGCGAAGCTCGTGCGCAACCCGATCCGGATGAGCGCGACGCCGCCCGAAGCACGCACGGCCCCGCCGCTGCTCGGCGCGCAGACCGACGACGTGCTGCGCGACATGCTCGGCTACGACGACGCGAAAATCGCCACGCTGCGGGCGAAACAGGCAATCTGAACGCGGCGGGTGGCGCGGGTGCGGACGGACCGCGTGGCATCGGCGTCAATCGCTGCCCTGCCCCGCGCGGTCGATCAATCGAGCTGTCGATCGAGCCGTCAGTCGCGACGGGCGAGCGCGTCGAGCCAGCCGCGCGCATCGGGCCAGTCGCCGAGCCCGCTGTCCGCATTGATGTGGCCGCGCGGGCCGATATCTTGGAAGGCGCTACCCCATGCGTTCGCGCAGTTTCGGGCGAACGCGAGCGAGCCATACGGATCGTCGCTGCTGGCGACGACGCAGGTCGGAAACGGCAGCCGTTCGTATGGCACGGGCCCGAAACCGTACGCGTCAGCCGGAAACGCGGGACCGTCGGGATCGGGCAACGCGACGAGCAGCGCGCCGCGCACTTTGGCGAGCGCCGCCGGGCGCGCGTAGCGCGTCGCCCACCATGCGGTGGTCAGCGTACCGAGGCTGTGGCCGGCAATCAGCACCGGTCCGCGCGCGGCCTCGACCGCGCGATCGAGCGCGAGACACCAGCCGTTGCGGAACGCGCGGTCCCAGTCGGGCATCGCGACGCGCGAGAAGCGTGCGTCGGCACGCTCCCAGCGGCTCTGCCAGTGAAGCGGGCCCGAATTGGCGTAGCCCGGCAGGACGAGAACGGGTAAACGGCTCATGAAAAGTGCGTCGACGAGTGAAATCGTTGTGGTGCGTCGGCGCAGTGTCGCACACCCGTTCCTCCCTGATGCTGCCTGTCTGATATCGGAAGGATGTGCGTGGGTCGGGACGCGCTGAGCGCCGCGTCGCGACCGGACGTCAAGCCGCCGTCTTGCAGGCGGCTTGCGTCATGTCTGGCGGTCAGCGCACGTTCGCGCCGACGATGCCGCCTGCCGCGGCGCCGGCGACCGTGCCGAGCGGGCCGCCCGTCACGAGGTAGCCGAGCGCGCCGCCCGCGGCCGCGCCGATACCGGCATTGCGCTGCGTATGCGTCATGGCGCACGCGCCGAGTTGCGACAGGGCCGCGACGATCACGGCGGTACGAACGATAAACGTGGTCTTTTTCATCATGGTTTTTAGTGTCCTCCCGCCGCGCGGCATCCCGAACGGCGGCATTGAATCGGTGAAGCCATCATAGGCAACGCCAAACGGCCCGGGCAATCCGATTTACGTCGTGTTACAGCCGACACAATATCGAGATAATCGGTCGAAACCCGCCCCCGGCATGCCGCAAGCCGCGCGGGACGGACCCCGGTCAGGTAGAATCACGGGATTAAACCGGCGCGACGCGCGCGCCGACACAACCTGACGCCATCCGCATGAGCACCGAACGTAACGACGCCCCCGCGGCTTCCAATTTCATCCGCAACATCATCGACGACGACAACCGCACCGGCAAATGGGGCGGACGCGTCGAGACGCGCTTTCCGCCCGAGCCGAACGGCTATCTGCACATCGGCCATGCGAAGAGCATCTGCCTGAACTTCAGCGTCGCGCGCGACTACGGTGGCGTGTGCCACCTGCGCTTCGACGATACGAACCCGGAAAAGGAAAGCGTCGAGTACGTCGATTCGATCGTCGACGCGGTGCGCTGGCTCGGCTTCGACTGGCGCAAGGACGCGGTCGATCACCAGTACTTCGCGAGCGACTACTACGACAAGCTGTACGAGTTCGCCGAGCTGCTGATCCAGCGCGGCAAGGCCTATGTCGACAGCCAGAGCGCCGATGAAATGCGCGCGAACCGCGGCTCGCTGACGGAAGGCGGCAAGCCGTCGCCGTTCCGCGATCGCACGCCGGAAGAAAACCTCGACCTGTTCCGCCGCATGAAGGCCGGCGAGTTCAAGGAAGGCGAGCACGTGCTGCGCGCGAAGATCGACATGGCTTCGCCGAACATGAACATGCGCGACCCGGTGATCTACCGGATCCGCTACGCGCACCACTACCGCACCGGCGACGCATGGTGCGTGTACCCGATGTACGACTACACGCACTGCATCTCGGATGCGCTCGAGGGCATCACGCATTCGCTGTGCACGCTCGAGTTCGAGGATCACCGCCCGCTGTACGACTGGGTGCTGAACGAACTCGCGGAAGCCGGCAAGTTCACGCGCCCGCTGCCGCAACAGATCGAATTCTCGCGACTGAACCTCACGTACGCGATCACCAGCAAGCGCAAGCTGCTTCAGCTCGTGACCGAAGGCCACGTCGACGGCTGGGACGACCCGCGGATGCCGACGATCGTCGGCGTGCGCCGCCGCGGCTTCACGCCGGAGAGCATCCACCTGTTCTGCGAGCGGATCGGCGTGACGAAGATCGACTCGTGGATCGACATGAGCATCTTCGAAGGCGCGCTGCGCGACGACCTCGACGACAAGGCGGCACGTACCGTCGCCGTGCTCGATCCGCTGAAGCTCGTGATCGACAACTATCCGGAAGACCTCGAGGAAGCGTGCACGGCGCCCGTGCACCCGCACCACCCGGATCGCGGCGTGCGCACGTTCCCGATCTCGCGCGAGCTGTGGATCGAGCGCGAGGACTTCGTCGAGAACCCGCCGAAGGGCTATTTCCGCCTGTTCCCGGGCAACAAGGTGCGCCTGCGCTACGGCTACGTGATCGAATGCACGGGCTTCGACAAGGACGCCGACGGCAACGTGACGGCCGTGCACTGCAACTACTTCCCGGACAGCAAGTCGGGCACCGAAGGCGCGAACACGTACAAGGTCAAGGGCAACATCCACTGGGTCAGCGCAAAGCACGCGCAGCCGGCCGAAGTGCGGATCTACGACCGCCTGTTCAAGGAGCCGCATCCGGACGCGGGCGGCGCGAATTTCCTCGAGGCGCTGAATCCCGACTCGAAGAAGATCGTGCAGGCATACATCGAACCGGGCAACGACGACATCGCACCGGAAACGCGCCTGCAGTTCGAGCGTCACGGCTACTTCGTCGCCGATCGGGTCGATTCGAAACCGGGCAAGCCGGTGTTCAACCGGATCGTCGGACTGCGCGACAGCTGGGGCAAGCCGGCTTGACGGCATGCTTCGCACGCGGCACGCGGCCCGCGGCTTCGCAAGCCGCCGCCGCGTGACCATAAAAAAACCGGCCCCTGGGCCGGTTTTTTGTTGCGCGCGTCGAAGCGAAGCCGGGTCATGGCGCATCGGAAGCCGCCGCCCTCGTTCAACTACCCATCAATCGCCGATGCAACTCCACCAGCGACAGCTTCGTGCGAAACAGCCGCGCGAGGCTGCGGCTCGCATACGCGTCGATGTCGGCGGGCAGGGTCCAGCGATACGCATCCATCTCGGGAATCATCGAGCCGTCGCGACGGCTCGGAAACAGCGACGTGCACGTACAGTGCGCGAGATCGACTTCGTCGTCGGCCACGCGCACCGCGAACAGGTGCAGATCCTTGTCGTGCCGGTACGCGAAGCGGCCAAGATCGAGCAGCCGATCGGCGCCGAACACGATGCCGGTTTCCTCGAGCAGTTCACGCAGCGCCGCGTCGGCCGGCGTCTCGCCCGGCTCGCCCTGCCCTTTCGGGATGTCCCAGTGCGTGGTATCCGTCGCGTGCGCGAGGAACACGCGGCCGGCCGCATCGAGGATCACGACGCCGCACGACACCGTGCGCGGCGCGGCGCCCCGCTTCATCACGCGCGTGCTCAGCGTTTCTGCAGCTGCCACTTGCCCGCGTCGGTCTTGCAATAGACGGGCTTGAGCGTCATCGTCTGGCCCTTCGCGGTGATCTCGGTGGCGACTTCACGGCAGGTCTTGCCGTCCGTCTCGGTCGTGGTCGGCGTGAGCTTCGCATCGATCTGCGTGCCGCGGCCGGTGCTCTGCCACGTCGTGGTCTCGCCGTCCTTGCCTTCGTCGCGCACCTGCACGACCGCCTTGGACAGCGACGCGCGGTCGGTCTTGCTGAAGTAGCTGAGCGGCGTGTCGTTCAGGAAGTTCAGGTTGTTCTGCGCATGGGCAGGCAGCATCGCGGCTGCGCACGCGGCGCCGGCCAGCACGCGCGTGACGAC
This sequence comes from Burkholderia sp. 4NA327C6, assembly GCF_005502655.1. Lineage (NCBI taxonomy): Bacteria > Pseudomonadati > Pseudomonadota > Betaproteobacteria > Burkholderiales > Burkholderiaceae > Burkholderia > Burkholderia sp. 4NA327C6. The sequence goes on along the minus strand of NZ_SCNZ01000033.1, from coordinate 33,328 downwards.
GGAAAGGGATGCACGCATCGACATGTTGTTCTCCTTGGATGTTCGATCGAACGGCGCGGTGCATGCCGGCAAACCGGGGGCCGGCCATCCGGCACGCACACTGCGCCTGTCAGCGAGCGAGGATAGCATGCGTGCCGTCGACGCCGCCTTCTAGTGGCCGGCCGGCGCGGCCGTCTGCTGATATCCGTCAGTCAGCGTACCGAGGAACGCGATCACGTCCTTGATCTCGGCCGCGTTCAGCGCCGGCTGGTCGCCGCGCTTGCGATCGAACGGCGCTTCGCGGTTGATGTTCGGCCAGTAGCGCTTGGGCAGGTCGTCGTAGATCTGCACCTTGCCGTTCACGACCGGATAGAACTTCTCCGGATGGATGTCGCGCTCGACGTAGAAGCGCATCACGTCCTCGAGCGAGTGGTACACGCCGTTGTGGAAGAACGTCTTGCGCAGCGCGACGTTGCGCAACGACGGCGTGCGGAACAAGCCGCAGAATTCGTCGCGGCCCTTCAGGTCGGTACGCTCGGGGCCGCACGCGCCGAGATCGTGGAAACGCGGGTCGTGATTGACGGGCAGCGCGCGGTTGCGCGGCACCGCGATCGCGATCAGCCCGAAATCGCTGAACTGTGGCGGGCCACCTTCGAGCGTGCGCTGACTGATGTGGCAGCTCGCGCAGTTGCCCTTCTTCTCGTCGTTGAACAGCTGCAGCCCGCGCAGTTCAGCAGGCGTGAGCTGCGCGTGGCCGGCCAGGTATGCGTCGTACTTGCTCGTGTACGGATCGAACAGCGCCGGCTGTTGCTGGAAGGCGTCGAGCGCGCGCAGCACCGCGTCGAAGGTCGCCTGATCGTTGCCGAGCACCTGGTCGCCGAATGCCTTGCGGAACGCATCCGCATAAGGTGCGGCGCGAACTGCCTTCGCGACCCTTGCCGGCGAGCTGCTCATCTCGAATGGCGACGTGAGCGGAATGCGCGCCTGCGCATCGCGCGTGTCGACGCGACCGTCCCAGGTCAGCCCGCCGGTCGGACCCGCGTCGATGCTTTCGTCACCTTCGTCCGGCGAATCGTGGAAGTGCTCGCTGAACGGCGGGATACCGCGCAGGTACTTCAACGACGGCACGGCACGAAAACCCGTGCGGTGCATGTCGTCGCCGCCGAGTTGTACCGACAGCGCGTTCGGCGGCCCGAACGCATGCTCGGCGCTGTGGCACGACGCGCATGCGAGCTTGCCGGAGCCCGACAGCGAAGGATCGAAGAACAGCTGCTTGCCGAGCGCCGTCATCTGCTTGACGCCCTCGAATACCTGCGCGCGCGTCTGCGGCTGGCTGGCCGGCGCGACCGCGGGAGCGGCCGGGGCCGCTTGCGCCGCCGGCACGACGGACGCGGCCGGCGTATTCGCGCCGGGACGCGCATCGCAACCGGCGAGCGCCGCCAGCCCTGCGGCCAGCGCCAGCGCGGCCGCGGCAGGGGTCAACGATCGCGCGAACGCGAGGGGTTTCAGAAGGCTGTGCATCGTCGTTCTTCTTGTAGCGGTGGGCAATCGGCCGGAGCTTATGTCAGTTCCATGACCGTTGCATGACGTTCAACCGACAGTCAATTGAAAGCGCCCCTACACCCGGCTGTCAAATCGGTTCCAGATAATGCGCGCAGCCGGTCGGTGTCTCGCAGTGCCTGCACCGGCCGTACGTCAACCCGGTTCCCACACGCGACAAACAACGAAAGAGAGAACATCGCATGAAGAAGCACGCCTGGATTCGCTATACGCCGATCGCCCTCGCGGCCGCGCTCAGCCTGACCGCCTGCGGCGGCGACGATGTCACGCAGCAAGGCCTGTCGGCCGTCAAGAACGTTGTCGTGATCTACGCGGAAAACCGCAGCTTCGACAACCTGTATGGCAACTTCCCCGGCGCGAACGGCCTGCAGAACGCGACGGCTGCGAACTCGGTGCAAAAGGATCGCGACGGCTCGACGATGGCGACGCTGCCGAAGATCTGGGGCGGCCTGACCGCGACCGGCATCACGCCGGCGGTGACCGAGGCGATGACGGCGAACCTGCCGAACGCGCCGTTCGCGATCGACGATCCGAACGGCTTCAACCAGTCGATGAGCATCGCGACGCGCGACATCGTGCACCGCTTCTATCAGGACCAGATGCAGATCAACGGCGGCAAGAACGACATGTACGCCGCATGGACTGACGCGGGCGGCCTGACGATGGGCCACTACACCGCCGATCCGTCGAAGCTGCCGCTGTGGAAGATCGCGCAGCAGTACGTGCTGGCCGACAACTTCTTCATGGGCGCGTTCGGCGGCTCGTTCCTGAACCACCAGTACCTGGTCTGCGCGTGCGCGCCGTACTACCCGAACGCCGACAAGAGCCCGGCGGCCGGCAAGATCGCCGTGCTGAACGCCGACGGCAAGTCGCTGAAGGTCGCGACGAACTCGCCGGCCTCCGCGCTGAGCGGCCCGCCGAAGTTCGTCAACGACGGTGCGCTGACGCCCGACTTCTACGGCATCAACACGATGCAGCCGGCGTATCAGCCGAGCGGCAACAAGGCGGCTACGGGCGGCGACCCGCTGCTCGCCGACCCGGCCAATCCGTCGACGATGCCGCCGCAGACGGCGACCAACATCGGCGACCTGATGACCAACGCGGGCGTGTCGTGGGCGTGGTACAGCGGCGCGTGGGGCCAGGCGCTGCAGGCGAGCCAGAACGGCACGTCGAACGTGATCTACGGCGCCGACCTGTCGACGCCGAACTTCCAGCCGCACCACCAGCCGTTCAACTACTTCGCGAACCAGGCGCCGGGCACCGCGAGCCGCGCGCAGCACCTGCTCGACGGCGGCGCGAACGGCGCCGAGTTCATCAAGGCGATCGATGCGGGCACGCTGCCGCAGGTCACGTTCTACAAGCCGCAGGGCAACCTGAACGAGCACCCGGGCTACACGGACGTCACGTCGGGCGACCAGCACATCGCCGACGTGATCGCGCACCTGCAGGCAAGCCCGCAGTGGAAGAATATGGTCGTGGTCGTCACGTACGACGAAAACGGCGGCTTCTGGGATCACGCGACGCCGCCGAATGCCGACCGCTGGGGCCCGGGCACCCGCATCCCGGCGCTGATCGTGTCGCCGTATGCGAAGAAGGGCTTCGTCGACCATACGCAATACGACACGGGCTCGATCCTGCGCTTCATCACGCGCCGCTTCTCGCTGCCGCGCCTCGCGGGCCTGCAACAGCGCGACGACGCGCTGAAGGCGAACGGTGCGCAGCCGATGGGCGACCTGACGAACGCGCTGCAACTGTCGCCGAACCTGTAACCGCATCGCCATCACCGCGAACGGGCCGGCCACGTCGCCGGCCCGGACGAACGAAGGGCAGCCCCGCGGGGCTGCCCTTTTTCATGCCGCGTGCGGGTTGCCGCGCGCCGCCGTCACCAGCCGTACTTCAACTCGACGCCGACGTAGTCGGCGTTGTGCCCGCCCGCCTGGCGGATCGCGTCGCCGACCTGGAAATGCACGGCCTCGATCGCACCGATCAGATTCGCGGCGATCGTCCAGTCCGCGCGCAGCTGCACGTACATCCCGGTCCACAACCCGCCCTTGCCCGCCGTGCCCGGCACCGGGATGTTCGGCTGCTGATAGACGGCGTCGCCGGTCGTCTCGCGCCACTGGAAGCCGAGCGCACCGAGCAGCGACAGGTTCGCCGACGGCTTCAGCGTCACGGACGGCTTCACGTGAATCAGGTTCGCATAACTCGTATAGCCGGCCAGCGTGAAGTAATAGCCGTTCGGAAACAGCGGGTTGAAGGTGCTCACCCGGCCGTCGTGCGGATGCCGGTCGCCCGACGCCGCGTCGACCTGCAGCGCGATGCGCGGCGACCACGGCGCATCGAGCTTGTAGCCGGCGATCGAACCGACGGCCCACGCGCCGATCGTCGCGTTGCCGACCGTGCCGGTCTGCAGCATCGTTTCGAGATCCCAGTCGAAGCGCCCCAGTGTGCCCGTGTAGCGCACGTCCCACACGTCGCGATGCTCGGGACCGCTCGCGTCGAGAAACCGCGCGTTGTTGCGGTTGTATCGCGACCAATAGCCGGACAGGTCGCCCGGCCCGACCGACTGCCGCTCGAAGCGCACACCGCTGAACGTGAGGTCGCGATTCGACACGTCGTCGAAATCGGACGCGTTGCGGTTCTGCACCGGCTGCGTCGCATAGCCGATGAAGCGCCACTTCTGGTACTCGTACACGGCCCAGACCGCATCGAACGCCTGCCGTACGTTCGGGCCGTCGCGCGTGGCGATGAAACGCTGCAAGTCGAACGCCATCTCCTGCCGGCCGACGCGGAACTTGAACGTGCCGCCGCCGAGCGCGCCCGTGTAGGTCGCGAACGCCTGCTCGAGATCGAGCGGGTTCTTGTCGACCGGCGACACCGTGTTCTTGCCGAACGCGCGGGCGTCCTGCAACTGCACGAAGAACTGCCAGTGCTGGCCGAGATGCGCATCGGCATGCACTTCGATGCGCTGGATCAGGTAGGTATCCGATTGCGCGGAGCCGATCCCGAACAGCGGCGCGTCATTGGTCTCGAGACGCTCGCGCAGGTTCACGCCGAGCGACAGATAGGACGCCGGATCGTTGCCGAGCGGAATGTATTTCAGGCCGTCGAGCGGCGCGCGCGGCACGCACGGATTCGCGAGCACCGACCAGTCTTCCTGCCAGCGGTTGAACAGCACCACGGGGCGCTTGGCCGTGCAGGTCGATGCGGCGGCAGCGGTTGTCGTTGCCGATGTCGTTGGCGTTGCCGATGACGCGGCCGGCACCGGCTCCTGCACCGGCGTGGAAGCCGGCGTCGATGCCGCCGCCGTTTGCGCGCATGCCGCGTCGGCGCCCGCGAGCAGCAGCCCCGCGACGATCGACACGCGCGCGGCCCGTGCGGTATGCCGGCCGTGATGTCTCCTCCCGCCCCGCTCGATCATGCGCGCTCCTGTGTGGTGGTACCCGCCGTTGGTGCCGCGCACAGGGCAAGCGTCGCGAGCGCGCCGACCGGCGCGAGCAGCGCGAGGAACCCGACGAAGCGGAATCCGAGCGCGCCGCATGCGGCGCCGAGCGCGAACGCGACGATCGCCGGCAGCATCTTGCCGAAGCGCGCGCGTGCCGCCGCGCGCGCGGCATCGGCGGTGCCGGCCGACAGCAGGTCGACCGCGTCGAGGATCGCCTGCGTCACGTTGCCGGTCATCACCGTGTTCGGCACGCCGCCGGCGCGCGCAATCACGCGCGGATGCGCGTTCTGCACGCCCATCGCGAACGTGCCGACGATGCCGGCCACGAGCGCCGAAAGGCTGTCGGGCTGCGTGACGGGCGTCGCCCACACGCCCGCCGCACAGAAGCCGAGCAGCAGCACGGCCTGGACCGCATGCAGCGCGCGCGTGCCCTGCCAGGCGGGCCGCCCGGACATCGACCGCGCGATCAGGCTGCTCGCGATCACGCCGCACACGAATGCGGGAAACACACTGAGCTTCAACACGACACCCTGGCCGAAGCCCGCGATGCCCGCGCCGATCAGCACGAAGTTGCCCGTCACGTGTGCCGTGAACAGCCCGAACAGCGCGACGAAGCTCAGCGTGTCGACGAAGCCGGCCACCGCGGCAAGGATCGTGTCCTCGTGCTTCATCGCGCCGCGCTCGCGTGGATTTCGGCGACGTAGCCGCCCGGGAACTGCACGAGCGCCGCGTCGCGGCCGTCCGACGTGAACGGCGGCACGAGCACGGTCACGCCGGCTGCCTTGGCCTTCTCCAGCGTCGCGCCGAGATCGTGCACTTCGTAGCCGGTCATCTCGCGGCCGAACGGGTAAGGCAGGTGGCCGTCGGTCACGAGCACGGTCATCTTGCCGAAGCCCGATTCGATGCGGATGCGGCGGTACGTGTCGTTCGGCCGGCCGATCTCGATGCCCGGCGCCTTGAGGGTGTCGGACACCACCTTGCCGTTCGAGAATTTCACGAAATCGTGCACCAGCTTGTGCACGCTTTCCGGCGATACGTACACGCGGTTCTCGGGCACCGTCTCGAGCACGTCGTAACGCGGCGCTTCGGTATGCCAATAGAGTTGCATGTTCAGGGTGCCGGCCCAGCGGATGATCGCGTCGCGCCCGATCGGATCGGGAAACGTGTCGACGATCACGTCCGCGCCGTGCGCGCGCGCCGTCTTCATCGCGACGTCCATGTCGGTGACGAGATAACCGGTGCGCTCCGAGCAGAACGGATACGGGATCGGCGTCTTGAAGCCGAACACCGAGATCGTGCCGACCGGTGTGAGCACGAGCTGCGACATCGTCTGGCTCGGCGTGGGCGTGACCTGGAACACGCCCTGCTTCGATTTCCTGCCGCCGAACGTCGCGACGAAGCTGTCGGTGAAGCGGTCGAAGTCTTCCGGTGCCACGCACACGTGCGTCGTGTCGTATTGCGGGCCGACGGCCACCGTCGGCGTGGCCGCCGGCGGCACCGGCGGCTTCGCGAACGCCACCGGCGCGACGGCAAGACCGCCCGCGAGCAGCGCGGCGAGCAGCACGGAACGAATGGATTTCATCACGGGATTCCCTGGTTGTTGCATTGTCATCGGATGGAGCGGCCGTCATCGGCCGGTTGCCGTGCATCGTCGAGCACGGTCGCAAGCACGAGGGCCGCGATCAGCCCAAGATGCTCGAAAAAGCTGTTGAGCGCCATGAAATTTTCGGCACCCGAATGGTTCCAGAAATCGTTCGCCACGACCATCGCGACCAGCGTCAGCATGCCGAGCGCGCCGGCGCCGAGCCACGTGAAGCGGCGAAACACCACGCACAACGAGCCGACGATCTCGACCACGATCGCCAGCGCCGCCCACAACGCGGCCGGCTGCAGGCCGAAATGCGCCTGCTCGGCCACCGCGTCGCCGAAGTGCATCGCCTTGTTGACGCCGCCGATGAGGAACGCGGAAACGAGCGCCAGACGCGCGAGCGGCAGGACCCACGGCTGCGACAGCAGCGCGCGGATCCATGCCGGGTTGCCATGGGCTGTGCGCGCCGTCATGTCAGACCGCCCAGCACGAGCAGCCGAACGCGCCCCAGAAACCCTTCGCGTCCGACGTCGGCAACGCGCGGCTCCACGCACTAGCATGCGCATGGCCGTGCATGCCGCACGCGCTCGCGCAACCGCACATCGCCGCGGCGGCCGCCGCGCGCTGCAGCGGTGCGCCATCGCGCTGCGTCGCGCCCCAGCCACCGTAGCCGCCGTAGGCGCGCACCGGCGACCAGTCCGGCATCGCCGGCGGAATCGGCGCGTCGTGCGACGCGAACGGCCCCGCCCCCCACACGATCCGGCCGCCCACCACCGTCAGCAGCGCCGTCGTATCGACGATATCGTCCTCCGCGCACGTGAAGAAATCGCGATCCGGGACCATCAGGTCGGCCAGTTGCCCGACCGCGATACGCCCTTTCTTGCCCTCTTCGTTCGAGAACCACGTCACGTACTCGGTCCACATGCGCAGTGCAGTTTCCCGATCGAGCAGGTTGCGCTGCGGATACAGGCGCATCCCGCCCACCGTCTTGCCCGTCACGAGCCACGCGAGCGACACCCACGGGTTGTACGACGCCACGCGCGTCGCGTCGGTGCCGGCCGACACCTTGAGGCCTTTCGACAGCATCTTCGCGACCGGCGGCGTCGCTTCGGCCGCCTGCGCGCCGTAGCGCTCGACGAAGTACTCGCCCTGGTACGCCATCCGGTGCTGCACCGCGATGCCGCCGCCCAGCGCCGCGATCCGGTCCATCGACTTCTCGGAGATCGTTTCCGCGTGATCGAAGAACCAGTTCAGCCCTTCGAGCGGGATGTCCTCGTTGACCTTCTCGAACACGTCGAGCGCGCGGCTGATCGTTTCGTCGTAGGTCGCATGCATGCGCCACGGCCAGCGGTTCTGCGCAAGCACGCGCACCACGCCTTCGAGATCGTCTTCCATCTGGGCCGGCAGGTCCGGGCGCGCGACGCGGAAATCCTCGAAGTCGGCTGCCGAGAACACCAGCATCTCGCCCGCGCCGTTGTGACGGAAGTAATCGGTGCCGTCGTGGTACTTGCTGCTCTTCGTCCAGTTGACGAAGTCTTCCTTCTCCGCATTCGGCTTCTGCGTGAACAGGTTGTACGCGATGCGGATCGTCATCTCGCCCGCGTCATGCAGCTTGCGGATCACTTCGTAATCGTCCGGGTAATTCTGCGAGCCGCCGCCTGCATCGATCACGCCCGTCACGCCGAGCCGGTTCAGCTCGCGCATGAAGTGACGCGTCGAGTTGTATTGATACTCGAACGGCAGCTTCGGGCCTTTCGCGAGCGTCGCGTAGAGGATCGTCGCGTTCGGGTTCGCGAGCAGCAGGCCCGTCGGATTGCCCGCGGCATCGCGCAGGATCGTGCCGCCCGGCGGCTCGGGCGTGTCCTTCGTATAACCCACGACACGCAGCGCGGCCGCGTTCAGCAGCGCACGGTCGTACAAATGCAGGATGAACACCGGCGTATCGGGCGCGACCGCGTTGAGCTCGTCGATCGTCGGCAGGCGCTTCTCGGCGAACTGGTGTTCGGTGAAGCCGCCGACCACGCGCACCCACTGCGGCGCCGGCGTGATCGCGACCTGCTGCTTGAGCATCTCCATCGCGACCGCGAGCGAGCGCACGCCGTCCCAGCGCAGCTCCATGTTGTAGTTCAGGCCGCCACGGATCACGTGGCAATGGTTGTCGGTCAGGCCCGGCAGCGCCGGGCGGCAGCCGAGGTCGACCACCTTCGTCGCACGGCCCGCGAGCGGCACGATCTCCGCGTCGCTGCCGACCGCGACGAAGCGGCCGTCCTTGATCGCGACCGCGGTGGCGACGGGGTTCGCACGGTCGAGCGTCGTGATGCGGCCGTTGTGCAGGATCAGATCCGGCTGATTATCAGTTGCACTCATTAAAATGTCCTCGATACGATCAGAAGCCGAGCCAGTGCCGGATGGCGCCGATGGCCTGCGAGCCGATCAGCATGCCGGCGAGGCCGATCAGCGCAATGAGCGGCGGCGCCGGCGAGCGCACCTTGATCACGCTGTACACGACGCCGACCAGCACGCCGGCCGACAGCGACAATAGATAAGATTCCATAACGATTATTCTCCCCGGCCGGATTAGAATGAGCCGCATCGCGCCGGCCGCATGCTGCGCCGCCGTATCCACTTCGCTTCCCTGCCACTCTGCCCGACCATGCAACACCTTCCTGATCTCGAAGCCTGGGCCGTCTTCGCGCGCGTCGCGGAGCTCGGTTCGTTCGCCAAAGCCGCTGAGCTCCTCGGCGTGTCGCAACCGACCGTCTCGAAGGCGATCGCGCGCCTCGAAAAGCGCCTCGGCGCGATGCTGCTGTACCGCACGTCGCGCAAGCTGTCGCTCACGCCGACCGGCGAACTGCTGCGCGACCGTGCGATCCGCCTGCTCGCCGATGCGGAACTGATCGAGAGCGAGGCGTCCGCGCAAGCGCTCGAACCGCACGGCCTCGTGCGCGTGAATGCGCCGATGTCGTTCGGGCTGCACCACCTGTCGCCGGTGCTGCCGGCGTTTCTCGAACGCTATCCGCGCGTCGACATCGACCTCGTGCTCACCGACCACATCGTCGACATCGTGTCCGGCGGGTTCGACGTCGCGATCCGGATCGCCGAGCTGAGCGATTCGTCGCTGCGCTCGCGCCGCCTGTGCGCGGTGCGCCGTCCGCTCGTCGCGTCGCCGGCGTATCTGGCCCGGCATGGCCGGCCCGCGCATCCGCGCGACATCGAGAAGCACGTGTGCCTCACCTACACCAACCTGCCGACGCCCGAGCACTGGCGCTTTCGCCACCCGGCCTCGGGCGACGAATTCGGCGTGAACGTGCACGGACGCATCCGCACCAACAACGCCGACGTGATCGTCCCCGCACTGATCGCCGGCCACGGCCTCGCGCTTCAGCCCGAGTTCCTGGTGTGGGACGAACTGCAGCGCGGCATACTCGAAGAAGTCATGCATGACTGGAGGATCGCCGACGTCAACGTCAACCTGATGACGCCGCCCGGCATGCTGCGTGCCGCGCGCGTGACGGTGCTGCTCGATTTCCTCGCCGAACATTTCTCGCACGCGCCGTGGGCAGTGCCCGCGGCCTGAGCGGGCGGCGGCCGGCGGATCGCCGCGGGCCGCCGCCTGCATCGGAGGCATCGCGCGCAGCCGGTCGCCCGTTACTTCGCCGGCACGGCCGGGATCGACTCGTGCGGCGTCGCGGTACGCTGCGCGGCCTTGTGAACCATCGTGTACGCGTAGTCGACGCCCATCCCGTACGCGCCCGAATGCTCCCTCACGACCGCCATCACCGCGTCGTACGTGTCGTGACGCGCCCAGTCGCGCTGCCACTCGAGAATGACCTGCTGCCAGGTCACGGGCACCGCGCCGGCCTGCACCATCCGCTGCATCGCGAAATCGTGCGCGGCCTGCGACGTGCCGCCCGAAGCGTCGGCCACCATGTAGATCTCGTAACCGCCTTCGAGCATCGCGCACAGCGCGAACGTCGTATTGCAGACTTCGGTCCACAGACCCGACACGATCACCTTCTTGCGGCCGTTCGCGGCCAGTGCGTCGCGCACCTTCTGGTCGTCCCACGAGTTCATCGACGTGCGTTCGAGCGTCTTCTGGTTCGGAAAGACGTCGAGCAGTTCGGGATAGGTATGACCGGAGAACGCCTCGGTCTCGACCGTCGTGATCGTGGTCGGGATATTGAACGCCTTCGCGGCCTTCGCGAGGCCGACGACGTTGTTCTTCAGCGTCTGGCGATCGATCGACTGCACACCGAATGCCATCTGCGGCTGCTGGTCGATGAAGATCAGCTGGCTGTTCTGCGGAGTAAGTACTTCGAGCTTCGGGTTGCTCATGGCGTGATCATCCTTGGAGCGGAAAGGGAAATCTTGCCTCGCCGCGAACGCGGGAGGATTCGAGTTGGGTACGACGCTTGATCTGCTTCGTCCGTCTCGATTCATTAAAACCGCAATCCTCTGATACGAACATCCAAAAAATGGAATCACTCGGATTCCAGAATAGGTGGTCGCCCAAGGGCAATCCGCCCTTTTTTTCTGCACGTAAACCCGATACGCTTCGAGGGACCTCGACGATGTACTCGTCGCCACCCGTCGTTCGATCACGAGACCACGAGACGCCCATCATGAAAGCCTATGTCCTGTCGCTGCTCGCCGGTGTCCTCGCCGGCGCCATCTACGGCACGATCGGCGTGAATTCGCCGGCCCCGCCGATCATCGCGCTCACCGGCCTGCTCGGCATGCTCGCCGGCGAACAGATCCTGCCGGTCGCGCGACGCATGCTCGCGGGCCACCGGCTGAACACCGCATGGCGCGACGCGAAGTGCAGCCAGCACATGTTCGGCGCGCTGCCCGGCGGCACCACGAACGACCGCAAGCCGTCGTGATGCAATCGCTCATCACCTCCCGCGTATGACCAACGTCGAGCTGTTCCATTACCTGCTGCTGTTGATCTGCGGTGCCGGCGCGCTCACGTGGCTCGCCGAACGGATTTCGATTCCACCGGCCGTCGTGCTGCTGCTCGGCGGCTGCGTGGTCGCGGTGGCCGGCAAGCGCGTGCCCGACATGGACCCGGCGCTGCTGCTCGCGGCCGTGCTACCGCCGCTGCTGATGTCGAGCGGGTTCTACACCGCGTGGAAGGAATTCCGGCAGGAGCTTGCGTCGATCGCATCGCTCGCGCTCGGCGCGGTGGTGTTCACGACCGTCGCGGTCGCGTTCGCCGTGCATGCGGTGAACCCCGCGCTGCCATGGGCCGCGTGTTTCACGCTCGGTGCGATCGTGTCGCCGCCCGATGCGGTCGCCGCGAAGGCAATCCTGCAGCGCCACCCACTGCCCGCGCGGCTCGTCGCGGTGCTCGAAGGCGAAAGCCTCGTCAACGATGCGTCGGGCCTGCTGCTGTACCAGATGGCCGTGTCGGCCGCGCTCGCCGTGTCGATCACGGCCGCGAGCGCCACCGGCCTGTTCTTCTCGCTCACGCTGATCGGCATCGCGGTCGGCCTCGCGTGCGGCCACGCGATGAGCTGGGTGCTGCCGCGCCTGCGCGATCCGATGCTCGGCATCGTCGTGACCTTCGCGATGGCGTGGGGCAGCTACGGGATCGCGGAAGCCGTAGACGGCTCCGGCGTGCTGTCGGTCGTCACCTGCGGCCTTGTGCTCGGTGTGCGCCAGCATCGCGTGTTCGACGCCGACATGCGGATCAAGGCGAAGGCGACCTGGGAAGCGATCGTGTTCGTGCTCGACGCGCTCGTGTTCATCCTGATCGGCCTCGCGCTGCATGCGATCCTCGCGCGCGTGAACCACGAAGGCGCGGTGCTGATGGCCGGCCTGCGCGTCGCGCTACCCGCCACCGCCGCGGCGATCGCCGCGCGCATCGTGTGGGTGTTCGTCGCGATGTGGCTGCCGGGCCGCCTGCGCGCGCCGCGTGCCGGCCACGCGCCGTGGTCGTGGCGCGAAGCCGTCGTGCTCGGCTGGTCGGGCATGCGCGGCGTCGTGAGCCTCGCGGCCGCGATCGCGCTGCCCGCCAATTTCCCCGGCCGCGACCTGATCCTGTTCAGCACGTTCCTGCTGATCATCGCCACGCTGGTCGTGCAGGGCGGCACGCTCGCGCCGCTGATCCGCGTGCTGAAGCTGCGCCCGGCTGCGCGGCGCACGATGTCGGAGCATGCGGTGCGCGCGCATACGTTCGGCGCGGCGCTCGCCGAGCTCGACGCGCGCGAGCAGCGCGGCTCGACCCTAGAACGCGCATCGCTCGACCGGCTGCTGACCGAATACCGCAGCCGCGTCGCGTTCAACGAACGCGCGCACCGCGACGGCGCGCAGCCTGCGGACGTGCGCGCGCGAATGCTGCGCGTCGAGCTCGAGCTGGTGGGCGTGTCGCGCGACGCGCTGCTCGACCTGCATCGCGACGGCCGGGTCGACGACGCAGTGCTGCACCGCATAGAATCCGAGCTGGATTTCGAGGAACTGCGGCTGCAGCGCCTGCTCGAACCCTGAGCGTGCGGCGATGCATGGCCGCACGCCAGCCGATCCCCCTTCCCCACATGGAATTGCAATGAGCGAACTGTCCGTCGAAGCGAGCATCGGCTCCGTCGATTACCTGGTCCATTTCACCGACGGCGTCCGTCAGTGGCGTGCCGACGAACCCGTATCGCTCGGCGGCGGCGATACCGCGCCCACGCCCGTCGCGCTGCTGCTGTCGAGCCTCGGCGCATGCACCGCGATCACGCTGAAGATGTACGCGCAGCGCAAGGACTGGCCGCTCACCGAAGTGCACGTGAAACTCGCGCACGAATCGGGCAGCGCGGGCAGCACGATCGTGCGCCGCATCACGCTCGAAGGCGACCTGTCCGACGAACAGCGCGAACGCCTGCTGCAGATCGCGAACGCGTGCCCGGTGCACAAGATCCTCACGCACCCGATCACCATCGACACGGCGATCGCCTGACGCGCGCCGCCCCGACTACACGATCCCCACCATGTCCGCCTCGATCAAGACCCTGCTCACGCCGCGCGAAAGCGACATCGGCAACCTCGTCGTGCGCCGCGTGCTGCCGGCGCGCGCCGCCCGCCTCGTCGGCCCGTTCATCTTCTTCGACGAGATGGGGCCGGCCGTGCTGCCGGCCGGCAGCGGCATCGATGTACTGCCGCATCCGCACATCGGCCTCGCGACCGTCACCTACCTGTTCGACGGTTCGCTGATGCACCACGACAGCCTCGGCTTCCGGCAGAAGATCGTGCCGGGCGACGTGAACTGGATGACCGCCGGCCGCGGCATCGTGCACTCGGAGCGCTCGCCCGACGAAGACCGGCCGCGCGATCAGCCGGTCCACGGGATCCAGACCTGGGTCGCGCTGCCGGTCGAGCATGAAGACACCGCGCCCGCGTTCGTCCATCATGCGGCCGACACGCTGCCGTCGTTCAGGCGCGACGGTGCGAGCGTGCGCGTGATAGCGGGCACCGCGTTCGGGCTCACGTCGCCGGTCGCCGTGTTCTCGCCCACGCTCTATGCCTATGCGGAATTCGCGGCAGGCGGCACGCTGGCGCTCGATGCGGAACATGAGGAGCGCGGCGTGTATCTCGTCGACGGCGATCTCTCGATCGACGGTACGCCGCTCACGGCCGCGACGATGGCCGTGCTGGAGCCGGGCGCGACCGTGGCGCTGGCGAGCACGAACGGCGCACGCGTGATGCTGCTCGGCGGCGCGCATCTGCCGGGCGAGCGGTTCATCGAATGGAATTTCGTGTCGAGCGCGCGCGCGAAGATCGATGCGGCCCGTGCGGCGTGGGCCGATCAGACCTTCGGCAAGGTGCCGGGCGAAGAAAACGAGTGGACGCGCCAGCCGGAACGCAAGGCGCAGTAACGTAACGAGGCGCAGCAAGCGGGTTCGCCCGCAGGCAAGCAACGCAACGGCCGGCCCACATGCCGGCCGTTGTGCGTTTACCGCTTCAAACCCATCAGCTTCGCGAGCGTCGGCCAGCGGTCGAGCGATTCGATGAACGCGCGGCGCGCCTGCTCGTCGACGTAGCGCTCGGGATCGAGCGCGGGCAGATGCCGCGCGAGGCCGAGCACGTCGTTCGGTTGCGACAGGCGATCATCGTCGCTGTCGGCGGGGAGAATTACTGTTCGTCGATCCATACGCCATCCGGAGTTTTCACCGAGTAGCCCGCGGCCGCCTGCATCGTCACCGTGCCCTCGTTCTCGCCCACCATCCGCGTGCGCGGCAGGTCGGCCGCGTACTGCGCGAGCGTCGTGCCCGGCTTGAACGGGCTGTTCGACACGAGGTTCGACAGCAGTTGCGCGAGCGCGAGGAAGCTGGTCGGCTGGTCGATCACGGTCGTCGCGCCGTGGTTGCCGGCAAAGCCGACGAGCCGCACGCCGACCGGCCCGTGCACGATGCGCGGCGTCGGAATCTCGCGCAGCCCCGCGACCTGGTTCTTGTCGCCGCGCAGCGCGGCGCCGTGCTCGGGCACGAACACGATCACCGCGCGGCGGCCCGACTGCGC
Source organism: Burkholderia sp. 4NA327C6 (assembly GCF_005502655.1). Classification (NCBI taxonomy): domain Bacteria; kingdom Pseudomonadati; phylum Pseudomonadota; class Betaproteobacteria; order Burkholderiales; family Burkholderiaceae; genus Burkholderia; species Burkholderia sp. 4NA327C6. The sequence continues at coordinate 18,257 of NZ_SCNZ01000033.1, read as the reverse complement.
GATCAGGTCGGCCAGGTGATCGAAATCGTCCATCAGCTTCGTCACGCGCTGCGGATACGAGTCGATGCTCGTCAGCGCGCTGCCGACGACGCGGTTGCCGTCGTGCAGGCTGATCGTGTTGTAGTACAGCGCGACCGGGCCGGGCACCGACGCGCGCTGCGCGTACCAGTTCGCGAGCGTCGCGTAGTCGCTCTTGATCTCCGAGCCGTCGAACGCGTGCATCGCGACGGGCGCGGCCGCGTTCGACACCGGCGGCGCGTCGGGCACGCCGATGTTGTCGTGAATCACCTGCAGGAAGTTGTCGAAGTGACCGTCGTGGTTCAGCAGCGACTGCACCTTGTAGCCCGCGCTCGCCAGTTGCGAGAACAGGTAGCACTGCTGCGGCGCGGGCTTGTACAGGTCCGCATGCGCCTCCTGCCCGCAGCTCGCGCGCAGCACGCGAATCGCGGCCGGGCCGCTGTAGCTCGCGGCCGTGCTGAAGTTGTTGAACAGGTAGTCGAAGTGACTCAGCATCGGATGGTTGCGCACCTTCGCGGCGTCGAGGTCGTCCCACGACAGCGAGCAGATGTGCAGCACGATCACGTCGAACTGCGCGGCCGGATCGTTGCCGAGATGGCCGAACGCGACCTGGCGCTGCGATTCCTGCGTGCGGAACGTCGCGAGCGCGGCGTTGTGATCCTCCGGCTGGCCGGCGAGCGTCGTGCCCGTCGCGTTCGCCTGCTGCGGAAGCGGCGCGACGACGCGCGCCATCAGCCCGCTGCCGGCCTGCCACAGCGGCATCACGATCAGCACGGCCAGCACGAACGTCGCGACGCGCAGCCAGCGATTGACGATGAAGTAGACGATCAGCGCGCCGGCCACCGTCAGCAGCAGCACCGGCGGCAGCAGGCGCGGCAGCAGCTCCATCCAGTACTCGAGGCGGAACGTGCTCACTTCGCGCGCGGCCTCGGCGAGCCGGGCGAGCGGCGGTGCATGCATCTCGCGCGCGAGCAGCGGCACCGCGATCGCGATCGCCACGACCTGCCGGACGATGCGCCACGCGCGCCGCCGGATCGGTGCGCTCGCCGCGAGCGCCACCGCGAACGCGAGGTTCGCGAGCCAGATCGGCTGCAGGTGCCCGGTCGCGAACAGAGCGAACTTCAGGATGAAATACAGATTCCAGAACGTCATCTAACCCACTCCATGATGAGCGCCGCGTCAGTCGCGCGCCCGATCGAGTTTCGGCGCCAGCATGGCCAGCAGGCCGCGCGCCGCACCCTTCCACATCCGTACGTTGCCGTCGAGGCCGATCCGCAACACTTCCTTCAGCCCGCCGAGCGGCGTGTCGACCCGCTGGCCTTCGTGCCAGTCGAGCCAAGCATCCGCGCGGCCGAACGTGCATTGCACCAGCTGGCGCTCCTGTTCGAGCGTGAGTTCGTCGAAGCTCACGCCGACATGGGTCGGCGTCACGCGGCTCACGCGCACCGGGAACGGGAACGGCCGGTCGCCGCGCGTCACGCACACCGTCAGCGTGTCGCCGACGGCAAGCGGGAGCCCCGGCACCGCTTCGAGGCCGAGGCCGCCGGTCGAGTAGTCGCTCGTGAAGCACGCGGCCGTCGAGCCGTCGGCGAGCAGCAGCATGGCCGGCACGCGCATCGCGATCCGGTGCGTGACGCGCACCTGCTTGGTTTCGCGCGCCACGGCCAGCGCCGCGCCGAGCATCGCGAGGTTGTACACGGTCCAGCCGAGCGTGATCAGGATCGTCGATGCCTCGTCGCCCTGGTCGACCGCGAGCCGCCACAGGCCGGCGAGGATCGCGAGCACGTTCAGCCCGAACAGCACCAGGTACGGCTTCGACGTCGACCAGTCGACGTAGCCTTCGTCGATCTTGCCGCCCTTGTCGGTCACATTGAACTTGCCGTGCTTCGGACTGAAGAACGCGACGGTGGTCGGCAGCGCGATGTACCACGCGAGCACCGACTCGTAGACTTCGGCCCAGAACGAATGGCGGTAGCGCCCCTGCATCCGCGAGTTCGCGACGTTCGCGAGCACGAGATACGGGATCACGTAGCTCGCGAGCGCGAGCGCCGATGCGTTGATGAAGTACAGGTGGAAGAACAGGTACGCGAGCGGGATCGTCAGGAACACCAGCCGCGGGATCCCGTAGAAGAAGTGCAGCATCGCGTTGCCGTAGCAGATCCGCTGGATGAGGCCGAGCCCGCGCCCGAGGAACGGGTTGTCGATGCGGAAGATCTGCGCCATCCCGCGCGCCCAGCGCGTGCGCTGCTTCACGTGACCCGCGAGGCTTTCGGTCGCGAGGCCGGCCGCCTGCACGGTCGGCAGGTACGCCGACGTATAGCCGCGCCGGTGCAGCTTGAGCGCCGTGTGCGCATCCTCGGTCACGGTCTCGACCGCGACGCCGCCCACCTCTTCCAGCGCGCTGCGCTTGAGCACCGCGCATGAACCGCAGAAGAACGTCGCGTTCCACAGGTCGTTGCCCGACTGCACGAGGCCGTAGAACAGGTTGCCCTCGTTCGGGATCTCGCGGAACGTGCCGAGGTTGCGCTCGAACGGATCGGGCGAGAAGAAATGGTGCGGCGTCTGCACGAGCGCGCACTTCGGGTCGCGCAGGAACACGCCCATCGTCGTCTGCAGGAACGAACGCGTCGGCACGTGATCGCAGTCGAAGATCGCGATGTATTCGCCATGCGTCTTCGGCAACGCGCGGTTGATGTTGCCGGCTTTCGCGTGGCGGTTGTCGTCGCGCGTCACGTAGTCGATGCCGGCCTCGCGCGCGAACGCCTCGAATTCGGGGCGCTTGCCGTCGTCGAGCAGATACACGCGCAGCTTCGCGCTCGGCCAGTCGATGCTCTGCGCGGCAAAGACGGTCGGCTTCACGACCGACAGCGGCTCGTTGTAGGTCGGGATGTAGATGTCGACGGTCGGCCAGGTGTCGGGATCGTCGGGCAGCGGCACGATCGGCCGGTCGAGCGGCCACGCGGTCTGCACGAAGCCGAGCAGCAGGATCATCCACGTATAGGCTTCCGCGCCGTACAGCAGGTAGCCGGCGACGGCCTCGACCGGGCTGCGGAAATCGAGCGTCTGCGTGGTGCGCCACCACACGTAGCGTACCGTCGCGAGCAGTGCGAGCGACGCGAGCGCGAGCGTCGGCAGATGGCCCGGCAGGCGGCGCAGCGCGAGCGCCAGCACCGCGACGATCGCGAAGAACGCGAACTGTGCGCCCGGCATCAGCGGCGACATCCCGGCCGCGGCCCACAGCAGCGCGCCGGCGACCAGCAGCAGCGGCGCGAGCCAGCGATGCCGGCCGACGCCGTTCGCATGCGCATCGAGCCAGCCGCCCCAGCGCACCCACGGCAGGCGCGCGAGCATCGCATCGATGCGTCGGCCGACCGCGCGCCCGGCCACGTATACCGGCACGACATACTTGTCGAACCACGCGAGCGGATCGCGCGCGGGCCGGCCGTCCGCCGCACGCGGCGCACGCACGATCGCGCGCCACAGCCATTCGCGCGGGCTGAGCGGCTGCAGCACGCCCCACTCCTGCGCGAGCCGCAGGGACGCGACGCGCACCCAGCGGCGCACGTGATCCGGCCGGCCCGGCGGCGGCGCATGGAAGAACAGCCGCACGACCCAGTCGACCAGCGTGCGTTGCGCCGGCAATCCGATGCCGCGTGCGAGCCAGTCGGCCGCACGACGGCCGAGCGCACGCAGGCGCAGCGCGAAGCCTGCGTTCATCGCGCCGCTCCGCGGCGACCGGCGACGCCGGCCGCCAGCCACGTATCGACCCAGTTCGCGACGCCGTTCAGGTCGTGCGACGCCTGCGAATACGGCGCGTCGTCGAAGATCCAGCTGCCGCGCGCGAGCGCTTCGGGCACGGCCGCATCGACGTGGATGCGCTGCTCGAGCATCGACGCCGGCCCCGCGACCGCGCGCAGCATGCCGAGCGCGTCGCGCTGCATGTCGCGCGCCGGATTCAGCCGGTTCACGACGATCTGCAGTTCGCCGCCGCCGGCGCGCAGCGCACCGAGCCGCGCAGCCGTCGTCGCACACGCGGTCGGCTCGGGCGGCACGACGACGAGCGTCAGGTCCGCGCGGCGAATCGCCTGTTCGGCCTGCGTCGACGGATAGCGCGCGGTGTCGATCAGCACGACACCGTCGGCCGGCAGCCCGATCTCGTCGAGCGCGCGCGACAGCCACGCGGGATCGGCCCGGGAGCCGCGCATCGCACGCGGCGGCGCCGGCCGCATCGACCCGCCCGTACGGGACGAACAGCACGCCGTCAGCGTTGCGCCAGGTATGCGCATGCCACGGCTCGCCGCCGCCGAGCACACTCTGCGCGAGGCCATGCTCGGCCAGCGAGTCGAGGCCGAGCGTCGCGCCCATCAGGTTCTGTGCATCGAATTCGATGGCGACGACCGGCCGGCCGCGGCGCGCGAGCAGCACCGCGAGCGCGGCCGTGAGCGTCGTGCGGCCTGCGCCGCCCGTCGTCGACGTAATGGCGATCGTCTTCATCGGGCCGCCTCGCTACCGCGCTCGCCGCGCTCCGCATCGGGCAGCAGCCGTCCGCGCAGCGCGACCGGCACGAGTTCGCAGGGCACCGCGTCACGGCGGTCGATGCCGCGCGGCGCATGAAAACCGCGGCCGATGCCGAGGTGCTGCGCGACGATCCATACCGGCACCGCGATCACGATGCCGACGATGAAACCGATGACGATTTCGGCAATCATGCGACTCCCTCCTTGCGCAGCGGCATCGCGCTGCGGACGGCGCTGCGCTTGCGCGCGGCGGGAATGACGGGCTCCGGCGCCGATGCATCGACAGCCGCGGCCGTCGGTGTCGCACCGATCGCCTCGAGCGCGACGATCGTATCGATCGCGTCGATCGCGCTGCTCACTTCGCTCGCGTCGGGCAACGCCGCGCCGAGGTCGGTGCGCGCGGGCGATGTACGCGTCGCGCCCGCCGGCTGCGTGGCCGCGAACAGGTCACTGTAGTCGGCGATCGGCGCGCGCCGGTTCTCCGCCTTCAGCGCATTGAGCTCGGTGTCGATGCTGCCGTGCCCGAGGCATACGACGCGGTCGGACAGCGTGTCGACCGGCACGTCGAAGATGCGCGCGAGCGCGTCCTCCGCATCGGCCGGTTCGCATGCGAACAGGAACACGTACAGGTGCGCGGCATCGGCCGTCACGACGTCGCCTGCGCGGCGCGGCTTGCAATGCCGCAGCGCGTCGACGTGCGACACGCCCGGCAGCAGCGCGATCTTCGCGAGCGTGTGCGGCAGCGCGAGCACGGCGCCGCGATCGAGCACCGCGCGAATCCGCAGGCAGAACGCGCCGACCGGCAGGTAGCCGAGCACCGAATCGCCGAGCGCGGCCGCGAGCGCCGCACGATAGTCGGCCGCGACGGGCCGCGCATAGAGCTGGCCGCGCAACGCGTGCACGGCGGCCTGCATGCGCGACACCGGCAAATCGCGCGCGACGACGCGGCTCGCGCCGACGCTCAGCACGAGCACCTCGAACTGCTGGCGCAGCACTTCGCCGCGCTCGACGACCGCGATCTTCAGCGCACCGCCGCACTGCCGGCGCAGCGCGTGAACCTCTGCGCACAGCGCTTCGAGCTGCGCATGCGAGCGGAACACGAGCACCGCGGTTGCCGCCTGCGCATGCGCGCACGCGGCGACGACGGCCGCGTTGTCTTCGACGATCTCCCAGCCGTCCGGCGCACGGTTCGTGCCTTCGAGCACCGCGCGGCTGACGACGACGCGATCCTCGTCGCTCGCGATCTTCATCCGGTGCGCGGGCTCGGTCGCGCCGCCGTCGACGTTCGCCGACAGACGGCCGCCCGGCGCGAAGCGCAGCGGCCGCACTTCACCGGCCGCAAGCGTGTCGCCCGCCCGCCAGAAATCGACGACCCACAGCAGCTCGCCGTGCGTGCGCTGCAACTGCGCGACGCCCGAGCAGATACCGTGGAAACCGCTGCGCGGCGTGCGATCCGCATCGCGGACGAGCGGCGCATCGTCGGAGCGCGCTTCACCGCCCGCACGGGTCGCTTCGGGATCGAGCAGCAGCACCAGCGCGATCCGGCGCGTGCGGCACCAGTCGGCGAGTGCGTGCGCCTCGTCGGCAAGCGCGATCGGGTCGTCCCAGCTGAACCAGCGCTGCGCGCCCTCGATGAAATACAGCGAGCGCGCGCGAAAACCGTAGCGCTTCAGCGCGCGCAGGCCGCCGGTCAGCCGTGCGAACGGACCCGGCGCCGCGCGGCGCGGTGCGTCGGCAATCACGCCGGCGTCGGCACCGTCGCCGCCGGCCGGCTCGGTCACCGGCGGCATCGCCAGCACGTTCAGGTTGCGCGGCCAGCCGGCCGGCTGCGCGCCGCCTGCAAAGCCGCGCGCCTGCATCTGTTCGGCGACGTGCGCCGCGTCGCGTGCGAGCACGACCGTCACGTCGCGCGTGCGCGCCTGTCGCGCGCTCTCCCACACGAGCGCGTCGCAGGCCGGCGTGCCGCCGGCCGCGTAGATTGCGTACAGGCCGCCGGCTTCCAGTTGCGTCCACGTATCGGGCAAGCCGTCGATCGCGAGCCGGCTCACCGTGCCGGCGCGGCCGCCGGCCGGCCCCGTGCCCAGCAGCACACGCAGGCGGCCCAGCAGGCCGGCGGCGCCGAGCGCGGGACGAGTGGCATCGAGTTCCGTATTCACGGCGTTCCCCTGGTAACCTAGTAATCCGAATAAAGCCGCACCGGCGTCGGCGTGACGAGCCAGCTGCGTTGCGCGCGCGCGTCGAACGCATAGCGCAGGTACACGAGCGCCGAACTCGGCGCGTAGTCGTGCGACCGGTCGACCTTCAGCTGTGCGCCCACGCTCAGGTGCGGGTTCACGCGGTACTCGACGATCCCGTTGATCCCGTACGAGAACGACACGCCGCGCGTCGAGCTGCCCGCGTACACGAACCCGGCCGCCACCTGCGCGGCCCGCTGGTCCGCCGACATCGGGTAATACAGCGAATCCTTCTCGTAGCTGTTCGAGATCCCGCCCGTGACGGTGAGGTCCCACGACAGCGCATCGTGCCGCCCCGCCCATTCGATCGGCACGCCGAGCGACAGGTAGCGTTGCGGGCTGTAGTAGCCGCCCTGCCCGTACGTGTAGTAGCGCAGGTTCTCCGCGTAGTGCCACGCGTTGCCGACGAGCCCGGTGCTGACCTTCATCGTCGCGCGCTCGTACACGGGCACCGTGAAGCCCGTGCGCAGCGTGACTTCCGCGTTGCGTTCGACGTTGCGGCCGGACAGCACGCCCGCGCCGAGTTCCGCGAACAGGTTCGTGCGGCCGACGTCGACCGACGCGCGCAGGTTCACGCCATCGCGGCGCACGCCGCCCCAGACCGCACCCGTCCATGGGTCGCGCATCCCCGAGTACGACAGCACGCTGCTCGTTTCCGGCCGCCGCGACGCATTCGCCGAGAAGCTGGCCGGGCCCGCGTCGAAGCGATAGCGCACGCCGCCGACCAGGTAATGCACGGGGAAACCGAGCGGCGACGTGCCGAGATCGAAGCGCCATGCGTCCGTCAGATAGCCGGCGCCGAGCGCGACGCCGGTGGCCGTCTGGTGCAGCGAGCCCGGCGGATTCGCGATCGATGCGGGGGTCAGCGCGTTCTGCGCCTTGAGCGCCGCGTAGCTGCCGAACGTGCTGAGCGAATACGCGTTCGGGTTGCTCGTGTCGAGCGTGCCCGGGTCGAGATGCACGGTATCGATCTGCGCGAACACGTGCCCGTCGTAGCGGATCGGCATCTGGATGTAGATCGGCACCTGCTGCGCGCGATACGACGAGATGCCTTCGTCGCCCGACTTGTATGCGGGCATCCAGCCGGTTTCGATCTCGGGATTGCGCCGCTGCTGGAGATCCGCGAACGCGGCCTGTGCGGGCGTCAGTCCATCACGGCCCGGGCTCACGCCCGTCGCGCGCTCCTGCGCCTGCGACATCCGGTACAGCGACGCCGCATCGTCATAGCGCCCCTGCGCCTCGGCCACGCGGCCGGCCGCGACCGTCACATCGGGGCGCGACGGATACGCGGCATGCAGCCGGTCGGTCACCTGCCCGGCTTCGTCCGGACGCCGCAGCGCATTCAGGCGACGCACGGCCGACAGTTGCGTGTCGACGTCGTCGTCCGGCGTGCGGGCGAGCACCGCCTGCACGCGTGCAAGCGCCGCGGCCCGGTTGCCGCTGTCCTCGTCGATGCGGGCCAGCGCGAGCTGCGTATCCGCATCGTCCGGCATGCGCGCGACGACCGGCGCAAGCGCGGCGCGCGCCGCATCGTAATGGCCTTGCGCGCGTTCGAGATCGGCCAGTTCGAGCGCATAGCGCGTGTCCGCGTGGCCGGCCGGGCTCGCGCGATCGAGCCGCTTGCGCGCCTGCGCGTAGTCCTGCTGCGCGATCGCGTCGTCCGTCTGCCGCAGCACGAGCCGCAGCGACTGGTCCTCGATCCTCGCCGTCTGAGCGGGGGTAAGCGACGGCTCCCGGCGCAGCGTGTCGAGCCACGCGGCAAGCGCGTCGTCGCGCCCCGCGCTGCCGAGCAGGTCGCCGTAGCGCAGCCGCACGTCCGCGTCGGCTTCGCGCGGGTGCGCGGCGATCCAGTCGTGCAGCGGCGCGAGGCCGCGCTCGGGTTCGCCCGCGTCGATCCACTGCGCGCCGATCGCGGCGAGCATGTCGGGATCGTCCGGCGCACTCGCCTGCGCCTGCGCGAGCGACGCGGCAAACGCCGTGCGGTCGCCGCGCGCGAGCGCACCGCGTGCGTCGGCCAGCGCGCTTTGCGCGTCGAGCTTGCGCGCGAGCGCGCGCATCCCGTCCGAACGGTGCGCATCGTCGACTGGCGCGAGCGCGGCCTGCGCACCCGCGACGTCGTCGAGCGAATTGCGGTACAGCGCGGTTGCATAGCGCATCTCGGGCGTCGCGCCTTGCGCAAGCCCGTCGTCCATCACCGTGCGGCCGAGCTGCGGCAGCCCCATGTCGCGATAGAGGCGTGCGAGTGCGAAGCGCGTCCACGGCGCGTCCGGCGCCGCGCGCACGGCCGCTTCGTAGCGCTGCGCGGCGGGCCCGCGTTCGCCTTTGTCGGCGAGCGCACGCGCCTGGTTCGCGAGCAGGTCGGCACGCAGGCCGTCGAGCGTGCGCCGATCGTCGCGGCCCGTCACGCGGCCTTGCAGTGCGTCGAGCAGCGGGCCGATCTGGTCCGCGCGGCCGGTGTTCTCGTACAGCGTGGCCGTGCCGCGCACGGCCGCGAGGTCCGGCGAACGCGCGGCCAGCAACTCGCGCAGCAACGGCTCCGCGCGCGCCCAGTCGCGCTGCGCGAGCAACGCGTCGGCAAGCTGCAGCTTCGCGTCCGGGCTGCCCGGCTGCATCGCGAGTGCCGCGCGTGCGGCGCGTTCTTCGTCCTGCGGACGGCCTGCCGCGGCCGCCGCGCGGCCTTGTGCGAGCAGCCCCCAGAACTGCGCGGTGCGCGCGAGGCCCTGCCATTTGCCGCGCTGGTCGGTCGAAAGGGTTGCGGCGCGCGTGAACAACGTGCGCGCTTCGTCGTGCCGCCCTTCGCGCAGGCGCAGCAGGCCAAGCCCGCCGATCGCGTCGGCGTCGTCCGCCCGCGTCCGCGCGGCGCGCGTGAGCAGCGGATCGGCGCCGGCCAGGTCGCCGCGCGCGAGCGCCTGCAGGCCGCGCTGCTGCGCGATGTAGTCGGGATTGCGTTCGAGCTGGCGCTGCGCGTCGCGCTGGCGATCCAGTTCCGCGACGCGATCGACGAATTCGGTATCGTCCGGCACGAGCACGAGATAGGCATGCAGCGCGTCGAGATACGCGGGATCGCTGCCGGCCGACTGCAGCACGCGCCGCCACAGCGCCATCGCCTCCGTATGATCGGCGTCGGCGCGCTTCGCGAGCGCCCAGGCGATCCGGTTCGCCTCCGGCCGCGTGTCGGGGCGCTGGTTCAAAAGCCGCGCGAGCGCCATCGTCGCGCTCGTGTCCTTCGGATCGGCCGCGACCGCGCGGCGCAGCGCGGCGATCGCCGGCTCGCGTCCGCCCGGCGCATTCGACACGATCTGGTAGTACTCGGCGCCGAGTGCACCCGACGGCGCGCCGTTCGGAAACAGCGCGACGATCCGCCGGGCTGCCTCGTCGGCGCGGCCGCTGCGCGCGAGCAGGCGAATCTGCGCCATCTCGCCGCGCCCGCTCGTCGCGACGCGGTACTCGTCAGCCACCCGCCGCGTGGCGGGCGCATTCGGCGACTGCGCCTGCAGGCGCGCGAGCGACGCCTGCGCGCCTTTCGCGTCGCCGAGCCGCAGCAGCACGCGCACCTGTTCGGCCAGCAGTTCGGGATCGCCCGGCGCGATCAGCAGCCCCTTGCGCAAGGCATCGCGCGCGAGGTCGTCACGATGCTTGGCGCCCCACATCCGCGCGGTGTCGAGCTGACGCTGCGCATCGGCGGACGCGGCAGTCGCCGGCGCCGCGGAGTTCGCCATCGTCGCTTCCGCGGCGGTGCCCGGCGCCGCCGCGCACACCGACGACGCAAGCCACGCGAATCCCGCGACGTGCGGCGCGGCGCGCTTCAGCGGGCGGCGCACGAGCGGCCTCCCCAGCGGGCGTCGAGCGTGCCGTCCGCGCCGAACCGGTAGCGCCCGTCGCGCCAGCCGAGCCCGAACAGCGTCAGCACGCTCGTGTAGTAACCGGGCGGCGATTGGCGCGCGAGCGTATCGACACGCGCCGCCTGAGCATCCGCGAGCGCGCGCTGGCCGCGTGCGTCGAGGAACGGCACGGCCGCCGCCGAGAACCCGCCGTTGCCGTCGTTCGGCCCGGCGACGCCGGTTGTCGTGTCGACCCTCTCCGGCGGCGCGCCATGCGCGGCAATGTAGTCGGCGAACGGCGCAAAACGCGCGAGCAGCGGCGCGGCGAGCGGATCGGCGCGGTCGAGCATGCCGGCCCACAGATACACGCGGATCGCGTTGTACGCGCTCTCCGCATGCGTGTCGCGATCGGGCCCGAAACCCGTGCCCGCGCGATACAGCGCCCAATCCGGCGAGAAGCCTTTCGGTGCGGTGTCGAGCAGCACGCGGCCGGTGCTGGCGGCGAGCGCGGCCCAGCGCTTGTCGTCGGGCAGGCGCGCGCCGAGCGCACGGATCACCTGCGGCGGCGAATAGCTCGGGTTCACGCGCCACTGGCCGTCTGCGACCTTGAACCCCGTCGGCCCGGGCAGCAGCGTGAGGCCGAGGCCCGGCACGGTCGCCGTCTCGACGTCGAGCACGCGCTTCGCGAGCAGCGTGCCGCGCGCCGTGTAGCTGCGTTCGTGCCACAGCCGCCCGGCCTCGACGAGCGCATACGCGATCCACAGGTCGGCGTCCGACGCCGCGTTCGCGTCGAGCACGCGCCACGCGCCGTCGGGCGCGCGGCCCCACAGCCACGCGGGCAGGTGCGCGCTCAGGTCGCCCTGCGCGAGATTGTTCTCGGTCCATGCGAGGATCGTGTCGAACATGCGCCGGTCGTTCGCGACCAGCGCGAAGAAAAGTCCATACGCCTGCCCCTCCGATACCGTGCGTGAATCGTCCGAGCCGACGTCGATCACGCGACCGTCGGCCGAGATGAAATCGCGCTTGAACGCGTCCCAGCGCGGCCACGCCGTGCCGCATCCCGCGTCGGCCGCACCGGCTCCCGCGGCCTGTGCGCGCGTGGCCATCCCGGCCGCCGCGCACGTCATCGCCACCGCCAGCGCGAGTGCCGCGCCGACGCGCCGCGCCGGCCGCATTGCCCGTCGCTTCGCCATTGCCCGCGCCATCCGTTACATCCCCCGTCGACGCGCGGCGATTCTCTGCAGCACGCTGAACACGCCGAGCGCGAGCAGCAGCCCCGCCACGACGCCGACCGCGCCCAGCACGACCGGATGCCGCGCCGCCTGCGTCCACACGCGTGCATACCACGGCACGAACCCGACCACGTAAGGCTCGCCGACGCGCAGGCTGTCGACCTGCCCCGGCCGCACCAGTGCCAGGTCGCCCTGCAGCTGCGACACGAGCCCGGCGTTCTCGAACACGTCGAGCAGATCGCCGAGGCGCGGCTGGTCGGTCGCCGTCAGCGCGACGACACTGCGCCCCCGGCTGCCCGGCAGCTCGAACCCGGCAAGCGCCGCCAGCGAGCCCGTCTGCTCGATATGCGCGCCGCCTTCGGTCAGGCCGACGCCGTTGCGCCAGCGCTCCTTCACCGAGAAGGCAACCCGCGCGGCGCCTTCGCCGCCCGCGCTGCCCTGCTCGCCGATCACGAGCGGCAGCGCCGAGCGCCAGTGCGCGAGCAGCGGCGACGCGGGCGAGCCGTCGATCACGAGCAGGTCCTTGCTGCCCGACAGCGCGGCGACGTCGCCGGGCCGCGCGACCTGCACGCGCAGGGCCGGGAAGCCGGTCCATTCGCCCATGTGGCCGAGCATCGTCAGGTAGGCCTCGAGCTCCTGCTTCGACGGCCGGTCAGGCATCACGACGGCCGTCTGCGACAGGTCGGCGAAGCGCGTGAACGGGAAGCCGCTGTTCGCGAAGAACGCGAGGTTCGGCAATTGCGCGTAATGGACGAAGTGGGAGAAATCGATCGTCGAATCGGGGTCGATCGCCGCACGTTGCGGCTCGGTCGCGGTGCTCGAGCACAGGCCCGTCTTCTGCGAGTCGAGCGTGAAGCGGAACTGCAGCTGGTTGCCGCTGCCGACCCGGAACGCCGGAATGTCGACGTCGCTCGTCACGCGCCCTTCGGGCACCGACAGCAACGGCAGCTGCATGCGGCCGTGCGCGTCCTCGGCATTGGCCGGCCCGAGCCGGTACGACTTCACGAGCTGGTCGTTGATCTCGACGGCAAGCGTCGAGTTGTCCTGCACCGTCGGCGCCGTGTAGCGGTAGCGCAGCGTGATCGGCACGCCCGCGCCGTTCCACGAATGCAGGTCGGACGGCACGCGCAGGTTCAGGCGAATGGCGTCGGGCGACGTGCCGCGCACTTCCAGCTCGCGCGCATCGGATACGAGTTCGCGGAACGTGATCGGCCGGTTCACCGGCAGCCAGCGCGGCGCGTCGTACGGCTTGCGCGGCGCGCCGAGATCGACGTGCGCGACCGCCGCCGACGGCCCCGACAGCGCCATGCGGCCCAACACGAGCGTCGCGACCGCATCGTCGACCTCGGCCGCCGTGCGGCCCGTGACGACGAGCAGCTTGCGCCCCGGCGCGGCCGGGTTGTCGGCCACCGCGAGCAGCGGGCCGTTGATCGACGGTAGCGCGAGGCCGGCCGGCAGCATCGCGGCCGTGCCGATCACCACCGCCTGGTCGTCGGCCGGCAGCCCGGACGATACCGGGAAGCGCGCATGCCGGTAGTCGGCCAGCGCGCCGAACCACGACGCGAGCACGCCCGCGCTGCGCAGCGTCGCCGAATCGGGCGATGCCGGCAGCACGAACGGCAGCCGCACGCGGCCGTTGTCGCGCCGGTCGAAGAACGGCGCGGGCAGCAGCGCGAGATCGTTCGGCAGGCGGACCGGCGATTCGTCGAGGATCAGCTCGCTCTTCGGGCTCACGTCGGCCCACAACGCCGAGTTGGCCGGATCCTCGCAATGGTCGAGCGTGTAGTGCGCGATCAGGCGCAAGCCGATCTGGTTGAAATCCGAGAAGTAGCGGGGATCGATCGGGATTTCCTGCGTGACCGTGCGGCCCGCCTGCGCGGCGTCGAACGGGACGGTCGCGACAACCTCGCCGTTCACCGACACCTTCAGGTGCGACATCGGGAACACCAGCGACGGCGAATACGCGTAGGTCAGGCGCAGCCGCGCGCCGGTGACCACGCGATCGAGCCGCACGCCCGCGTTGATCGTGCGTGCGTCGTCGGCGCCGCGCAGGCGCAGCGGATCGAACGCGCCGAGCGACGCGAACGGCAGGCGCACCGTCGTCGCCGGCAGGCCGGCCGCGGTCGCGCTGGCCGCCGCAGGCGTGGCCGCGAGCACCGGCGCGGGTGCAGCGCCGGATGCCGCAGCGACCGGCACGGCCGGCATCGGCGCGGCCGACAGCACGGCGGCATGAAACGCGCCGACCATCGCGGCCGAAATGACGAGCAGCGACACGGCCGGCTTCATGCGGCACTCCGTTTCGTCTGGATCATCCGGTCGTCCGTCGCATCGAAATCGATGCACGCAAAGCAGCTATGCCCGTGAGTGAACATCCCCACTGCTTCCCCTCATATATCTATCTGGCCTGATTCATTTATCGAAACGATGCGGCGATTTCTTTAATCGCGCGTCACCGTGCTACGCGCGCCTGGCACCGGCACACGCCCATTCGTCACACTATCTCAAAAACAGGACAAAACTTACCCCGATTCGCGACGTTGAAGCGAAAAAAACCTCAATCCGGTCGGAAATGCTTCGCGAGAGGGATGAATGGCAAGAATTGCACCGTTGTCGCCCGGCGGGCCGAACGGCATACTGCCGGCGCGGATCGGCCGGCCAGCGGCGGTCCGTTGCAGACCGCCCGGCCTGAACGCGCGGCCGCGAGGCGGCGCGTATGCTACCGCAATCCCGGGCCGCCGGATGTACTTTCGTTCACGGAAAACCGACTTGAATCAAATCGTCCACACTGCCACTCCGTCCCCCGATACGCTGCTGCGCATCATCGCCGCGCAGACCGAGATCGCGAAGCTCGGCCTCGATCTCGGCAGCGTGATGGCCTATGTGGCGGAGCAGGTGCCACGGCTCACCGGCGCGAGCGCCGCCGCGGTCGAATTCGCCGAGGGCGACGACATGGTGTACCGCGCCGCGTCCGGCACGGCCGCCGGGATGCTCGGCCTGCGGCTGCGGCGCTCGGGCAGCCTGTCGGGCCTGTGCGTGCAGCAAGGCGCGTTGCTGCACTGCATCGATTCGGAAACCGACCCGCGCGTCGACCGCGACGCCTGCCGGCGGGTCGGCTTGCGCTCGATGCTCGTGATGCCGCTCACCCATGCCGACACGACCGTCGGCGTGCTGAAGGTAATGTCGCCGGAAGTCGACGGCTTTTCGCCAGCCGACGCGGGGACGCTGCGGCTGACGGCCGACCTGATCGCCGCCGCGATGTTCCACGCGGCGCGCAACGAGGCGAACGAACTGTACCTGCGCGCGACGCACGACGCGCTCACCGGCCTGCCGAACCGCGCGCTGTTCTACGACCGCCTGCGGCAGTCGATGCACACGGCGCTGCGCGCGAACGGCCGGCTCGGCATTCTCAACATCGACATGGACGGGCTGAAGCCGATCAACGACGGATTCGGCCACCGCGCGGGCGACGCGGCGCTGCGCGAGATCGCCACGCGGATGCAGGGGGCGGTGCGGCGCTCGGACACGGTCGCGCGCATCGGCGGCGACGAGTTCGCGGTGATCCTGCCGAACATCGGCAGCCGCGACGATGCGCATGCGCAAAGCACGCGGCTCGCACGCCAGGTCGGCGAACCGTTCGAATTCGAGGGGCGCCCGATGCGGCTCGGCGTCAGCGTCGGGATCGCGCTGCTGCCGGACGACGGCACCGACATGAACGCGCTGATCGAGCATGCGGACCAGGCGATGTATGAAGTGAAGCGCACGCGGTCACGGCGGACGGCGCACGCGTAACGCGTACGCGACGGCGGCTTTCTTGACGAGCCGGCGGCCGGAACGACACCCCGACCGCCCACGGCTGGCTCGAACGGGCGCTAGCCGATCTGCGGAACGGCGATCGCGAGCCCGACCACGAGCCACTGCACGATCGCGACGAGCACACCGGCGCGGCACAGCCCGACCGCACCGCGCACGCGTGCGTCGAGCGCACGTCCGGCCTTCGATGCGTCGATCCAGCCGAGATCCGTGAGCGCGCGGTCGAGCGCCGCGAGCCCGTCGTCGACCGATTCCTCGCCTGCCGCCGCACGCGCGAGCGCGGCGAACAGCCGGCGGTCGATCTCGATCCGCACCGCGTACCACAGCGCCGCGATCCCCGACCCGGTACTGACGACGGCCAGCAGCACGCGGGCGATTGTCGCCGGCGCCCAGCCCGACGCGATCCACCAGCCGACACCGGCCGCGGCCAGCGCGGCCGCGATCGCCCACGCGCCCGCATCGAGCGCGCCGCGCGCGGCGGCAATCCTGAACGGCGCGGACGGGTCGCGCATCACGCGCCTCCCGCGCCGCGACGGCGATCGATCCACTGCTGCAGCACGGCCACGCTGTCGTCCGACCACACCGCATGCGGCCGCACCGCACGCACGGCGGCCAGCGCGTCACGCGCATCGCCGAGCCCGCGTCGCGCCGCGAGCCACGCGGCCGCGCACAGCACGCTGCGCCCGTAGCCGAGCGCGCAGCAAACCAGCACGTCGCTCCCTTCCCCGTGCAGGCGTTCGAGCGCCGCGACGGCCTGCGCGAGTTGCGCGGCCGTCGGCGCGACGAGGTCGAGTTGCGGCACGCTCGCGTATGCGAGCGACGACGCATCGATCGACGCCCAGCGCGGCATTTCGGCGGTCAGGTCGACCAGTGCGGTGAAACCGTGGCGGCGCACGTCGCGCGTGGTCGGCGTGCGGCCGATCGAAACGCGTTCGTCGATCCGCACCGGCGCCGGCTGCCGGAACGTCCACAGCCGCGAATTGACGAACGCGCCGGCGATCGTCGGCGCGAGCAGCCAGCGAATGACGACCGGGAACCGACCGTGCGCGTCCTTCTGGAATGCGCCGGGCGCGCCGCGCCGGTAGATCCACGCGACACAGGCGAGCGCCACCGCGACCCACCCTGCCGCCAGCGCCCAGCCGGGTGCGCGCGGCACGCACCCGAGCGCCACGAGCGCGACCGCTGCCGCGCCAAGCGCATAGCGGCGCGCGAGCGCGCGGCCGGCCGCGCCGGGCGATGCATCGGCGCCTGGCAGCCGGCCCGCGGCATCGCGCAGCGGAAACAGGAACAGCGCGAGACAGCCGACGGCCGCGCCGGTCGGCACGTCGATCGCGTGATGCTGGTAGGTGGTCAGCACCGACACGCCGATCGCCGCGAACCACAGGTGCAGCACGACCCGCGCGAGCGTGCCGCGCAGGTGCTTCGCATAGACGGCCCACAGCACGACGAGCAGCCCGATGTGCAGCGACGGCGCCTGGTTGAACGGCTTGTCGAAGCCCATCAGCAGCGTGAACAGCGCACCGGCCACGCCGCCTGCGTCGGGCCGCTCGAACCCGAAGCGCAGCGGCCACGCGATGAAGCACGCGACCGAAATCAGTTGCACGGTCAACAGCCGCTTCACGTGATCGAGCAGCTCGGCGCGGCGCGTCCAGAAGAAGAACGACAGCGCATACAGCAGGTCGATCGACCAGTACGGCACGATCGTCCACGGCACGAACGGGATCGCATGCTCCCAGCCGAACGCGAAGGTCGGCACCGCCGCGCGGCGCGCGGCGAGCCAGTTCGCGAAGCCGTAGGTCGAGAAGAACACGGCCCCCATCACCGCGAGCCAGCCGAAGCGCAGCGCGAACGACGCGTCGCGTGCGCCGGCCGCCGAGGCCGGTTCGGCGAGGCCGCTCGCGCCGCCGCCGAGCGCGCTCATGACGCGTCGACCCGCTGCGCGAGGCTGACCGTGAAGATGCCCATTTCGTCGATCCGCTGGTCGAGCTTGCGGAAGCCCGCGCGCGCGACGAGCTCGTCCATCTCGGCCTGCGAGCGGCGGCGCATCACCCAGGTCGCTTCGCCGCGGTGGTTGTTCAGCGCACGTGCAATGAACTCGAGCTGCGGATGCCACGGCTGCCCCGTATAGACGAGATAGCCGCCCGGCGGCACGGCCTGCGCGAGCCCGCGCAGCGAGCGTTCGATCAGCGCGTTCTCGCCGAACAGTTCGTAGAGGCCCGACACGATCGCGAGCGTCGGACGCGGCTCGAGCGTCGCGAGCGACGCCTCGTCGAACGCGTCGCCGCGCTCGAAGCGTGCGATCGGCTCGAGGCCGCGCTGCGCGATCAGCACGCGCCCGGCCTCGACGTTCGGCGGGCTGTAGTCGCGCAACGTAATGTCGTCGGGCGCCGCGCCGTCGCGTTCGGCGGCAGACGCGATCGCGTCGAGCACGTAGCGCCCGTGCCCGGCCGCGATGTCGACGATCCGCACCGGCGCGCCGTGGCCGCGCAGGCGGCCGATCGCCGCGCCGATCAGTTCCTGCAGATGCACCTTGCGCTGGCGGATGCCGACCCAGCCCGGCGAATCGAGATAGGTGCGATCGATCAGCGCGCCGATGCCGAGCCGCCCCTGCGCGCGGTTGCGATA
>NZ_SCNZ01000032.1:0-101191 GCF_005502655.1 Burkholderia sp. 4NA327C6 | reverse complement strand
GTGTAACTACGACGGCGGCAGGTGCCGGTGCAGGCGCCGGTGCCGCGACAGCGACCGTGGCGGCGGGCGGCGGGGGCGTCACGACCACCGCGGCCGGCGTGGGTGCCACGACGGGCACCGGCACCGGGACAGGAACCGGCACCGCCCCGCCGGCCACGACGACTGCGCCGCCCGCCGTCGTGCTGCCGTGGATCACGGTCGTGCCACCGGTCGACACCGTGCCGCCGTGCACGATCGTCGAGCCGCCCGACGTCGTCACGACGCCCGGCGCCACGCGCGTCGCGCTACCGGAATGCGTGACGGTTCCGCCGTCGGCATCCGTCACGGTGCCCGAGCGTGAGCAGGTCGAGCCTGCACAATTCGTCGATGCCGTGTGGCTGGCCGTGTTGCCGCTCGAGCCCGTGATCGTGCCGCTCGACGAATACTGGCCCGGGCCGTTGCGCGTCACGCTGCCCGACGTCGTGGCGCTGCGGCCGTCCGACCCCGTCAGCGAACCGGTATGCGAACAGGTGCCGCCCGCGCAGCTCGTGTCGCCGCTGTGCTCGACCGAGCGCCCGTTCGGGCCGACGGCCGTGCCGCTGTTCGAGAACTGGCCGGGCGCGGTGCGCGTGACGGTGCCCGTGTTGGTCGCGATACCGCCGCCGGGGCCGATCACGCCACCCGCATGCGAGCAGCTGCCGCCGCCGCACGAGCCGGCATGCGCGCCGCTGTAGGTGCCGCGCGGCGTGTACGCGGTGCCGTGGCCGGCCCAGCCGGCGAAGGCCGGCGCGCAGGCGAAGGTGAGGGCGGCGGCGGTGACGAGGAAGCGGGTTTTCATCGGGTGTCCTTGCGGTTCGTTTCGGTGCACGCAGTGGCGTGGCGACGGGACGAACTTTAGGGCGATGACGCGCGTCCGTCGCGTCATAAAAGATGTCTCGGTGTTACACGTGGCGTGGTGTTCCGAGGTATGACGAATGCGCGCGCCGGTCGCGCCGACCGCGGGCATGCCGCGCCGGGCAAGGCTGCCGGCGATGCGGTTGCGTGAGGGCCGGTGCGATGGCACGGATGCGGAGCGTGTCGTGCACAGCGCGAAAATGTGTCGCGGCGACATGCGGCGACATATTTGCGCTCCTATTGATGCGTGCATTGCGGCGAATCGCGCGAACCGAACGCGGGCAGTGCGCGCCGTGCGACCGGCCCCGGTCTCTTCTTGACCTGAAGCCGTAATCGCATGCGTTCCGAAGAATCGGCTTCTGATCGGCGCCCGTAGTGTTCATGTGTCGCGCAGCAGGATCCGTCGACGCAGGTTGTGTGCAGCGTCGACCGGGTTCGTTGCAACAGGCGGCGATACATGGCTTGCCGGACATGCAAACGCGCACGCATAAGCGGGTCGGTTTTCAATCCATGAGCGCACGCGACCGCCGCTTATCGCCCGAACGCATTTCATCGTGACATGCGGCGACACATTTCCCGCATGACACACGAACGCGCCGCGTCAAGCCGGCCACGCTCCAGCCCACAAGCGCCCGCGCCTGCCACACCTCACCTGAACGCCTTCCCCCACGACATACGGCGACATATTTCTCGCGTGGTCTTTCCGTTCCGTGCCCACTACAGTGCGTTCCATTCGACGCGCTGGCAGCCCGTGCAGCCGATGACGCGTCCGACTCAACCGGAGGAAAGACCCATCATGCTCACCACTACAGGAAAGCTCGCGTACTACGTCACGCTCTTCATCGTCGCCGTCTCGCTCGTCGAGGCGGCCGTGCTCACCTGGCGCCGCGCTCGCGGGCCCGAACCGTTCGACTGGAACGAGGTGTGGCTGTCGCTCGCCGATCTCGCGGGCCGCAAGCTGCTCGCACTCGTGCCGCTGTCGCTCGCCACGCCGCTGTTCGACCTCGCGTGGGCGCACCGGCTCTTCACGATCCCGCTCCACAGCGTCGCGCTCGCGCTGCTCGTGTTCGTCGGCCAGGAGTTCTGCTACTACTGGTATCACCGCGCGTCGCATCGCGTGCGGTTCTTCTGGTCGACCCATGCGGTGCATCATTCGCCGAACCAGTTGACGTTGTCGTCCGCGTTTCGCCTCGGCTGGACCGGCAAGATCGCCGGCGCCGCGATGTTCTTCACGCCGCTCGTTTGGCTCGGCGTGCGTCCGGAAGCCGTGCTCGCGATCCTGTCGTTCAACCTGATGTACCAGTTCTGGCTGCACAACACGTGGATGCCCAAGCTCGGCTGGCTCGAAACCGTGTTCAACACGCCGTCCGCGCACCGCGTGCACCATGCGTCGAACCTCGACTATCTCGATGCGAACTACGGCGGCGTACTGGTCGTGTTCGACCGGCTGTTCGGCACCTATGTCGCCGAGCGCGCCGACGAGCCGTGCCGCTTCGGCCTCGTCACGCCGACCCGCTCGCGCAACCCGTTCGTCGTCGAGCTCGAGCACTGGACGAGCCTCGCCCGCGACGTCGCAACCGCCCGCGACGTGTGGACCGCGATCCGCTTCGTGCTGCTGGCGCCGGGCTGGCGCCCTGACAACCAGGGCGAAACGACGGAAGAACTGCGCCGTCGCAGCCTCGTCACCGTGCGCACGGATGCGTGAACGGCGCTACCCTGTGGCACATTGCCGGCCGGGCACGCCTGCCGCGGCCGGCATCGCTCATGCAACACGCATCATCAAGCAACCCTCGATCCAGGAGAAAACATCGATGGAACACGATCTCAAAGGCAAGGCAGTCGCGATCACCGGCGGATTCGGCCATCTGGGCGTCGCGACGGCCGCGTGGCTCGGCGCGCGCGGCGCGCGCGTCGCGCTGATCGGCCGCGGCGCGGCCCCGGCGGCGCAGGCGCTGCCCGGCGTGCCGGCCGACGCGCTGCGCATCGGCGGCATCGATCTCGTCGATCCGCAGGCCGCCGCGCAGGCGCTCGATACCGTGCAACGTGAATTCGGCCGGGTCGATGCGCTGCTGAACATCGCGGGCGCGTTCGTATGGCAGACGATCGCCGACGGCGACGCCGCCACGTGGGACCGCATGTACGAACTGAACGTGAAGACCGCGCTGAACGCATCGAAGGCCGCGCTGCCGCACCTGCTGGCGAACCCGGCCGGGCGTATCGTCAACATCGGCGCGGGCGCTGCGTTCAAGGCCGGCACGGGAATGGGCGCATACGCGGCTGCAAAGGCCGGCGTCGCGCGGCTCACCGAGGCGCTGGCGGCCGAACTGCTCGACCGCGGCGTGACGGTGAACGCGATCCTGCCGAGCATCATCGATACGCCGCCGAACCGCGCAGACATGCCGGACGCGGATTTCACGCGCTGGGTGAAGCCGGAGCAGATCGCGGCGACGATCGGCTTCCTGCTGTCGGCCGATGCGCAGGCGATCACCGGCGCGTCGATTCCGGTGACCGGCCGCGTGGCATAGCGCGGCGGGGCAGGGGCAGGGGCTCGCACCGCGGCCGGCCGTGCGTACAATGTCGCACCGGATTGCGCGAGCCCAGCCTGAGACCATGCATCAGCCCACTATCCTGATCGTCGAAGATGAAGTGGCGATTGCGGACACGATCATCTACGCCCTCGGTACCGACGGCATGCAGACCGTCCACTGCACGCTCGGCCAGGCGGCGCTCGACCACCTGCGCGACACGCGCTTCGATCTCGTCGTGCTCGACGTCGGCCTGCCGGATCTCAGCGGCTTCGAGGTGTGCCGGCGGCTGCGCACGTTCTCCGATATACCGGTGATCTTCCTCACCGCGCGGCACGATGAAATCGACCGGATCGTCGGGCTCGAGATCGGCGCCGACGATTACGTGATCAAGCCGTTTTCGCCGCGTGAGCTGGCGGCGCGGGTGCGCGTGATCCTGCGGCGCTTCCACCGGACGGCCGCGTCCGAAGCGGCACCCGTACCCGTGCCGGCTGCGTCCATCGCACCGGGCTTCACGCTCGACGCCGACGGCGCGCGCGTATCGTGGCTCGGCCAGGCACTGGACCTCACGCGCTACGAATTCGGGCTGCTGGCGCTGCTGGTGCGGCATCCGGGGCGCATCTACTCGCGCGAACAACTGATGGACCTCGTGTGGCACGAGGCATTCGACTCGGCCGACCGCACGGTCGACACGCACATCAAGACATTGCGCGCGAAGCTGCGCGCGATCGACCCCGAACGCGACCCGATCCGCACGCATCGCGGAATGGGCTATTCGCTGCAACCGTAACGACCGGCACCGTCCATGCATATCGGCCTGCGCATCTTCTTCGGCTTTTTCCTGATCGTCGGCCTGGCTGCCCTGATCACGCTGCGCGTGTTCGTGCAGGAGGTGAAGCCGGGCGTGCGCGAGGCGATGGAGGACACGCTCGTCGATACCGCGCAAGTGCTCGCGACGCTGGCCGCCGACGACATGGCGAGCGGCCACATCGCCGACGGCGCTTTCGCGCGGCAGCTTTCGAACCTGCACGAACACCCGGTCAGCGCGAACGTGTGGGGCGTGCAGAAGAACGCGATCGGCTACCGTCTCTACATCACCGACGCGCACGGCATCGTGCGCTACGACTCGTCCGGCCGCGCGGTCGGGCAGGACTATTCGCGCTGGAACGACGTGTACCGGACGCTGCGCGGCGAGTACGGCGCGCGCAGCACGCGCAGCGATCCGAACGACGACAGCAGCACCGTGATGCACGTGGCGGCGCCGATCCGGCACGGCAACGCGATCATCGGCGTGCTGACGATCGCGAAGCCGAACCAGACGGTCGCGCCGTTCATCGCGCGCAGCCAGCGCAAGATCATGCTGTACGGCGCCTTGCTGATGGGCGGCGCGATCCTGATCGGTGTGGCCTGCACGTGGTGGCTGGTGGTCGGGCTGCGGCGACTGCAGCGCTATGCACGCGCGATTGCGGCAGGCGAGCGGGCCGACATGCCGCTGCAGGGCGCGAGCGAACTGGCCGAACTCGGGCGCGCGGTGGAAAGCATGCATCAGCGGCTGGAGGACCGGCAGTACGTCGAAACCTACATCCACACGCTCACGCACGAGATGAAGAGCCCGCTCGCTGCAATCAGCGGCGCGGCCGAACTGTTGCAGGAAGACATGCCGGTGGCGAACCGGCGGCGCTTCACCGAGAACATCCGTCGCCAGGCCGGCCGCCTCGAACAGATGATCCGCAAGCTGCTCGCGCTCGCGGAAGTCGAGCAGAAGCAGCGCCTGTCGGTGCGCGAACCGGTCGCGCTGCGGCCGGTGCTCGAACAGCTCGTCGACGATATCGAGCCGCGCGCGCGGCAGCGCGGCGTGAGCCTGCGGATCGACGCGAACGATGCGGCCGATCCGGCAGTCGTCGAAGGCGATCCGTTCCTGCTGCGCCAGGCGCTCGGCAACCTGCTCGACAACGCGCTGGATTTCGCGCCGCAGGGCAGCACGATCCGCATCGCGCTCGAACGGCAGTCGGCGGGCCGGGCGCAGGTCGCGATCGTGCGCGTGGCCGACGACGGCCCCGGCGTGCCCGACTACGCACTGGCGCGCGTGTTCGAGCGCTTCTATTCGCTGCCGCGCCCCGACGGCCAGGATCGCAGCACGGGCCTCGGGCTGTGTTTCGTCCGCGAGGTCGCGATGCTGCACCGTGGCCAGGTCTCGCTCGCGAACCGCGACGAAGGCGGCGCGTGCGCGACGCTCACGCTGCCGTCGGCGGGCTGAGCGCGCTTCACGCTCGCCACACATTCGCTTCACATCGGCTTCAATCGCGCTTCACCGGCGCCGCTCATGCTGACCGTACCCTTTTACTCCGGTACTTGTCGGCCATGAATCGAGTCCTGTTGTTCAAATTCGCGATCACCGCGGTTCTCGCGCTGCTGATCCTGATCCCGCTGCAGATGGTGCAAAGCATCGTGCAGGAACGCTCCGCGTATCGCCGCGATGCGCTGCAGAGCATCTGGTCGAGCTATGCGGGGCCGCAGACGGTGGCGGGCCCCGTGCTCGTCGTGCATTACACGGAAGTCACGCGGGTGCGCGACGATTCGCCGGCCGGCGGCGCGACGAAGACGAGCCTGCGCAGCGAGACGAAGCGCCTGCTCGTGTTTCCGAAGACGCTGAACGTCGACGGCACACTGACGACCAGCGTCCGCTATCGCGGCATTCACAAGGCGCTGGTGTACGAGCTGGCAAGCCGGATGACGGGCACGCTGCCGTTGCCGGACCTGAAGAAACTGCCGCAAGCCGACGGTCATGTGAGCTTCAAGGTCGACGAAGCCTATGTGTCGATCGGCATCGGCGACATCCGCGGGCTGACCGCGCAACCCGATCTGCGCATCGGCGGCGCGCGCTTCGACGTCGAGCAGGGCACGCGGCTGGACAGCCTGCGCCAGGGCGTGCACGCGAACGTCGATCTCGCGGCGCTGGCGGACGCAAACGCAGGGGCGGTCGTGCCGTTCAGCGTCGACCTGCCGTTGCGCGGTGCGGATTCCGTCGCCTTTGCGCCGGTGGGCGACCAGAACGATTTCTCGCTGAAATCGACGTGGCCGCATCCGAGTTTCGACGGCGCATTCCTGCCGAACAACCGCACGGTCGATGCGCGCGGCTTCACCGGCAACTGGCGCGTGACGTCGTTCAACACGAAGGCGCGTGGGCAGATCGCCTCCGGCGACGGGGAGGGCGCGATCGAAATGGCGTCGGTGTCGGTGATCGAACCCGTGAACGTCTATTTGCAGGCCGAGCGCGCGACAAAGTACGGCGCGCTGTTCGTGATGCTCACGTTCGCGAGCTTCTTCATGTACGAGCTCGTGAAGCGGCTGCGCATTCACCCGATCCAGTACACGCTGGTCGGCTTGTCGCTTGCACTGTTCTTCCTGTTGCTGCTAAGCCTGTCCGAACACATCAAGTTCGCGTATGCGTATCTCGCGGCGAGCGGCGCCTGCATCGGGTTGCTTGCCTTCTACCTGTCGTTCGTGCTGCACAGCGTGAAGCGCGGGGTGGTGTTCGCGGCGCTGCTCGCGGTGCTGTACGCCGCGCTCTACGGGCTGCTGCTGTCGGAAGACAACGCGCTGATGCTCGGTTCGCTGCTGCTGTTCGCGATTCTCGCCGGCATCATGACGCTCACGCGCCGCGTCGACTGGTATTCGCTCGGCGCCGCGTGGCAGCCGCTGGCCGACAAGGCGGGGGCGGGCGTAGCGAAGCCGGGCGCGCAGGTGAAGTAAGCACGCGGGGTGTCGGCAGGCGCGCCGGTCGGGAAGGCTACGGCCGGCGCGTCATAGGGCGCGGTACCACATCGCCACATCGCCGCTTCACGCGCGCAATGCAGGCCGCCGAAAACGCGCCAGCGGAATCTCGGCAACAGCGGTGATCTCGATCAGCAGGTCGGGATGGTAGAGACGCTCGACCTGGACGGTCGTCGTCACGGGATAGGGCTCGGCGAAGTACGACTTGCGGACGTCGCCGGCCTGCATGAAGGCATCGATGTCGGTCGCGTAGTGCACGAGCGAGATCACGTCCTGCATCTGTCCGCCCATCGTGGCGAGCACGGCGCGGATGTTGTCGAGCGTCTGGCGTACCTGCGTGCGCATGTCGCCGTGGCCGACCACCTGGCCGTTGCGATCGAGCGCCACCTGCCCCTTCAGATGCACGATCCGGCCGTCGCCCTGGATCACGGCCATCGAGAACGCGCCGAACGGCGCCCAGACTTCCGGCGGATTCACTGCTTCGGCCATCGTGCGGCTCCTGTGGGGCGGGTACGGGGGTACCCGGCCATCGCGGCATTATGGAGGAGTTCGTCGTTGCCCCGTCCGTCCGGCTGACAGCGGCGGTGGCCTGGATCGACCTATACTGAGCGCTCCACATCACCGGACCATGCCGTGCCGAACCAAGCTTCAGACGATCCGTCCGTCGACGATCCCCGCCCGACCCCGCCTGTCCAACCCGAGCTGGAAGACTGCTGCAACAGCGGCTGCTCGCCGTGCGTTTTCGACTTATACGACGAAGCGCTTGCGCGCTATCGCATCGAACTGGCCGAATGGGAGGCGCGGCAAGCGCAACGCAAGCAGCATCATTGAACCGGGCGCCGGCGCGTGCCTGCGCCATCGACGATTCGGCGCATGCCGCCGCGGCCATCCCTGTCCGGCTACGCGCCGGCATGCAGCCGCCGATGCAGCGGCCCGAGCATCGTCGACAGCGCGATGCACACGAGCAGCACGGCCGTCAGCGTGAACATCGAGGTCCGGAACCCCTGCACGTAGTCGATCGCAGCCGGATGCACGCCGAGCCGCGCGAAGAACACGCCGCCGATCGTCGCGGCGCCGACGGCCGCACCGATCTGCAGCATCGCGGTGACCATGCCGGATGCGACACCCGCGCGCGCCGTGTCGACTTCCGCGAGCACGATCCGCACGACCGACGGCAGCACGAGGCCCTGGCCGATCCCGATCGCCGCGATCCCTACGTAAAAGCCGGCGCCCGGCGTGGCTGCACCCGCCAGTGCGGCGGCCGTCGCGACGCCGGCCGCAAGCATCGCAAAGCCCAGCGTGAGCACGCGATAGCCGCCGAACCGGCCGACGAGTCGCGGCATCAGCAGCGGGCTCGACAGGAAGCCGAGCCCGAGCGGCAGGATCGCGAGCCCCGACGCGAGCGGCGACCAGTTCAGGCAGCCCTGCAGGTAGATCCCGTAACTCAGGAAGAACGCGCTCAGCGTATAGAACAGGAACGCCAGCACGAGCCCGAGCGCGACGACGGGGTTGCGGAACAGGCGCACGTCGAGCAGCGGATCGCGGCCGCCCGCGAGGCGGCGCGCCTCGACCGCCAGCAGCGCCCCGAGCATCGGCAGCGCGCCGACGAGGCACGCGACCATCCACAGCGGCCAGCCGGCCTCGCGACCGTGCGTGAGCGGGTACACGAGCATCAGCAGGAACAGCGACAGCAGCGCCATGCCCGGCACGTCGATGCGCTGGCCTTTCGGCGGCCGGCTTTCCGGGATGAAGCGCCAGCTGCCGATCAGCGCGAGGATGCCGATCGGCAGGTTGACGAGGAAGATCGCGCGCCAGCCGAGCCCGAACGGATGCAGGCTGATCAACGCGCCGCCGCCGAGCTGGCCGATCACGGCTGCGAGACCGAACACGAAACCGTAGAAGCCCATCACGCGCACCTGCTCCTGCGGGCTGAACACACTGCGGATCGTCGCGAGCACCTGCGGCGCGAGGATCGCGGCGAACAGGCCCTGCAGCACACGGCCGCCGACCAGCACCGCGCCGCTGCCGGCAAGCCCGCACAGCGTCGACGCGACGACGAAGCCGGCCATCCCGATCATGAACATCCGCTTGCGGCCGTACAGGTCGCCGAGCCGGCCGCCGGTGATCTGCACGACCGCGTTCGCGCACGCATACGCGGACACGACCAGCTGCAGCTCGGCCGGGCGTGCGCCGATGCCGTCGCGGATGGCCGGCAGCGCGAGATTCACAATGAAGTAGTCGAGCGGCGGCAAAATCGCGCCAACCAGCAGGACCACCAGCGCCCAGCCGTGATGGCTGCGCGGCGTCGCCGCGGCGGCCGTGCCGGCCGGCACGCAGGGAGCAAGGGTGTCGTTCGTCATGGAAGCAAGTCCGAAAGAATGAGTGCCACATTCACGGCGGACGCGACGCCGGGAGCACCGGTTCGGCCATGGACGGGCGATTGACCCCCATTCTGGGTGGTGACGATGAATCGGAAAAGCGGGAATTGGTGGTAGCATCCATCGGGTTATTCGATGGATGGAGGATGGCGATGCGTGGGTTCGACCTGGATCAGTTGCGTACTTTCGCGGCGGTCGCGGATGCCGGCAGCCTGACGGCCGCCGCGCCGCTGCTGCACCTGTCGCAGTCGACGGTCAGCGAGCAGGTGCGCAAGCTCGAATCGCGCGCCGGCGTGCCGCTGTTCGTGCGCAGCAAGCGCGGGGTCGAGCCGACTCCGGCCGGCTCGCGGCTGCTGCAGCACGCGCGGCGCATCGTCGCGCTGAACGAGGCCGCGTTCGACGAAGTGCGCGGTCAGGCGATCAAGGGCGAGCTGCGCGTCGCGATCACCGATTACTACCGGACCAACGAAGTCGCGGGGCTGCTCGCGCGGCTGCGGGAGTGCTACCCGCAATTGAGCCTGCACGTCAGCGCGATGAAGAGCGCGGATATCGAAGCGGCGCATGCGCGCGGGCACGTCGATCTCGGCGTGGTGATGAACCTGTCGAGCGGGCCGTTCCGGCCGGCGTCGGCCGATACGCGCTGGGTGCTGCGGCGCGAGCCGCTGTCGTGGGTCGCATCGCCCGCCCTCGCCGAGCAGTTGCCCGAGCCGCTGCCGCTCGTGCTGTTGCCGGACGACTGCATGATGCATCAGGTCGCGGTGCGCTCGCTCGACGAGCAGCACATGCCGTACCGGCTCGTGCACAGCGCGTCGGGGGTCGCGGGGCTGCAGTCGATGCTGGCGGCGGGGCTCGGCGTGGGCTGCCTGTGCGCGTCGGCGATCGGCGAGGGCATGATGCGGCTCGGCGCGAAATACCGGCTGCCGCCGCTGCCCGACGCGGTGTTTTCGCTGACGCCGCCG
This sequence comes from Burkholderia sp. 4NA327C6, assembly GCF_005502655.1. Taxonomy (NCBI): domain Bacteria; kingdom Pseudomonadati; phylum Pseudomonadota; class Betaproteobacteria; order Burkholderiales; family Burkholderiaceae; genus Burkholderia; species Burkholderia sp. 4NA327C6. The sequence continues at coordinate 90,682 of NZ_SCNZ01000032.1, read as the reverse complement.
ATACCCGGCGAACGCGAAGCCGTCACGCAGGCGCGCGAGGTGCTGTCGCGGCAATTGCTGATGTAGAACCGGGCCGCACGACTTGCGGCGGCGCGTAGTGAGAGGCGCGCCAGGGGACAAAAAATGAACGACGAACTGCAACGCCAGATGGCCGCGAAGCTGCAGGATGCGCTGGAGCGCGTGGTCGACGAACGCTCGCTGATCCACTTCCTGCGCGTGCTCGGCCACGACTGGAACACGGAGCGCCAGCTCGAGGCCGACGTGCCGCCGTCGCCGTACTCCCGCGCCGCGCTCGGCTGGGAAAACCACTCGATCGGCGCGTACCTGGACGCGATGGTCGACTGGGCTGAGGCGTCGGAGGAAGGGCTGCGTTTCTACGACGTGCCCGACAACCCGTGGCGGCGCATGGCGGACATCCTGTTCGCCGGGAAAATCTACGAATAGCGCCGCGCGGGCGCTTCGTTCACTTTGTTCGTGACCGTCGCCGCGAATCGTCTATTCGATGGCTTCGCCGTTCACATACGCACGCAGCCCGTCGGCCAGCGCGTCGAACACCGCGCGGCAGCGCGGGCTCGACCGCAGATCCTCATGCATCACGACCCAGGTTTCCAGCTGCATCGCGAGCTTGTCCGGCAGCACGCGCACGAGCCGCGCGTCGCGTTTCGCGAGCCCGCTCTGGCAGAAGCCGATCCCGTAGCCGGCACGGATCATCGCGAGCTGCGCGAGGTTGCTGTCGGTGCGCAGCGAGAACGCATCGCGCTTCCACAGCGGCATGCCGCGGCCCGCGGAGCGGATGAACGGCGTGACCGTGTCGAAGCCGATCAGCGCGTGATGCGCGAGTTCGTCGATCGTCGTGGGTGCACCGTTGCGCGCCAGGTAGTCGTCGCGCGCATACAGGCCGATGTCGATTTCGCCGATGCGCCGCGCAACGAGCGCCTCCTGCGTGGGGGGCGCCATCCGGATCGCGATGTCTGCCTCGCGTTTGAGCACGTCCTGGATGCGATCGGTCGGCACCAGTTCGATGACGAGCCCCGGATGGTCGCGCCGCAACTGCGCGAGAACCGGCGGCAGCACTTCGACGGCGATCACGTCGCTGGCCGAGATCCGCACGATGCCGCGCACGCCGGCGCCGTGGCTCGCGGCCGCGCGCTCGAACGCGGCCGCCGCGCTGCGCAGCGCCTCCGCGTGGCCGCGCAGCGCGAGCGCCGCCTCGGTCGGCAGCAGGCCGGACGGCGATCGCGTGAACAGCGTCTGGCCGAATGCGGCCTCGAGCGCCGCGACGTGGCGGCCGGCGGTTGGCTGCGTGATGCCGAGGGCGCGCGCAGCGCCCGACAACGAGCCTTCCGTCAGTACGGCGAGGAAGGTGCGGTAGCGTTCCCAGTTCAGATCGATGGCCATACATAAATGTATAGATGATCCATCAGGTTCGGCAATTCCTTGGTAGCTGAAGTCGCGCCAGAATGCATGTCATCACGGACATTCATTCAAGGAGAGCGGCAATGACGACCCACGCAGGCGGGACGCAACGACAGGCACTCGTGCTCGGCGCGAGCGGCGGAATTGGCGGCGAAGTCGCGCGGCAGTTGCGCGATGCGGGCTGGCTGGTGCGCGGGTTGAAGCGCGGGCTCGACGCCGAAGTCGCGGAGCGCGACGGCATTACCTGGATCCGCGGCGACGCGATGGACCGCGACGCGGTCGTCCGGGCCGCGCGCGGCTGCAGCGTGATCGTGCACGCGGTGAATCCGCCGGGCTACCGGAACTGGGCCGGGCAGGTGCTGCCGATGATCGACAACACGATCGCGGCGGCGAAGGCGGAGCGGGCGACCATCGTGCTGCCGGGCACCGTCTACAACTACGGGCCCGATGCGTTTCCGGTGCTGGTCGAAGATGCGCCGCAGCATCCGTCGACGCGCAAGGGCGCGATCCGCGTCGAACTGGAGCGCCGGCTGCAGGATGCGGCCGGGCAGGGCGTTCGCACGATCATCGTGCGCGCCGGCGATTTCTTCGGGCCGAAGCTCACCGGCAACAGCTGGTTTGCGGCGGGGTTCGTCAAGGCCGGGCAGCCGGTTGCGTCCATCAGCGTGCCGGGGCGGGCCGGCATCGGGCACCAATGGTCGTATGTGCCGGACGCCGCACGCGCGATGGTCGAACTGATCGAGCGGCGCGACACGCTGGAGCCGTTCGCGCGCTTTCACCTGGGCGGGCATTGGGATGCGGACGGCACGCAGATGGCTGAGGCCGTGCGCCGCGTCGCGCAGCGGCACGGGCTGCGCCCGATGGTGCGCAAGTTCCCGTGGTGGTTCGTGTGGGCCGCGGCGCCGTTCGTCACGACGCTGCGCGAACTGCTCGAGATGCGCTACCTGTGGCGCGAGCCGGTCCGGCTCGACAATACGCGGGTGACCGCGGTGCTCGGCCGCGAGCCCGTGACGCCGCTCGACACGGCGGTGGAGGCGACGCTGGCGGGGCTCGGGTGTCTCAAGTGAGCAACGGCGGTCGCGAACGCAAGCGCGTTCTGCTATGATCCGCGCTCCCTTCCTCGACGCTGCTGCAGGAAGGTACCCACGACCGCCGGAAGGCCGGAGGTCGCGTCGTACCTTTTTCATTTCCAGCAGCGATGTCTACTCTTCCTCGCTTAAAAAAGGCCTTGCAACGGCAAGGCATCCATGTCGACTATCACGCCGGCATCTATCACCTGCGCAATGAACTGACGCAGGCGTCCGTCCTGTTGCCCGATTCGCTCCCGCTCGAGGAGAAGGCCGTTCAGCAGTTGCTCGCGTTCGCGGCCGTCCGTTCTCCGGATGGCCATCAGGGCGTGTGCAAGGCCTGCGCGACGCCCGATTTTCATCCGGGCGGGGTTGCGCCGGTCGGCTCGATCGTCGCGACCGACGACACGTTCGTGATTCCCGCCGCGATCGGCACCGATATCAATTGCGGGATGCGTCTCGTCACCACGGGTCTCAAGCGATCGGCACTCGCGCCGTTCGAGACGGCGCTCGTCGAGCGGCTGACGCGCGCGATTCTCGCGGATCGGCGCGACGTGCCGGTCGCCAGCGACGCATTCCGCGCGCTGTTCGATGCGGGCCCGGCGGCATTCGTCGATCGCGTGGCGCCGCACGGGCTCTGGCAGCACGTCGACCGCGACCGGCTCATCGACGAGCTGTCGTCGTGCATCGGCCTCGACCGGTTCGACGGCAGCGCGAAATATGCGCCGGACGCCCACGTCGGGTCCCGCGAGGTCTTCCGCGATCCCAGCCTCGGCACGCCCGGGGCGGGCAATCATTTCGTCGAACTTCAGGTGGTCGACGCGGTGTTCGACCGGCATGCGGCCTACCGTGCGGGACTCGCGAAGGACGATGTCGTCGTGATGATCCACAGCGGTTCGCGCGATGTCGGCTTCTACGTCGGGCGGCGCTGGATGGACCGGGCGCGCGCGGCGTGGCCGGCGGGCGTCAGGCATCCGGAAAGCGGCCTGTATGGGCTTTCCGGCGAACTGGCGCGCGAATACCTCGTCGCGATGGGCACGGCCGCGCGCTATGCGTGGCTCAACCGTGTCGTGCTGGCCGAGATGGTGCGCAAGGAACTGGCGGAACTCACCGGCGAAACCCGTTCGGCACTCGTGGTCGACGTGCCGCACAACGTCGTGCTGCGCGAAAACGGGATGAACATCCATCGCAAGGGGGCGACACCCGCCCGCGACGGCGATCTCGCGCTGATTCCCGGATCGATGGGCGATGCGTCGTTTCTCGCGACCGGGCTCGGTCATCCCGACTGGCTGTGGTCATGCAGCCACGGCGCCGGCCGCAGCGTGCGCCGGCAGGCGGTGCGGCGCATGCGCACGGCACAGGCGCCGGGCACGTGGCGCTGCGTCACGCTGCGCGACGAGCGCCGCATCGAGGAAGCACCGGAAGCCTACAAGCCGATCGGGCCCGTAATCGATGCGCAGGAGCAGGCCGGCCTCATTCGCAGCGCGGTTCGGCTGAAGCCGTGGATCACGTTCAAGGCGTGACGGGCGGCGGCGTGCTCCGTGGCCGTCGTCGTTGCGTGCGCCGGGCCCGCGACACGGCGTCCGCCTGCCCGTGCCCGGGCACGGAAAAGCGTCGTCGCGAACCGGCACACACGGGGCACAACAATTCTCCACATACCCGGGCACGTCCGATGCGCATCATGTCGGCTCATGTCGAGAAAGCGAAAACGGGGGCGCAATGTTGCATTTCGGGTGGAAAGTGTCGGTTGCGGGGGCAATGATGTTCGCATTGAGCGGGTGCACCGACCTGGCCGGGGTGCTGTATTGCAACAACTCGCAGTTCAATTTTCCGGACTATCACTGCTTTCAGCCGTAATAGCGGCGGCTGGCGCGGCCGCGGAATGCTGTCGCGCCCGTGTGCCGCGCACTTGCTCATTGCCCGCTACGCGACGATCGGCAACACCTCCACTGCATAGCGGTGCCGAAGGCTGCGCCCGAGCACCGGATCGTGCAGTTCCATCTCGAACGCATCCCCGTCGCCCATCGCAGCGATCGGGCCATGCACGGCAACCGTGCCGCCATACATCGCGCCGCGCGCGGGCATCGTCCGGCGGTCGTCGAAGCGCTGCCACAGCACTTCCGGCGCAAGCAGGCCACTCACCGCGCCATGCTGGTATGCCGTCCGCTCGCCATCGCGAGAAATCAGCCACGAACGCATCTCGATCGCATCCCAGTGATCCGCGACGTCCGCGTAAAGCCACGCGTCGTGGCCGAGCGGTTTCGCGCACACCTGCTTCGACACCGCGACGCCGTAGGCTTCGACCTCACGATCCGTATGATCGGAGCCGACGGTCACGAGCGTGCCGGCCGCGCTGTCGACCAGCACGCATTCGATCTCACCGCCCGAGCGTGCGCCGAGCACGCCGATCGCGGGCGCCTGCGTGAGCAGCGCGGCCGACACGCGATAGAAGCAGGGCGTGGTCGACGGCGGCGCGACGCCGAGTGCCGCGAGTTCGTCGATATGCGCCTGGATCGCGGCCGGATCGCGGCCGGCCCAGCCGGCGATCACGACGCGCTGGATTTCGACGTCGACGGTGGCCGGCTCGCGTTGCCGGGAAATCACGTTGAACGACAGGGTTGGCATGCGGGTATCCGTTTGAAGTGCGAAAGAATGAAACGGCTTGCTGGCGGCGACGTTCAATCCGCGAGCGGCTTGTGCGCGGTTTCGCGTGCGACGACGAGCGCGATCGACGTGACGACGAGCGCGGCGACGACATACAGCGACACGGCCGTCGTCGTGCCCGTCTGCCGGAACAGCGCGGCAATCACGAGCGGCGCGAAGCCGCCGCCGACGATGCCGGCCAGCGTGTACGCGAGCGACGAGCCCGCATAGCGCACGCGGGTCGGGAACTGTTCGGTCACGAACGCGCCCTGCGGGCCGTACATCACCGCATGGATCACGAGGCCGATCGCGACGGCCGCGACGATCGCGCCCGGGCGGGCCGAATCAAGCAGCGCGAAGAACACGAACGCCCACACGATGCCGGCGAGCGCACCGGCGAGATACACGGGCCGGCGGCCGAAGCGGTCCGACAGCGCGCCGAAGAACGGCACCGCGAGCGCGTTGCAGGCTGTGCCGATCATCACGGCCGTCAAGGCGACGGGGCGCGACAGGTGCAGCACGGTCGTCACGTAGGTGAGCGTGAACACGACGATCAGCGCATACAGCACGTCCGAGCCGATCCGCGAGCCACCGGCGATCAGCAGGCGCTTCCAGTGGAACTTCAGCACGTCGGCGACGGGCACCTCGGCGGTCGCGTGCGATTCGGCGAGCTGCTCGAACTGCGGCGTTTCGTCGACGCCGCGCCGCAGCCAGAAGCCGAACACGACGAGCAGTGCGCTGGCCGCGAACGGTACGCGCCAGCCCCACGACAGGAAGTCGCCGGACGTGGTCGACAGCGTCACGAGCGCGATGCAGCCGGTGCCGAGCAGCGTGCCGAACGACGGGCCGATCTGCGTCCACGATGCGGACAGCCCGCGTCGCTTCTGGTCGCCGTGCTCGACCGACAGCAGCACCGCGCCGGCCCATTCGCCGCCGAGCGCGACGCCCTGCACGAAGCGCAGCGCGACGAGCAGGATCGGGCTCAGGATGCCGGCCTGCGCGTAGGTCGGCAGCGCGCCCATCAACGCGGTCGTCACGCCCATCAGCACCAGTGTGAGCATCAGCACCGCACGGCGGCCGATGCGGTCGCCGAGATTGCCGAACACGAAACCGCCGAGCGGGCGCGACACGTAGCCGACCGCATAGGTCGAGAACGCGAGGATCGTGCCGGCCAGCGGATCGACCGACGGAAAGAACAGGTGGTTGAAGACGAGCGCGGCGAGCGTGTTGTAGATCGTGAAGTCGTACCACTCGAGCGACGTGCCGATCATGCTCGCGGTCGCGAGTCGGCTGTTGCGGACGCGGCGGGGCGCGTGGGCGGCGGGCTGGGCGAGAGTGCTCATGGTGTCGGGCATGTCGTGACGGGGAACGGGATGAAGCGCCGGGCCGCTGCGCTGGCGGGCAGCGTGCGTGCGGTGCGGCCGGCGCGGGCGATCAGGCGGGCAGCGCGGCTGCGGCAGCGGGCTCGGCTTCGACGTCGCTGCGCGTTACATGCAGCGGGGCGGCGGCGCGCCACATCAGGTCGAAGGTGCGCACGTCGTCGTGGCCGGCGAGCGTGGCGGCGACGCGGCGCGTCGCGGCCGCATCGCTGCCTTCGATCAGCACGAGCGCATCGGCGGCCGGGCGGGCGGCCGCATCGGCGCCGATCGGCGCGGACAGTTCGGGCGCGGTGCGAAAGAGTCGCGCGGCGTGGATCCCCGGTTCGTACAGCACGTCGTCGAAGCGCTCGCGCAGGTGCGGCACGTCGATGCGATCCGGCGGCAGCACGAACAGTGCGAGATGCGCGCCTTCGCCGTCGCCGGACTCGATCGTCAGTTCTCCGACGCGTCGCTGCGTGCCCGTCATGCGCTCGAAGTTCGCGAGCGACCACGCGGTCTGCTGCGTGAACGCGCGGCGATATGCGTCGCCGTGGAACACGTCGAGCGCGTCCGTCACGTACAGCGCGAGGTATTTGCGCGGGCCGCGATCGGTCGCGCGAAAGCGCCGCGCATGCGTGAAGCCGGGAATCGCGACACGTTCCTGCATGTGCTCGCGGTCGTACCACGCGTTGAAATCGGCTTCGTGCGCGGGGTCGATATCCGTCCAGACGCAAAGCTGGCCGTGCGGAAGGGTAAGGCGGGTCATCGCGGGGTTCCTCGTGACGGGGGGATGTCAGGAACCGCAGTTTCCCGAAGACGGGCCGCGCCCGTCCAACAAGAAAACAAATTCGCGGTGAACAGGTTTTCTTATGAGCGGCGCGGGCGGCGTTGCGCGGGGGGCGGGGCGGATTGCGTCGTGCGCTTCGCCTTTGCGGGTGTTTTCGCTCGGGTATTTGCTTTCGCCGCGGGACGGGCGGGTGCATTGCCCACGGTATCGGGCGCGGTCGTCTTGGCGTGATTCGCGGCGGCCGACATCGCACGCGCGACTTCGCTGGCCAGTTCCGCGATGCGCGCGGCCACCGGCAAGCCCTGGCTGCGGTACGTCGCGACGAGCGGCAGCGCGGGGAATTCGGGTTCGACGTCGAGCAGTTCGAGCGCGCCTTCGTGCAACTCGCGCCCGATGATCGCGGGCGGCAGCGCGGCCACGCCGAAGCCGTCGGCGACGAGGCGGATCATCGCGGCGACCGACGTGATGCAGTTGATGCTGGCCGGCCGCTCGACGGCCGCGAACAGCCGCTCGATCGTCGCGTGCGGCCCCGAGTGACGCGAGAAGCTGATGATCGGGAATTCGGCCAGGCGCGCGACGTCGAGCGGCTGGCCGCCGAGCCCGAGGCGCGGGCTGGCCGCCCAGCGCACCGGGAATTCGCACAGCGGCAGGTTCGTGAAATCGGGGCCCGGCACCGGGTCGGTCTGCAGGATCAGGTCGACGCCGTCGGTGCTCAGCAGGCGGATCAGGTGCAGCGTCGTGTCGCTCGTGATCTCGACGTCGAGGCGTGGATAGCGCTCGCGCAGTTGCGCCATCAGCGCGGGGAACCAGCTGTGCACGATCGATTCGATCACGCCGATCCGGATCAGGCCCGCGTCGCTCGCCGCATCGATGTCGCGGCGCATTTCGCCGTCGAGCCGCACGATCCGCTCCGCGTACGCGAGCATGCGGCGCCCGGCGGGCGTGAGCGTGGCCGAGCGCGTGTTGCGGTCGAACAGGCGTACGTCGAATGCCTCCTCGAGCGACGCGATGCGGCTCGATACGGCGGCCTGTGTGGTGTGCAGTTTTTCGGCCGTGAGCCGGAAGTTTTCCAGCTTCGCGAGCCAGACGAAGGTTTCAAGAAACCGGATGTTCATCGAAGTCCGAGCGGGAGGCGTTACCGGGCGGGGCGGCGGGATCGGTCGATGGTAGCGGATTTTCAGGGGCAGGAAATAAACGGGAGACGCGTTGCGTGTGCGGCGGTGGGTACGTGGGCGGGCGGTGAAGGGGCAGGCGCACGTTCACGCAACGCCGCCCGCGACGCGTACGTCACGCGAGCGGCGCCCCCCGCGCACATCAAAGCTTGTCGAACGCGAGCGTCGGCACGTCGACGACCATCGCGCCGCCGTCGGCGACAAGCGTCGCGCCGGTCACGAAAGACGCGTCCGGCGACGTGAGGAACGCGCACACGGCCGCGATCTCGTCCGGGTCTGCCGCGCGCCGCAGCGGCACGTCGGCGCTGACGCGCGCATACGCACCGTCGAGCGTGTCGCCGTGTGCCGACATCAGCGGTTCCATCTCCGCGTCGGCCATCGGCGTGCGGACCCAGCCGGGGCACACCGCGTTCGCCCGCACGCCGTGCGGCCCGTAGTCACGTGCGAGCGACCGCGCGAGCCCGAGCAGCGCGTGCTTGCCGACCGTGTAGCCACACACGCCGGGCCCGGCCGCGAGCGCGGCGATCGACGCGACCAGCACGACGCTGCCGCGCTGCGCGATCAGGTCGGGCAGGCACGCGCGCGCGCTGACGAACGCGGTGTCGAGGTTCGCGTGCATCGCGTCGCGCCATTGCGCGTCGTCGGTTTCATCCGCGCGGCCGAGGCCGTGGCCGCCCGCGCATGTGATGAGCGCGTCGACGCGGCCGAAGCGTTCGGCGATCTGCGGCAGGAAGCGGGCCCAGTCGGCGGTGCTCGCGGCATCGCCGGCCAGCGCGAGACCGCCCGTTTCGGCGGCCAGCGCGTCGAGCGGCGCCTGGCGCCGCCCGATCAGCACGACGCGGTCGCCGCGGCGGGCGAAGCGGCGCGCGCACGCGGCGCCGATACCGGTGCCCGCGCCGGTGATCACGATCGTGCGGGGTTGCGGGTGGGTCATGTCGTGCTCCGGAAAGGGGTCGTTTCCGGTCACTTTAGGCGGCCCCTGCGAGCGCCGGTATCCGCCAAAAGGATGAACGCGGGCGGTATCCGGGCGGCCGGCGCGGCAGCGGACCATTTTGCAAAGGCTGACGATGTGCGGCGCCGAATCGCTCTATCCTCCACATTTTTGCGATAAGTCACGAAAGCCCGGCAGAATAGCGCGGGCGGGCCGCGTATCGACGCGCGGCGCATCGGCCGGCCGATTCCGTCGTGCGAGCGGAGCGGCAGGCCGTCGATCCCGGCACGAGCGCGCACCCGACGCGCGCGCTGCATCGGCCGGGGATCGTGTCACGACAACCTATCGCCCGGTTGCGCGCTCGCGCGCCGGATCATCGACAAGAACAGGGAGGGCCGGCTATGAGGCTGGACGACGAAACGGAAAGCACGAACGTCGAGGATCGCCGCGGCGCAGGCGGGTTCGGCGGCGGGCGCGGCGCGACGATCGGCATCGGCACGATCGTGGTTGCGTTCGCCGCGTCGTATTTCTTCGGGATCGACCCGCGCGTGATACTCGAAGGCGCCTCGGCGCTGCAGGGCCGCCAGCAGCAGGCGCAGCCCGCGCCCGCGCAGCGGCAGGGCGAGCAGGCGAACGACACGGGTGCGGTGTTCACGCGCAAGGTGCTCGGCAATATCGAGCGTACGTGGACGGGCGTGTTCAATACTCAACTGCACGCGCAGTACCAGCCGCCGACGCTCGTGATGTTCACGAACTCGACGCCGACCGCATGCGGCACGGGCCAGACTGCTATGGGGCCGTTCTATTGCCCGGGCGACCGCAAGGTGTATATCGATCTCGGTTTCTACAACGAACTGCGCACGCGTTTCGGCGCGGGCGGCGATTTCGCGCAGGCTTACGTAATCGCGCACGAAGTCGGCCACCACGTGCAGAACCTGCTCGGCATCTCCGACAAGGTCGACGCGGCGCGCCGGCGGGCGAGCCAGGCGCACTCGAATGCGCTGTCGGTGCGGATGGAGCTGCAGGCCGACTGCTTTGCCGGCGTGTGGGCGAACAACGCGCAGCGCGCGAACCAGCGGCTGATGGAACCCGGCGATTTCGAGCAGGGGCTGAAGGCCGCCGCCGCGATCGGCGACGACCGGCTGCAGCAGCAGGGGCAGGGCTATGTCGTACCGGAGAGCTTCACGCACGGCACCAGCGACCAGCGCGTGTACTGGCTGCGGCGCGGGATGCAATCGGGCGAACTGAGCGCCTGCGACACGTTCGCCGCGAACGCACGCTGAATCGGGCGCGTGCCCGGCTGCGCGCCTCCATCGTCCCGGCAGGAGGGTGAACCCGCCGTACCGGCCGGGCCGGGACGATTTGCCGATTTGTGCTCACCGGCGCTTTTCGGCGCCGGTAGGCTGGCCTGAACTTCGATCTTCGTGACGTTCGCCCGCCAGCCGATTCCACCATGCCGACCCCATCCGATCCCGCCGACCCGGCCGCCGCCGACTGGCTGCGCGCGCTGCGTGCTTGCGTGGACGCGTTCGACGCGTTCGCGAGTCCGTCCGCGATCGTGTTCTACCGGCTCGACCAGAGCGGCGAACCGGCCGATTTCGAGCTGTTCGGGATGCCGGAATCGATGCATCGCACCTATGTCGCGCGCTACCGGATGCTCGATCCGCTGCATCCGTCGCGCTGCGCGGCAGGCGAGCGCGCGGTCGTCACGCTCGCTTCCCAATTGCCTGACGAAAGGCGCGACGCGTCCGCGTACTGGACCCGTTTCCTGCGGCGGCACGACGTGGCCGACGTCGTCGAGATCTGGCTGCGCGACGCGGGCCGCACGGTCGGCGCGTTCTCGCTGCTGCGCTTCGGGGCGGCCGACACGCGCGGCGGCGCGGCCGGCAACAGCACGGGCGGGCGGTTCGCGCCCGGCGAGATCGACGCGCTCGCGCGGCTGCAGCCCGTGGCCGAAGCCGCGCTGAGCCCGCTGCTGCGCGCGCGGCGTGGCATTCACCGGATCGGCTGCGAGGAGCGGCTGACGTACCGCGAGGAGCAGATCGCGCGCCTCGTGCGCGACGGCCGCTCGAACAAGGAGATCGCCCGCGATCTCGCGCTCGGCCAGCCGACCGTCAAGACGCACCTGATGCGGATGTATCGCAAGCTCGGCGTGTCGAACCGCACGGAATTGGTCGGGGCGTTGTTCCTGTAATTCATCGGATAATTGCGATCCGGAATTCGAACCTGCGTGATCGCCGACTGATGGATACCAAAACCAAAGCGCTGCTGGCCGTGCTGCTCGCCTTGCTGGGGGCGTCCACGGCCACGACCGCCTTCGCGCAAGAGAGCGAGCCCGATTCGTGCCTCGTGCTGCAACCGACCCGAATTGCCCCGGACGACGTCGGTGAGGCCGGTCTCTATGCCGGTGGCGGATGGCTCGGACTGATACCGGAGAGGCACCGTTGGAAACTTGCGCCGGCACGTGTCCGCTTCGAACCGTCGCCGCCGAGCGGCGACATCGTCGACATCAAGTCCGACCTGAGAAAAGCCGTGGCGCTGTTTCGTTGCAAGTCGCTCAGGCAGGGCAAGGTCGAAGCGGCGAACATGGCGTTTCCGAAAGATGGAAAGGCGATCGAGCCCGGCGCCGTCCCGCTGCGTTTCGGCTTTCACGGTCGCCGGTACGCACTACGCCACACTCTATCCGGTGCGGTGATTGTCGAAGGCGACGGCAAGCGGTCGGTCCTGCATGACTTCGGTGGCAACACGCCGCCGTTCAGCGCGTCGCTGGTCTGGGCGGGCGACCTGGATCGCGACGGCCGGCTGGACTTCCTGCTGGAATTCGAAAGCGATCTCGGCGCCAGCTTCTGCCTGTTCACATCGGGCAGTGCGAAGGAAAACGAACTGGTCGGGGGAGCGGGCTGCATGTACGTCAGCGGCTGACCGGCACCGCTCCCGCAGCCGGTGTTCCGCGTCGACCGCCACCACCCCGCAGGGTTGGAACCCGCCCCCCAGCGCCCACGCGCTGCCAATTTGCGCTCACCTCGCGCAATCCCTCGTCGATACAGTGGAACGACGCCCGCGTGCCCGTGCGCATGCGGTCCAGCCACGACAATCCTCGAGACGCCCATGAGCACCACGAATTTCGTCGCCGTCAGCGACACCGTGCGCACCTTCGTTGCGCGCGACTTCGGCCTCTTCATCGACGGTGAAATGCAGCCCGCGCACACGGCCGCGCGGCTCGACGTGTACGACCCCGCGACGGGCGAGCGGCTTGCGACCGTCGCGGACGCCGACGCACACGACGTCGACCGCGCGGTCGCCAGCGCGAAGCACGCATTCGACACCCGCGTGTGGAGCGGCCTGCGTCCGGCCGACCGCGAACGCATCCTGCTGAAACTCGCCGACCTGATCGAACGCGACGCCGAAACGCTCGCGCAGCTCGAAACGCTGAACCAGGGCAAGTCGATCCACGTGTCGCGCGCGATCGAGGTCGGCGCGAGCGTCGAATACGTGCGCTACATGGCCGGCTGGGCGACCAAGATCACCGGCCAGACGCTCGACGTGTCGATCCCGTTCCCGCCCGGCGCGCGCTATACGGCCTATACGCGCAAGGAGCCGGTCGGCGTGGTCGCCGCGATCGTGCCGTGGAATTTCCCGCTGATGATCGCGGTGTGGAAGCTGATCCCCGCGCTCGCGGCCGGCTGCACGATCGTGCTGAAGCCGTCGCCGGAAACGCCGCTCACCGCGCTGCGCCTGGCCGAGCTCGCACTCGAAGCCGGCGTGCCGCCAGGCGTGTTCAACGTCGTCACCGGCGGCCGCGTGTGCGGTGCCGCGCTCGCGAGCCACCCGTCGATCGCGAAGATCTCGTTCACGGGCTCGACCGCGACCGGCAAGCTGGTCGGTGCGGCGGCCGTGCAGAACATGACGCGCTTCTCGCTCGAGCTCGGCGGCAAGAACCCGATCGTGATGCTCGACGACATCGACGTCGCGCAGGCGCTCGACGGTGTCGCGGCCGGCGCGTTCTTCAACCAGGGGCAGGTGTGCGCAGCCGCTTCGCGCATCTATGTGCATCGCAGCAAGTTCGCACAGCTCGCCGACGGCCTCGCGGGCGTCGCGCAGTCGATGAAGCTCGGCGCGGGCCTCGACACGACCGCGCAGATCAACCCGCTGGTGTCCGCGCACCACCGCGACAAGGTCGTCCAGCACATCGAGGGCGCGCGCCGCGCGGGCCTCACGTTCCTCGCGGGCGGCACGCCGGCCGACGACCTGCCCGGCTACTACGTGAAGCCGGCCGTGATCGCCGATCCGCATCCGGACAGCGCGATCGTGCGCGACGAAGTGTTCGGCCCGGTGATCGTCGTCGTGCCGTTCGACGATGCGGCCGACGCGGTGCGCCTCGCGAACGCGTCGCCGTACGGCCTCGCCGCCAGCATCTGGAGCAACGACCTGAAGCGCGTGATGAACCTCGTGCCACAGATCGAGGCCGGCACCGTATGGGTGAACTGCCATATCCCGCTCGACCCGTCGATGCCGTTCGGCGGCTACAAGCAATCGGGCATCGGCCGTGAATTCGGCCAGTACGCGATCGAAGGCTTCACCGAAACCAAATCCGTCTGCATCGCGCACTGACGCGCGGCATCAACCTCGAACGATCCCACAGTGGAGACTGCAATGAGCTACAACGAAGCGAAATTCTGGCACCCGATGCTGCACCCGAACGAGATGAAACAGCGCAAGCCGATCCGCATCGTGCGCGGCGACGGCTGCTACGTGTTCGACGAGGAAGGGCGGAAGCTCGTCGACGGCGTCGCGGGCCTGTGGAACGTGAACGTCGGCCACAACCGCCAGGAAGTGAAGGACGCGATCGTGCGCCAGCTCGACGAACTCGAATACTTCCAGCTGTTCGACGGCATTTCGCATCCGCGCGCGGAGGAGCTGTCGAAGAAGGTGATCGACCTGCTCGAACCGGAGGGCATGCGCCGCGTGCTGTACAGCTCGGGCGGCTCCGACTCGATCGAGACCGCGCTGAAGATCGCGCGCCAGTACTGGAAGGTGCGCGGCCAGGCCGACCGCACGAAGTTCATCTCGCTGAAGCAGGGTTATCACGGCACGCACTTCGGCGGTGCGTCGGTGAACGGCAACACGGTATTCCGCCGCAACTACGAGCCGAACCTGCCGGGTTGCTTCCACGTCGAGACGCCGTGGCTGTATCGCAACCCGTTCACGCAGGATCCCGAAGAACTCGGCCGGATCTGCGCGGAGATGCTGGAACGCGAGATCCAGTTCCAGAGCCCCGACACGGTGGCCGCGTTCATCGCGGAGCCGATCCAGGGCGCGGGCGGCGTGATCGTGCCGCCGGCCAACTACTGGCCGCTCGTGCGCGAGGTGTGCGACCGCTACGGCGTCCTGCTGATCGCCGACGAAGTCGTGACGGGCTTCGGCCGCAGCGGCAGCCTGTTCGGCAGCCGCGGCTGGGGCGTGCGCCCGGACATCATGTGTCTCGCGAAGGGGATCTCGTCGGGCTACGTGCCGCTCGGCGCGACGGTCGTGAACGCTCGGATCGAGGACGCGTTCGCCGCGAACGCCGATTTCGGCGGCGCGATCATGCACGGCTACACGTATGCGGGCCATCCGGTCGCTTGCGCGGCCGCGATCGCGAGCCTCGACATCGTCGTGAAGGAAGACCTGCCGGCCAACGCGGCGAAGCAGGGCGCGTACCTGCTCGAAGCATTGAAGCCGTTCGCGGAACGCTTCGCGGCGGTCGGCGAGGTGCGCGGCAAGGGCCTGATGCTCGCGCTCGACCTCGTCGCGAACAAGGACACGCGCGAGCCGATCGACCCGCTGTCGGGCTATGCGAACGCGGTCGCGGAAGTCGCGCGCGAGAATGGCGTGCTGGTGCGCCCGGTCGGCACCAAGATCATCCTGTCGCCGCCGCTCGTGATCCAGCGCGAGCAGCTCGACCGGATCGTCGACGCGCTCGCGGCGGGCTTCGAGGCCGTGCCGTTCGCGTGAGCGTGACGGCCCACCGGCGGCGGGCAGCGCGGCTGCCGCCGGTTTGCCGATTTGGGCTATGACCGGATTATTTTGCCTGCGTATTTTTTCGACATCGGATCGACGTTTGATCGACAAGGGGCCCGGGTAACGAAGCGCCGAAGCGCCGCCCCGGGCTGACCGCAAGGCAGGGAACCCGGGCCGCCGGCGAAGCGGCGGCCCGGTTCGACACTTGAAGGAGACAGGGATGTCGGGATGGTCAGGAGTTACCGGCGCAGCGGGCGATACGCCCGCCGGCACGCCGGCTGAAGCAGGCGGCGGAACGGCGCTGAAGGCGGGTGCGGTCGGCTTTCCGACCGCGCTGGCGAGCGCCGTCGGCCTCATCATGGCGAGCCCGGTGATTCTCACCGCGACGTCGGGCTTCGGGATGGGCGGCTGGGCGTTCGCGATCGCGATGATCATCGCGTTCGTGATGATGCAGGCGCAGGCGACGACCTTCTCCGAAGCCGCCGCGATGCTGCCGACGGCCGGTTCTGTTTACGATTACCTGTCGTGCGGGCTCGGCCGCTTCTGGGCGATCACCGGCACGATCTCCGCGTATTTCCTCGTGCACGTGTTCGCCGGCACGGCGGAAACGATCCTGAGCGGCATCATGGCGCTCGTCAATTTCGAATCGCTGAATGCGGCGTTCGAGAAGCACAACAGCTCGTGGCTCGTCGGCGTCGGCCTCGTCGTCACGTTCGCGATCACCAACATCATCGGCATCAAGGTGTTCAGCAAGCTCGAGATCGTGCTGACGGCCGGCATGTGGCTGTCGCTGATGATCTTCGGGATCCTCGGGCTCGCGGCCGCGCCGGCCGTGCATCTCGACGGCTGGTTCGGCGGCTCGGATGTCGGCACGTCGGTGCCGGCCGTGCTGTCGCTGGTCGGGATGGCGATGTTCATGTTCGTCGGCTGCGAATTCGTCACGCCGCTCGCGCCGGAAATGAAGGCGCCGGGCAAGACGATTCCGCGCGCGATGGCGCTGGGCCTCGTCGGCGTCGCGATCTGCATGTTCCTGTACGGCGCGGCGATCCGCCGCCAGGTCGCGAACGTGCCGGTGAGCGCCGACGGCCTCACGCACCTGCTCGACACGCCGGGCGCGATTCCCGCGTTCGCGCTGCAGGTGCTGGGCCCGTTCGGCCGCGTGTGGTTCGGCATCGCGTTCCTGTGCGCCGGCGCCGCGACGATCAACACGCTGATGGCCGGGCTGCCGCGCATCCTGTACGGGATGGCGATCGACGGCGCGCTGCCGCGCTGCTTCGCGTACCTGCACCCGCGCTTCAAGACGCCGGTGGTCGGCATCGTCGCGTCGGCGATCGTGCCGATCTTCCATGCGTGGCTGATCAACGGCAACCTCGACAGCATCCTGCACCTCGTGCTCGCCGCGACCTGCGCATGGGGCACCGCGTACCTGCTCGTCACCGCGTCGGTCGTGATGCTGCGGATTCGTCGCCCGGACCTGCCGCGCCCGTACCGTTCGCCGCTGTTCCCGCTGCCGCAGATCGTATCGAGCGTCGGCATCATCCTGGCGATCTGGTACATCACGCCGCCGGGCATGAACGCGCGCGACATCTACGTGCCGTTCGGCGCGATGCTCGGGCTCACCGCGCTGTACGCGCTGTTCTGGACGCTCGTCGTGCAGCGCCGGCATCCGTTCAGGCCGGTGCCGGTCGAGGAAGTGCTGCGCAACGAGCACGTCGCATCGTGAAGCTCGCGCTCGCGCTCGCCCGCTGGCGCGCGGCGCCCGATGCACCGCCGCCCGGCCATCGGCCCGGCGCGCTCGCCGCGCGCGTGCTGGCCGACCTGCGCGCCGAGCGCGAGGCCGACGGGGCTGCCGGTCTGACGGCCCGGCTGCCGAACGGCGTGCGCGTGACCATCGATGAGCGCGTCGACCGCCAGTTCCTGATGCATACGGTCAGCGTGACGGTGGCGGCCACCGCGTGCGGCCCGGCCGTGCAGGGCAGCGCGCGCGTGCGCCAGACCGGCTGGCTGCGCAGCACGGGTATCGACGCGGTGGCCGTGCCAGGATGCGACCCCGGATTCGTCGATGCGGTGGCCGCGCTGGTCGCCGAACCGTCGCTGGCCGACGCGCTGCGGCCGCTGCACCTGACCGACTGTACGATCGACGCACGCGACGGCCGCTGGACGCTCGCGATCGTGCCGTTCGGCGGCAGCGAGGTCGTGAACCGCATGCCGTCGTTCCGCCGCTACGTTCGCCTGACGGGCGAGCAGGCCGGCGCGCTGTCGGCGGCCTGTCTCGCGTTCGAAACCGCACTACGCAGGATTTTGCACGGGTAAGCTATGGCGTTGCGCGCCGGGAACCGGCGGCCGCGTTTAAGGGTTTTACCGGAGATGCCGATGCTGTTCCAGTCACGCTCACACGAAGACGTGCACGATCACGGGCTCGCGATCGCGGGCTGGCATCAGGTCTACCGCCAGATGACGCCGGGCCGCTTCAAGGGCACCGTCACGCAGGTGCTGTACGACGATTTCCACTTCTTCCGCGAAACGACCAACCGGCGTGTCGCGCAAACCGGGCTCGCGCCGGCCGGGCGTACGTCGCTCGCGGTGCCGCTGTCCGTGCCGCTCGCGGGCACGTTCCAGGGCCAGCCCGTCGACGGCTACGCGCTGCTCGCGCTGCGCGCGGGCGAGGATTTCGAATTCCACACGCCGGAAGGGATGGGGCTCGTCGGGATCAGCGCGGCGTCCGACATGGTCGACGAGCTGTGCGAAGCCGAATTCGGCGCATCCGGCGCACGCAAGTTGCGCCACGTGACGCGGCTGTCCGACGAGCAGGGCGTCGCGCTCGGCGTGCGGCTGTCGTCGCTGATCGACGATGCGCAGCGCAACCCGGGCCACCTCGAATACGCGGCCACCCGCAAGATGTTCCGCGACGCGATGCTCGGCATGTTCCTCGATGCGCTCGAGCAGGGCATCGGCGTCGAGCGCCGCGACATCACGCACGCCACCTACAGCGATATCGTGAGCCGTTGCGAGAAGCATCTGCGCGACCGGCCCGAGGAACCCGTCACCGTGCTCGAACTGTGCCGCGCGCTGCGCTGCAGCCGCCGCACGCTGCAAACGAGTTTCCAGCGCGTGGCCGACGTCACGCCGGTCGGCTATCTGCGCACGATCCGACTGAACGCGGTGCGCCGCTTGCTGCGCACGACGCCCGTGCAGCAGCTCGGCGTCGGCGAGGCCGCCGCGAGCTGGGGGTTCACGCACCTCGGCTATTTCGCGCGCGAGTATCGCGACCTGTTCGGCGAACTGCCGTCGCAGACGACGCGCCCCGAATGACACGCGCGCGCCGCGCCGGCGCCGCCGGGCACCGTCGCGGGCAACGCATGCGACTGTTTGCCGATTTGCGATAGAGGTCCTGAATTTTCGCTGGATAGAGTCCTGTCACCCATATCGACAACTCCATCGATCTGCACTGCGAATCGATGACAACAGAGGGGCGGGACATGAAGATCGGACGACGACTGGCCGCGGCTGCGGCGACGCTGGGCTGCATGCACGCACATGCGCAGACCTCGGGCAGCGTGACGCTGTACGGCACCGTGGATACCGGCATCATCTACTCGACGAACCAGCAGTTCACGCGCGCCGACGGCAGCACGGGCGGCGGCCATGCGTGGCAGATGGGCGGCGGCAACCTCGTGCCGTCGCGGTTCGGCTTCCAGGGTGCCGAGCCGCTTGGCGGCGGGCTCAATGCGCTGTTCACGCTCGAGCAGCAGTTTCTGTCCGCGAACGGGCAGGCGCTGCAGGGCGGCACGGCGTTCAGCCGGCAGGCGTGGGTCGGGCTGCGCCAGGACGGCATCGGCACGCTCGGCCTCGGCCGCCAGTACGACTCGTACACCGACATGCTCGGCGCTTACGTGTCGAGCAACAACTGGTCGACGCCGTACGGCTCGCACCTCGGCGACGTCGACAACCTGAACGCCGCGTTCAACTTCAACAACGCGGTGAAGTTCACCAGCGCCGATTTCAACGGCCTCACGTTCGGCGGCACGTTCAGCTTCGGCGGGCAGGCCGGCGATTTCTCCGCGAAGCGCGGCTATGCGGTCGCCGCGACGTACACGCGCGCGCCGGTCGCGTTCTCGGTCGGCTACCTCGACCTGCACCAGCCGCTCGACGCGGCGCTCGGCGGCGCGACCGGTTATATCGGCGATTTCGCGTGCAGCAACCCGGGCGCGATGGTCTGCCTGTTGCAGGACGCCGGCTCGATGCGCGCGTTCGGCGCGGGCGGGTCGGTCACGTTCGGCGACGCGACGATCGCGCTCACCTATACGCATACGCGCCTCGGCGACAGCCGCTATTTCTCGACCGCCGCGCAGCCGCGCACGCAGGCGTTCACGTTCGATATCGGCGAGGTGAACGCCACGTACATGTTCACGCCCGCGCTGCAGGGCGGCGTCGCCTATATCTTCAACGCCGTGCATACCGACGGGCGCGGCACGACGCGGTTCCACCAGGTGAACGTCGGCACGAACTACAGCCTGTCGAAGCGCACGGCGCTGTATGCGGTCGCGATCGGCCAGATCGCGAGCGGGAAGGGGCTCGGCACCGACGCGGACGGCAACGCGGTGAACTACGCGCAGATCCCGGTGCTCGCGAACAGCAATTCGAGCCGGCAACTCGCGGTGATGGCCGGCATTCGTGTGAACTTTTAAGCGCAGGGCACGGGACACGGCACGCGGAACGCGTGCGGCGGGCGACGCGCAACGGGCGGTGAGCAGCAGGTGGGTGGCGGGCGGCCGGGTTGCCGCCCGACTCGCAGTGGCAAGCGCTCGGCAGGCGCCGCGCACCGGTGATCGCCGTGTGCCATAAATTCTTAACGATCGGCGTGAACAATGGCGTTCGCAACAGGCGGCCAGACGCATCTCCCGCGTTGCACACGTGTGCAACGCCTGGCCGTCCCGCCACCACGCCGAACGAGAGAGACCTCATGACCTTGCTGAGCCGCCTGCGCGCGCTGTCCGCCGCCCTTGCGCTGTCCTTCGCCGCCACGCACGCCGTTGCCGCGGATCTCGTCATCGCAGGCCGCGACGACATCTACGGCAAGGGGCTGGCCGACGCCGTCGCCGGCTTCAACAAGCTGCACCCGGGCACCGAGATCGAGCTGCTCAAGCTGCCGAACGCGAACCTGTACCAGAAGCTCAAGCTGTCGATGCGCGAAGGCACCGGTGCATACGACCTCGTGATGATGGATGACACGTGGGCGCCCGAATTCATCGGCAACGGCTGGTTGAAGCCGCTGCCCGCGTCGCTCGCCGACGCCGATCTCGTGCCGTCCACCGTCGCGCTCGGCCGCAACTCGGCCGGTGCGCTGTACGCGCTGCCGATCGTCGGCAACGTCGAAATGTTCGCGTACCGCAAGGACCTGCTCGCGAAGTACAAGCTGCAGCCGCCGCGCAACTGGGACGACGTGCTGAAGATCGCGCAGACCGTCGGCGGCGCGGACAAGAGCGTGTCGGGCGTCGTGTTCCGCGGCACGAAGGGCAACCCGGTCGTGACGGGCTTCCTGCCGATCCTGTGGGCCTACGGCGGCGACGTGTTCGACCGTGCCGGCAACGTGACGATCGATTCTCGCGAAGCGCAGGCGGCGCTGAAGACCTTCCTCGCGCTGAAGGCATCCGCGCCGAAGGACGTCGACGTATATGGCGCGGCCGAAGTACGCGACGCGCTGCAGCGCGGCACGGCCGCGCAGTCGATCGAGGTGTGGCCGGCGTGGGTGCCGGCGCTCGACGATCCGAAGCAGTCGCGCGTGGTTGGCCAGATCGCGCTGCAGCCGCCGCCCGGGCAGACCGCCGGCCCGGCGCCGATGCTCGGCATCTGGCAGATGGGCATCCCGAAGGACGCGCCGCACGCGAAGCTCGCGCAGGATTTCCTCGCGTACCTGACCGCACGCGACACGCAGACGCGCCTTGCCGGCATCGGCATTCCGCCGACCCGCCGCAGTGTGTTCAACGATCCGGCGCTGGTGCGCCAGTACCGCTGGTATCCGGATCAGCTGAAGGCGCTCGAAGCCGGCCGTGCGCGGCCGCGCGTGAACGACTGGCAGCAGGTCGAGAGCATTCTCGGCGACCAGCTGCAGCTCGCGCTGACCGGGCAGGCCGCGCCCGACGCCGCGCTGCGCCAGGCGCAGCAGAAGATCGCGCAGGCGACGGCCGCGGCCGGCAAGTGACCGCGCGTCTCCAACCCTCGCCGGAACACAGCGCATGAAAGCCTTCGGCCGCAGCCTGCCGTTCGTCGCGCTGCTCGGGCCCGCGCTGCTGGTGCTCGCCGCGCTCGCGCTGTATCCGGTCGCGCAGGTGCTGATCGATTCGTTCTGCCGGGTCGACTACTCGGCCGGCCGGCGCGCGTTTGCCGGGCTCGCGAACTATCGCGCGGTGCTCGGCGACGACGCGTTCACGGCCGGCTTCGGCAACACGCTGCGCTTCACGATCGTCGCGTCGCTCGCCGAAGTCGCGCTGGGCTTCGGCCTCGCGCTGCTGTTCGTGCGTGCGTTTCCGGGGCGACGCATCGCGCTGCCGCTCGCGATCCTGCCGATGATGCTGTCCACGCTCGTGTGCTCGGCGATCTGGCGAAACTGGCTCAACTTCGACGGCTTCCTGAATGCGCTGCTCGCGGCGTTCGGCGTCGAAGGCGTGCGCTGGCTGTCCGATCCGCATCTCGCGCTGTGGTCGCTCGCGCTCGTCGACGTGTGGCAGTGGACGCCGATGGCGTTCCTGATCGTGCTCGCCGGGCTGCAGTCGATCCCGCAGGAGCTGTACGAAGCCGCGCGCACCGACGGCGCGAGCGAGTGGCAATGCCTGCGCGACATCACGCTGCCGCTCGCGGCGCCGCAGATCGGCCTTGCGCTGCTGCTGCGTTCGATCGACACGTTCAAGCTGTTCGACAAGGTCTATGCGCTGACGGGCGGCGGCCCCGGCAACGCGACGCAGACGCTGTCGACCTATATCTACGACACGGGCTTCCGCTTCTTCAACGTCGGCCCGGCGAGCGCCGCGTCGGTGCTGATGCTCGCGGCGTCCGCGCTGCTGGTCTCGGGGTATGTATGGCAGACGGTTCGCAAGCGGCGCGCATGACGGCGCAACCCGCTCGCATCACGGGTGCGCGATCGGGCGCCGCATTCGGCCGCGCGATGCCGTGGGCATTGCGCATCGCCGCGCTCGCGCTGTTGCTGCTGCCGTGCCTGTGGATGGCCGGCGCGGCGTTCATGCCGACACTCGAACGGCTCGATCATCCGTTGCGGATCTGGCCGGCCGCGCCGACCTTCGAGCATTTCGCCTCGGTATGGTCCAATGGTATCGGCGCGCCGCTGTTCAATTCGCTGCTGGTCGGCTTCGGCACGACGCTGCTCGCGCTGGCGCTCGCGTTTCCGGCCGCGTACGCGCTCGTGCGGCTGCGTTTTCCGGCGCGGCTGGACCTGCTGTTCCTGGTGCTCGTGCTCGCGTTGAAGCTGATGCCGCCGATCACGATCGCGGTGCCGCTGTTCGCGCTCGCGAAGCGACTGCACCTGCTCGATTCGACGCTCGGCCTGATGCTCGCGTACCAGATCTATGCGCTGCCGATGGCGATCTGGATGCTGCTCGCGTTCGTGCGCGACGTGCCGATCGAATACGAGGAAGCTGCCTGCATCGACGGCGCGGGGCTTGCTCGACGCCTCGTGCAGATCGTGCTGCCGCTGTGCGCGCCGGGGCTGATCGCGACCGCGATCTTCGTGTTCATCGCCGCGTGGAACGAATTCCTGATCGCGCTGCTGTTCGTGTCGACGCCGAGCCGCTTCACGCTGCCGCTCGCGATTGCCGGCTACGTGACGGAGAACGGCATCGACTGGGGCGACCTGATGAGCGCGGGGTTGATGGCGTCGCTGCCCACGCTGGCCGTGGCCGGCTATGTGCAGCGCTACCTGCTGCGCGGGTTCGCGGGCGGGCTGAAGTGACGCGCGGCGCCGCCGCGCCCGATCTCCCCTGGTTATGCGCAGCTGGCCCGCACCACCTGCGTGACCGGCACGATGCGCGTGCGCGACGGGCCGTCGAACGTCTGCATCCGGTCGGCGAGCAGGTCGATCGCCGCATGCGCGAGGCCGCGCGTGTCCTGCCGCAGCGTCGTGAGCCGATACGCGTCGTATTCGGCGGCCGGGATGTCGTCGAAGCCGATCACGCGCACGTCGTCCGGCACGCGCAGCCCGAATTCGCTGCGCGCCACGTCGATCACGCCGAGCGCGAGCAGGTCCGACGAGCAGAACACGCCGTCGGGCCGCTTGCCGTTCGCGAACAGTTGCCGCGCGGCTTCGACGCCGCTTGCATGGGTGTCGGACGGCGTGTCGAGCACGTGTGCGAGTGTCGCGTCGAATGCATCGCCGCGCCCGATCGCATGCTCGAACGCGGTAGCACGCGACTGCGCGCTGTAGCTCGCGCCGCGCGGCCCGACGAACGCAAGCCGGCGCGCGCCGGCCCGCACGAGCCGCTGCGCCGCATGGGCGGCGCCCGCCGAGTTGTCGCTGACGACGATGTCCGCGCCCGGCAGGTTCGCCTCGCGGTTGATCATCACGACCGGGATCCGGTGTTCGAGATACTGCTGCGCCACCGACAGCGGCGGCGACGCGGACGTCATCACGAGGCCCGCGATCCGGTAGCTGAGCAACTGTTCGAGCGATTGCCGGACCTGGCGCGGATCTTCCGCATTGGTCACGAGCGGCGTGAGCGCGCGCTGCCCGAGCGCGGCCATCAGGTCCGACAGCAGCCGTGCGCGAAACGGATTCTCGAACCCTGCTGTCACGACGCCGATCATGCTGCTGCGCTGCGTGATCATGTCGCGCGCGATCAGGTTGACCTGGTAGCCGAGCGCGCGCGCGGCGACCATCACGCGTTCACGCGTCTGCGGGGCGATGCTCGCCGTCGGCGAGAATGCACGCGACACCGCGGAGCGCGACACGCCGGCGCGCGCCGCGACATCCGACGCCGTGACCCACGGCTTTCTTTCCTTGTCATTCATCGATTCATGATCCCTTCGAGCCATGATACGTGCATGCCGCCCGCCGACTGGATGTCGGCGCTCGACGATGCGCGACTGCTGCATACGCTGACCCTACCGGGCAGCCATGACACCTGTGCGTATACCGTCGACGACGGGCTCGTGCGCACCCAGCGTGCGCCGCTCGATGCCCAGCTCGCGCATGGCGTGCGGCTGCTCGACATCCGCTGCCGGCACGTGCGCGATGCGTTCGACATCCATCACGGCGGCATCGCGCTCGGCATGACGTTCGACGACGTGCTGGCAACCTGTGCGCGTTTTCTCGAAGCGCATCCGCGCGAATGCATCGTAATGTCGGTGAAGGATGAATGGCCGGCCCATGCTTGCACGCGCAGTTTCGATGCGACGTTCGACGCGCATCGTGCGCGGCATCCGCGGCTGCGCTGGCATGCCGGCGGCACGCTGCCCACGCTCGGCGACGTGCGCGGCGCGATCGTGCTGCTGCGGCGTTTTCGCAGCAGCCGGCCGCTCGGCATCGACCTGACCGCGTGGCCCGACAACGCGACCTTCACGATCGATCATCCCGACGGCGCATTCGTGATCCAGGACGAATACCGCGTGCCGGTGGCCGCGTCGATCGGCTGGAAGTGGCGTGCGATCGACACGCTGCTGACGGACCTGCCGTCGCCGGACAGCGGCCGCTGGGCGATCAACTTCTGCAGCGGGACCGGGATGGGCGCGAATCCGTCGGTGGTCGCGCACGGCGACAGCAGGGTGCGGGGCATTCATGCGCGGCTGGCCGAGCGGCTGCGCGAGCAGCCCGGCCCGTATGGCACGATGCTGCTCGACTTCTGCGACGACGACGACTGGGCGCTGGTGCGCGCGCTGATCGCGTGCAACGACCATGTGCCGGCGCCGGGCGCCTGGCGCAAGACGTTTCGCTGTTAGCGGAGGCAATGCGCGGACTTCGGTCCTGGTTTGCTGGTCAGGACCCGCTGCGCGAGCGCGACGATCCGTGTGCGTCGCCGATCGTGATGCAGAAATGCAGTTTGTCCGTCGTTTCGGGATTTTCGGTCTGCCAGACCTCGGCGTCGGACACCATCGTGCGGCGGCAGAACGCGGCGGCCTCGTCGAGCGGCAGGTCTGCGAGGCAGACGGTGCCTTGCGGCGCGCTACCGTGTCCGACCCGTCCGTCGGCAGCCAGGACCCAGCCTTCCCAGCCGTAGATCGGGATGCGATGCAGGACACAGAAGTCGATGCACTCGAGCGCGGCGGCGAGCGGCAGCACGATTTCGCGACGGGAAATCGACTGGGCGGCGAGCGCGGGCGGTATTGCGCCGAGTTGAGACATGGCGGGCCGGACGGCGACGGCGTGGCGGGCGACGGGGTGCCGCTCAGCGCGTCGCGATCATCACCGCGGCACCGGCCATCGCGGTCGCGCTCGTGCGGTTGGCGAACCGCTTCGCGCGCGCCGACGTCAGGAACGCTCGTGCGCGTGACGCCAGCAGCGACCAGAGGCAGTCGGCAAGGATCAGGACCGCGAGCATCGTGCCGACCAGCTCGGCCCATGCGGTCACACCCACGTGCGAGAGATCGACGATCGTCGGCAGCAGCGCGAGATAGAACACCATGATCTTCGGGTTGCCGAGCGTAACGAGCATTCCCGCGACGAACATGCGCCACGGCGACTGGCCGCGCGGCAGGTCGTCGTCGCCGGTCGCGGTCGGTGCCGTCCACATCTTCCACGCGAGGAACAGCAGGTACGCGACGCCGAGCAGCTTCAGCACGATCAGCCCGGCCGCGAACGTGCGCGCGAACGCGGACAACCCCGCGACCGCGAGCGTGAGCCACAGCGCTTCGCCGAGCCACATGGCCGCGAGGAACGGCAACACGTCCCGCACGCCGTTCGTCAGCACGCGCGCGACCAGCGCGGCGACGCTCGGCCCGGGCGTGCCGGCGGTGACGAGCAGGGTGACGGCGAAGACGGCGAGCGCGGACAAAGCCATGACGAACCTCTTGGGTGGGGGCGTTCGAAACGTATGAGGTTTCGATTATAGTGACGGCCGTTCCAGACTGCCTGCCTGAATTGCCGTGATGACTGCATCGATCCTGATCCGTCCCGCCACGCCGGAAGACGCGGCCGCGATGGCCGCCGTCGAAGTCGCCGCCGCGCAGCGGTTCCGCGCAATCGGCATGACCCACATCGCCGAAGGCGAGCCGACCGATGCGGCGGCCGTGCTCGTGCGTATCGACGACGGTCGCGCGTATGTGGCGGTCGATGAGCAGGGGGCGTGCGTCGGATTTGCGTTCTACCGGCTGCTCGATGCGCAGCGGCTTTACCTGGAAGAACTGGATGTCGCGCCGTCGCATGCCGGACAGCGGATCGGCGCGCGCCTGATCGAACAGGTGACGGCGCGCGCGGCGCAGGAGGGGATCGCGGAGATCGTGCTGTCGACGTTTCGCGACGCGCCGTGGAATGCGCCGTACTACGCGCGCCTCGGTTTCAGCATCGTCGACGACGCCACGCTCGACGACATGCTGCGCGCGATCCGCGCGCACCACGTCGCCCTTGGGCTCGACGAGACGCAGCGCGTGTTCATGCGGGCGGACGTGCGCCGCTGAACACGCGCTGCCGGGCCGTCAGGCCGCGTCGCTCAGCGCCGGGTAATCGGTATAACCCGTTTCGCCTTCCGCGTAGAACGTTTCCGGCACCGGCTTGTTGAGCGGTGCGCCGAGTTCGAGGCGGCGCGGCAGGTCGGGGTTCGCGATGAACAGCTTGCCCCATGCGATCGCGTCGGCGTTGCCGCTTGCGAGCGCGGCCTGCGCGGTGTCGAACGTGAACTGCTCGTTCGCGATCAGCGGGCCGCCGAACGCTTCCTTCAGGCGCGGGCTCAGGTGGTCGCCCGAATACGACTCACGCGTGAAGATGAACGCGATCTTGCGACGGCCGAGTTCGCGCGCGACATAACCGAACGTTGCCGCCGGATCGGAATCGCCCATCGTGTGCGCGTCGCCGCGCGGGGCAAGGTGCACGCCGACGCGGCCGGCGCCCCACACGTCGATCGCCGCATCGACCACTTCGAGCAGCAGGCGTGCGCGGTTCTCGATCGGGCCGCCGTATGCATCGGTGCGGTGGTTGGTGCTGTCCTGCAGGAACTGGTCGAGCAGGTAGCCGTTCGCACCATGGATTTCGACGCCGTCGAAGCCGGCCGCTTTCGCGTTCTCCGCGCCCTTGCGGTACGCGGCGACGATGCCCGGGATTTCGTCGAGCTCGAGTGCGCGCGGCGTCACGTACGGGCGCTGCGGACGCACGAGGCTCACGTGGCCGCCCGCGGCGATCGCGCTCGGCGCGACCGGCAGGTCGCCGTTCAGGAACACCGGGTCGGAGATCCGGCCGACGTGCCAGAGTTGCAGCACGATGCGCCCACCGGCCGCATGCACGGCCTGCGTCACCTGTTTCCAGCCCTCGACCTGCTCGTCGGACCAGATGCCGGGGGTATCTGCGTAGCCGACGCCTTGCGGTGTGACCGACGTTGCTTCGGTGATGATCAGGCCGGCCGTCGCGCGCTCGGCGTAGTAGCGGGCCATCAGTGCGTTCGGTACGCGCGTCGCACCGGCACGGGAGCGGGTGAGCGGCGCCATCACGATGCGGTTCGGCAGGGTCAGGTCGCCGAGGGCGACGGGATCGAACAGGGTGGGCATGGCAAATAACCTCTTCACGAAAGGCGGGAAACCGTCGCGTCATGGGCGACAGCGCTCCGCATGGCCGGTTCGGCCGTGTTGACTAGAGTTCGCGGCGCAGGGCGTCGTGAAATGCGTCGATGACGGCCTCGTTGCGCTGAAAGAACGCCCACTGGCCGATCCGTGTCGACGTCACGAGCCCCGCGCGCTGGAGCGTCGCGAGGTGCGCGGAGACCGTCGACTGCGACAGCCCGCAGCGCGCGTCGATCTGGCCCGCGCAGACGCCGTGTTCGTACGGCAGCGTCTGGTTCGGGAAATGCTCGCCCGGCGTTTTCAGCCAGTTGAGGATTTCCCGGCGCACGGGGTTCGAGAGCGCTTTCAGGATCGCGTCGATGTCGAGTTCGGTCGGCATGGAGGGGTGGGGTGTTTCGGTCGGGCAACAAGGTATCGTCGATGTGCGAATCTTATATCGGAATTTTGCGATATGTTTGAAAGCACTGCTGGCAATGGGGTTGATAGCTGACCCCAGCCCACAAAACTGTCCCGGTGGAAAGTGGAAAGTGCCGGCATGACGCTGTCATCGAGACAAGGACGTCATGCCATGAAGAAGAGCGAGTTCACCGACGAACAGATCGCCTGCGCGTTGAAGCAGGACGAGCGGGGTGCCCCGTGCGTGGACGCCAGACGCTGCGCGGTTCCGCGCATATCGCGCAATCAGATATCCATCGCGAAAATAACCATTTGGTACACGCATCGGCGGGCATTACAGTCTGGCCTCCTGCCGGCTGCACCGCCGGTCGTTCCGACGTTATTCCAGAAATTCGCCACATGAATCGTTTGATGCGTTCCAGGGTCCGCCGTGCCGCGGCCGCGCTGTTCGTGCTGGGCCTCGTGCCGGTTTCCCATGCGGCCCAGCCGACGTTGCGCGTCGGCATCGACGCCGAGTCGTACCCCCCGTTCTTTTCGAAGGATGCCTCCGGCAAGTGGAAAGGCTGGGAAGTCGACGTGCTCGATGCCGCGTGCGGCAAGCTGAACGTGCGGTGCGAACTCACCGACATCGCGTGGGACGGCCTGATTCCGGCGTTGCAGAATCGCAAGATCGACGTGATCTGGTCGTCGATGACGATCACCGGCGAGCGGCAGAAAGCCATCGATTTCAGCCGTGCGTATTACGAATCGCCGACGGTGTTCGTCGGCGCGAAAAGCGACCGGCGCCGCGTCGACTGCGCGGCTCCCGCGACCTTCAAGGGCCGCGTGATCGGCGTTGAAGCCGGCACCAACTTCTCGGCCTTCCTCGACACCCGCTTCAAGCAGGACGCGCAGATCAAGGCGTTCGACAAGTTCGACAATGCGCTCGCCGATCTGGTGTCCGGCCGCGTCGACTACGTGCAGGAAGGCAAAGGGTTGTTCACGGCGTTCCTCGCGTCGCGCGACGGCAAGGACTTCGAGGTCAAGGCCACGTGCGCGGACGATCCGGTGCTGGGCCTCGGCGTCGGCGCGGGCGTGCGGCGCGGCGATGCGCTGCGCGGCAAGCTGTCGACCGCGATCGCGCAACTGCAGCAGGACGGCACGTGGGACGCGATCACCGCCCGCTATCCGAACCTGAAAGGCACGATCGAGAAGGGCCGCTGACCCCATGGCCGCGGACGATTCGCTGCTCGCGCTGCTCGCATTCGGCGACGGCGGCTACGGCCGCGTGTTCGCGGGCGCGTTCGCGCTGACGTTCGGCGTCGCCGCGGCGTCGTTCTGCACCGGCGTGCTGCTAGGTATCGCCGGCGCGCTCGGCAAGCTGTCGCGCCACGCAGCGCTCGTGTGGCCGGCGCGGCTCTATACGACGCTCGTGCGCGCGCTGCCCGAGCTGTTGTGCCTGCTGCTCGCGTTCTACGCGGTCGCACCGGCCATCGAGAACGCGCTGCGCGGCAGCGGCCTCGTATCCGCCGACTTCGCGTTCGACCCGTTCGTCGTCGCCGCACTGTCGCTCGGTTTCATCCAGGGCGCGTATCTCACCGACATCTTCCGCGCGGCGCTCGTCAACGTGCCGGTCGGCCAGATCGAAGCCGCGCACGCGTACGGGATGACGCCATGGCAGACGTTCGCGCGCATCCGGCTTCCGGCCGCCGCGCGGCTTGCGTTGCCGGGCGTCGGCAACGTGTGGCTGAACGCGACCAAGGACGCGTCGTTCATCAGCGTGCTCGGTTCGTTTACGGATCTGCTGAAGGCGAGCCAGCTCGCGGCCGGCGCGACGCGGCACTACGTATTCTTCTACCTCGTCACGGCCGCACTGTTCCTGCTGTTGAGCATTACGTCGAGCGGCCTCTTCGCGGTGCTCGAACGGCATGCGAATCGCGGCACGAGGCGCGCGACCACATGATCTTCTCGCTGCCTTTCCTGCTCGACACGGTGATGCCGAAGCTGCTCGCCGCGGTGCCGACCACGCTCGCGCTGACGCTTGTGTCGGGTGCGGCCAGCCTGCTGCTGGGCGTGCCGCTCGCGCTCGCCGCCGGTGCGCGCCATACGCCGTTGCGCTGGTCCGCGCGCAGCTGGCTCATGCTGATCCGCGGCACGCCGCTGCTCGTACAGCTCTATCTGCTTTACTACGGATTCGGCCAGATCGTCCCGCGTGAATGGATGCGCGACAGCTGGGCGTCGCCTCTGCTGCGCGACGCGTTCTGGTACGCGATCGTCGCGTTGAGCGTGAACGAGAGCGCGTACGTCGCGACGATCCTGCGCGGCGCGATCGCCGGCGTGCCGGCCGGCGAGATCGAGGCCGGCCATGCCTACGGGATGACGCGCGTGCAGGTGCTGCGCCGCATCGTCGGCCCGCGCGCATGGCGGCTTGCGCTGCCCGCGCTCACCGGCGAGGCGATCCTGCTGCTGAAATCGACCGTCCTCGCGTCGACCGTGACCGTGTTCGACGTGATGGGCACGGCCAATGCATTGCGCTTCGAGACGTTGCGCGTATACGAACCGCTGGCCGGTGCGGCGATCGTCTATGTCGTGCTGGTCGCGCTGCTGACCATTCCCGCCGCCCGTCTCGAGAAGCACGTCAATCGCTACCTGACGCGCACGACCGACGACCGCCTGCCCGTACGGCGCCGCCGTGCGTCGTCGGGCGCGTGGGCGGCACCCAACTGATTCCTGCCTGGTACCGATTTCGACGATGTCCGATCCTCGCCCCTTGCTGTTTTCCCTGTATGAACAAGCCAGTGTCGGCTGCGGCGGCGCGCCGAGCCTGTGGACTCATCCCGCCGACGAGCGGCTGCGCGCGAATACGCTCGCGTTCTGGTCGAACCTCGCGTGCACGGCCGAGCAGGCCGATCTCGACATGCTGTTCTTCGCGGACGTGCTTGGCCTGTACGACATCTATGGTGGGTCGGCCGACGCGGCGGTCCAGTGGGCGGTCGAGGCGCCCGCGAACGATCCGATGATGCTGATTCCGGCGCTCGTCGCGCAGACCGAGCGGCTCGCGTTCGGGGTGACCGCGAGCACGACCTACGAGCACCCGTTCGCGCTCGCGCGCCGTTTCAGCACGCTCGATCACCTGAGCAACGGCCGGATCGGCTGGAACATCGTGACGTCCTACCTGACGAGCGCGGCGCGCAATTTCGGGCTCGACCGGATGATCGGCCACGATGAACGCTATGCGCGCGCGGAGGAGTTTCTCGACGTCGCCTACAAACTGTGGGAAGGCAGCTGGGCGGACGACGCGGTCGTCGCCGACAAGCACGCGCCGCGCTATGCGCGCGGCGACCGCGTGCGACCGATCGCGCACGACGGCACGCATTATCGCGTGCAGGGGCCGCACGTCTGCGCGCCGTCGCCGCAGCGCTCGCCGGTGCTGATCCAGGCCGGCTGGTCGGGGCGGGGGCGCGAGTTCGCGGCGAAGCACGCGGAGGTGGTGTTCGTCGCGAAGTCGAATCCGCACGAGATTCGCGCGGGCCTCGACGAGATTCGGCGGCTCGCGGCCGAACGCGGCCGGGCGGCGGACGACGTGAAGTCGCTGACGGTGCTGCGGATCGTGACGGCGCGCACGTCGAGCGACGCGAAGGAGAAATATCACACGCTGCAGCAGCACTATCACCAGCGCGCGCAGCTCGTCAGCTATGCGGGCGACACCGGCATCGACATCGACCGCTATGCGGACGACGAACCGCTGACGACGCAGACGGAAGGGCTGACGTCCTACGTGGTGCGGCCGGACGGCAGCGGCAAGCCGCTCACCGCCGGCGACGTGCGGCGCAAGTTCGCGAGCGTCACGCGCGGCACCGACCTGATCCTCGTCGGCTCGCCGGACGAAGTCGCGGACCAGCTCGCCGAGCACGCACAGCAGTCGACGACGAGCGGCTACATGCTCAATCCGCTGATCAGCCCGGGCACGCTCGACGATTTCGCCGAACTGATCGTGCCGGAACTGAAGAAGCGCGGCCTGTACCGCACGACGCCGGCGAGCGGCACCTTCCGTTCGCGGTTGAGCGGGCGTGACCGCCTGCCGGACACGGCCTATGGCGCTTCGTTCCGGTTTCCCGTGGCTGAAGCGGGCTGACCAGCCGATCAATGCCGGACGACTTTCATCGGAGTGGCGTGACATGATCGATGACGTACTGTTCCTGCAGCAACCGCGTCGTGCCGACCGGAATCTTTCGGCATGAACGGCGCGACGAACGAAACCATGGACGCGACGCGGCGCGAAGATCGACCCCATCGATCGGCGTCGTCGCCGGTCCTGAGCGCCACGGGCATCGCGAAACGCTTCGACGCGACCGTCGCGCTGGCGGCACTCGACCTGTCGATCGGCGCGGGTGAAGTCGTCGCGCTGATGGGCGCGAACGGCGCCGGCAAGTCGACCTTCGTCAAGATCCTGAGCGGCGCGCTGCAAGCAGACGGCGGCACGCTGACGCTGCGTGGCGACCCGTATCGGCCGGCGTCGCCGCACGCGGCCAAGCGGCTCGGCGTCGCGACCGTGCACCAGTCGGTGGCCGACGCCGTCGTGCCGACGCTGTCGATCGCCGACAACCTGCTGCTGGACCGGCTGTGCGACCCGGCCTCGCCGTGGCGCGCACCGCCGGCCGCGCGGCGTGCCGCGGCGCGATCGCTCGCCGCACGGGTCGGGCTCGATGTCGATCTGGCGGCGCCGCTGGCCTCGCTGTCGCTGGCCGACCAGCAGCGCGTGACCCTGGCGCGCGCGCTGGCCGGGCAGCCGTCGTTGCTGATTCTCGACGAACCGACCGCCAGTCTGTCCGCAGCGGAGGCCGAGCGGCTGTTCGTGCTGGTGGACGCGTTGCGTCGCGACGGCGTCGCGATCCTGCTGGTGTCGCATCGGCTCGGCGATTTGCGTCGCATTGCCGATCGCGCGGCGATCGTCCGCGACGGCCGGATCGTCGCCGACCTGGCCGCGCCGATCGATTTCGACGCCGCGGTGGAAACGATGATCGGGCGGCCGCTGCCGCGAGCGCGTGCCCTCGCGCCGGAGCGGGCCGCGCAGGCCGAATCCGGGCCCGGGTCAGGCTTCAGCGTGCGGCAGATCCGGCTGACGCCGACCAGTACGCCGTTCGATCTCGACGTCCGGCGCGGCGAGATCGTCGCGATCGCGGGCCCGGTCGGCGGCGGCAAGTCGCGCTTCGCGCGGACGATCTTCGGCGCCGTGCGGGCGGCGGCCGGCGAGATGACGCTCGACGGCCGGCCGTGGCGGCCACGAACGCCCGCCGACGCGATTCGCGCCGGCGTATTCCTGGCCGGCGAGGATCGCTGGCGCACGTCGTTGTTTCCCGACAGCGTCCCGTTCGCATCGATCGCGGGCACGATCGGCTTTCCGTTCCTGTCGCGCTGGTTCGCGAGCGGCGCGGTGCGTCGAGCGCGCGAACGCACGGCCGCCGCGGCGGCGATCGCGCGGTTCGGGATTCGCTGCGAAGGCCCCGACGACCGCGTCGCCCACCTGTCCGGCGGCAACCAGCAGAAGGTCGTGCTCGCGCGCTGGCACGCCGAGCCGGCGCGGCTGTTGCTGCTCGACGAGCCGTTCCAGGGCATCGATGCCGGGGCGCGCGCCGATATCGTCGATACGTTGCGGCGTCATGCGCATGAGCGCACGACGATCGTGTTCGTCAGCGATCTCGAGGAAGCCGCCGAGATCGCCGATCGTATCGTGCGGTTCGATCGCGCGACGCTCGATTGCCTGCCTCCGACTTCTTCCATCGTGGGTGCCTGCTCATGAAACCCGTGACTTCCTCCGCAGTGCGTCCTGCCGTTCCCGTCGAACGGTCGTCGCGCCCCTGGCCGGCCCGTCTCCGCGATACGCTCGAACGAACCGGCATCCTGCTCGTGCTGGCCGTCCTCGTGGTCGTGTTCGCGCTCAGGGAGCCCGCGTTCCTGAACGTCGACAATCTGTTCAGCATCCTGCAGGCGGTGTCGATCGTCGCGTTGCTCGGCATCGGCGTGACGGTCACGCTCGCGGCCGGCGGCTTCGACCTGTCGGTCGGCAGCGTGGCCGCGACCGCGCAGATGGCCGCGAGCTACGTGCTGGTCGTCTGGCACGGCAGTGCATGGGCGGCCGTGCTCGCCTGCGTCGTGCTCGGCGTGGCCGCCGGCTTGTTCAACGGCTTGCTGATTACGCGGCTGCGCGTGCCCGACCAGCTCGCGACGCTCGGCACGCTGTTCCTGCTGGCCGGCCTGCAGTTGATCCCGACCGGCGGCCGTTCGCTCGCGACCGGC
Organism: Burkholderia sp. 4NA327C6; assembly: GCF_005502655.1. Classification (NCBI taxonomy): domain Bacteria; kingdom Pseudomonadati; phylum Pseudomonadota; class Betaproteobacteria; order Burkholderiales; family Burkholderiaceae; genus Burkholderia; species Burkholderia sp. 4NA327C6. The sequence goes on along the minus strand of NZ_SCNZ01000032.1, from coordinate 55,925 downwards.
TCCGTGCTGCCCGACGGCACGGACGCGACGGGCGTTTTCCCCGACGCCTTTCTCGCGCTCGGCCGGCTCCGCGTGTTCGACGTCGTCCCGTTGCCGGTCCTGCTACTCGCGGCGGTGACGGTGCTGGCCTGCGTGACGATGGAGGCGACGCGCTGGGGCCGCGTGATCTACGCGATTGGCGGCAACGAGACGGCCGCGCGGCTGGCCGGCGCGCCGGCCGCGCGCTACCGGGTCGCCGCGTATGTCGTGTCGGGCGCGATCGCTTCGCTGGGCGGCGTGCTGATCGCCGCGCGGGTCGGCCGCGGCGACGTGAGCGCGGGCCACTCGCTGCTGCTCGATGCGGTGGCGGCCGCGCTGATCGGTTACGCGGTGTGGGGCGCGAAGCGGCCGAACGTGTTCGGCACGGTCGTCGGCGCGGTGTTCGTCGGCGTGCTGCTCAACGGGCTGACGATGCTGAACGCACCCTACTATATGCAGGATTTCATCAAGGGCGTGCTGCTGGTGCTGGCCCTCGCATTTACGTTCGGCATCGGTCGCCGCGCGGACGCCAGGGCGTGATGCGTGAGGTCGTCGAGACTCGATTTGGGCACCCACGGGTTCGAAGAGGCGGCGATTCAGACCGTTTGTTATCCAAAGTAATATCGATTGCCGAATCGGTCGGTTTGAGTTCGCGTGCCGTGCTGATAGATTGAGCCGATATCGTCCTGTACGGAGACAGACACGCCATGCGCTCGTTGCTTCGCCGAAAGTCGCGCCTCGAACCGAAACTCGGTGCACTCGTATTGGGCGCCGCACTCGCGCTCGGTGTGCCCACCGCACACGCCGGCCCGCTCAAGGGCGCGCCCGCGCCGTTCGACAAGGGCGGCGTGAAGATCGCGCTCGTCAACTACCTGTCGACGGGCGATTTCTTCCAGGCCTACGAAGCCGGCGCGCAGAAGCAGGCACGCGCGCTCGGCGTCGATCTGCGCATCTACGAAGGGCGGCAGGATGCGGCCGAGCAGCGTGAGCAGATTCAGCAGGCGATCAGCATCGGTGTGTCCGCGATCATCGTCAATCACGGCTTGCCGGAATCGCTGAAGGACGTCGTGCAGCGCGCGCTGGACAAGGGCATCAAGGTGGTCGCGTTCGACGTCGATCTCGCCAATCCGAAGGTGCCGCAGATCGAGCAGAACGATCGCGACCTCGCGAACCTGCTGCTGGATCAGGCCGTGAAGGACAACGGCGACGCGTTCGCGGCCGGGTACGTGTACGTGGCCGGATTCGCGCCGCTCGACCGGCGCGATGCCGCGTGGCGCGACTTCAAGCGCGCGCATCCGAAGGTGCAGGAAAAGGCGCGGTGGGGCACCGTCGACAATCCGATCGCGCAATCGGTCGCGAACCAGGCGGCGGCCGTGTATCGCGCGAATCCCGACATTCGTGTGGTGTTCGCGCCGTACGACGAGTTCGCGCGCGGCGCAAAGCTCGCGGCGGACGAGGCCCGGCTCTCGTCGAAAATCCGTATCTACAGCGCGGACGTGTCGACGGCCGACATCGAGGCCATCCGCGCGCCGAACAGCCCGTGGGTCGCGACGGCCGCGACCAATCCGGCGGTCGTCGGCGCGGTGTCGGTGCGGGCCGCGGCGCTGCTGGTCGCAGGACAAAACCCGGGCGCGCGCATCGCGGTCAAGCCGGCGCTGATCACGCGCGACGATCTCGTGAAGAACGACATTCATACCGTGGCCGAACTCGGCGCGAAGTTTCCGGCGTTTCGTGCGAGCGACGCGGCGACGGCCGCGTGGATTCCGGCGATCGACTGATCGCTGCGGCACGCAGCAAATCCGGACTCTGCGCCCGCTTCGATGCGGTGCTTTCGCAGCGCGCCTTCAGCGTGGCGACATCGATGTCGGCTTGCAGCTTGAAGAAGACGATTTCGGAAATCACGTTCGATCCTCGGTTGGCAAATCAGGGGGATCGAACGCACATCCCGACGCACGAGCGGGAAACCGCGCCGCATGCGCTTCCATCGGCAGGCGCAGCGCATTCGTGAGATAACTCACCGTCCGATAGAAACCGGCAAGCATCAGCAGCTCAAGCAGCGCCTCGTCGCTGAAACGCCGACTCAGCGCGTGCCACAGGCCATCGTCGATATCGCAGTGCCGATGCAGCGCATCGCACATCCGGATCAGCAACCGGTCGTCATCGTTCCAGCATGCATCGTCGGCCGAACCGTGAGCCAACGATCCGGTCTGCTCGCCGGTCAGCTTCGCCGCCCGTGCGAACACGGCCACATGCACGCCCCATTCATATTCGGACCCGCAAAGCGCAGTGGTGCGATCGATGACGATCTCGCGTTGCCGGATGTCGAGATGGCCCTTGTCCAGCAGGCCGGCGGCAAAGAATTTCGTGAACAGGCGCGGATCGCGTGCGATCGTGGTGAAGAGTCGCAGCGGCGGACGGCCCTGCATGATCCGCTCGATCGCGGCTGCGATGTGGGGTTCGAACGGTGGTGATGCGGATGCAATGCGCTGAGTCATGTGAGCCTCGTGCCTGAGACGATGCATGCGTGGAAGCGTAGGCATGGTGCTTTAAAAAGTAAAGCAGAGTAGAGATGCGATTCAAGCAATTGACGCCGTCTGGCGATTGCTTTAAAAAGTACAGCATGACCACACCCAAAATCGGACAACGCGTTCGCGGATCGAAGACGGGACGGCCCATCATGGTCGTGCTGGATCTGCTCGGGCGGCGCACTGCGCTGCGCATCCTGTGGGAACTGCGCGGCGAGCCGCTCACGTTCCGCGCACTGCAGGAAGCCTGCGAAACGAATGCGCGCCTGCTCAACACGCGGCTGGCCGAGCTCAAGGCGTCGGGCCTCGTCGAGCATGGCGAGGGCGGCTACTGCATGACGGCCGAAGGCCGGCGGCTTGAAGCGGCGCTGCAGCCGTTGCTGGGGTGGGCAAGACAATGGGCGAAGCGCGATCCTGGCGGGCTGGACGCGGCCGATCGCGAGCAATCCGGTCAGTCACGCTGACCGCTCGGTGCGCGGGCGCGCATCGCAACGTCATTCCGGGGCATGCGTCGGGCATGGTCCATGTTTGCCTGAGGAGTCCTTTCATGCGTGTGCGGGCCGTCATATTCGACTTCGACCTGACGCTGGCGGATTCGTCCGCGGCGATCATCGAATGCACGGAATACGCGTTGCATCAGCTTGGGGCAGCCGGCGCGACACCCGCGCAGATCGGTGCGGTGATCGGGCTGACACTGCCGCAGATGTTCCGCGCGTTGACGGGCGAAACCGAGCCGGCGCGGGCCGACGCGTTCGCGCGGCATTTCGTGGCGCGTGCCGACGCGATCATGGTGCCCGGCACCCGCATCTATCCCGAGGTGCCGCCGCTGTTTGCCTGGTTGCGGGCGCAAGGGCTCGCCGTCGCGATCGTGTCGTCGAAGTTTCGCTACCGGATCGAGGCGATTCTCGAACGTAACGATTTGCAGTCACTCGTCGACGTGCTGATCGGCGGGGAAGACGTGCAGCGTCACAAGCCGGATCCCGAAGGGCTCGTGCAGGCGCTGGCGCGGCTCGATCTGCCGGCACACGCTGCGGTCTATGTCGGCGACCACGCAGTGGACGCACAGGCGGCCGAGCGCGCCGGCGTGGCGTTCGTCGGCGCGGTAAGCGGGATGACGTCATTCGACGAATGGGCGCGTGCGGGCAAGCAGGCGGTCGCGACGCATATCGGCGACCTGGCCGCGATCGTGCAGCACATGCAGCGCGATCCGGGCCACGCGTGCGGCCCGCACGATGCCTGACGCCGGATTCGGGAGCCGCACGATGCCGCGCCACGTGAACCATCTCCGCTGGAAGATCGTCGCGTTTCTGCTCGCGCCGCTGACCTTCGTGATGACGCTCGATCGTGCGGCGATGGCCGTGGCCGCACCGACGATCCAGGGCGAACTCGGCCTGTCGATCGTCGAGATGTCGATGATCCTGACGATTTACTTCTGGGCCTATGCGATCGGCCAGATGCCGGCGGGGCGCGCGGCCGAACGCTTCGGCTCGCGCGGCGTACTGTTCGGCACGAGCACGCTGTGGTCGCTGATGATGATCGTCACGCCGTTCGGCCACGCGTTTGCCTGGCTGTTCGGTTGCCGGCTAGTGCTCGGCGGCGCGCAGTCGGCCGACTGGTCGAGCAGCGTCGTCGCGCTCAAGCGCTGGTTTCCGGCCGGCGAGCGCGCAAAAGGCAATGCGGCGCTGCTCGCGGGACTGTATCTGGGGCCGATCGTGTCGGCGCCGCTCACAGCGTGGACGATCGTCCATTTCGGCTGGCATGCCGTCTTCTATGGATTCGGCGCGCTCGGCCTGCTGCTGGGTGCCATCTGGTGGTTCGGCTACCGCGATGCGCCGGCGTCGCATCCGCTCATCACGCAGGCCGAGGCGGACTACATCGCGGCCGGCCAGCCGCCCGGCGACACGGTCGTGTCGGGTTCGCTCATGCGCTGCCTGCGATTGGGACGCTTCTGGATCTTCGGCGTCCAGTATTTCCTGCTCGTGCTGATCCAGAGCTTCTACACGGTGTGGCTGCCGACCTACCTGATGCATGCGCGCGGACTGTCGCTGAAGGCGATGGGGATGGTCGCATCGCTGCCGTGGGTTGCCGTGTTCGTGGCGGTATTCGTCGCGGGCACCGTCAGCGACCGGTTGCTGAAGAAAACGGGTTCGATCTACTGGGCACGCACGCCGGTCGCGGTGGCGGGATTCGTCGTGAGCGCGCTGGCGCTGGTCGCCGCGTCCCGCGCGCAGGCGATGGCGGCGGTGATCGCGCTGCTGTGCCTGTCGTTTGCGGCCGTCGGGTTCGTGCAGGTCGTCGTCTGGTCGGCCGCGCAGGATCTCGGGCGGCCGTTCGCCGGCGTGATGTCGGGCTGGACCAACGTGTGGGGCGCGTTGTCGAACGTCGCGGGCCCGATGGCGCTCGCGCTCGTCGTCAAGGTCACCGGCAGTTGGGGCAGCGGGATGTTCGTGATCGGTGCCGCGGCCGCTTGCGGCGCGGTGCTGTGGCTGTTCGTCCATCCCGAGCGCCCGTTGCTCGCCGTGGCGGCGTGCGACGGGCCACCGGCGGCAGGGGGCCGGAACACGCGGTGCGGCGATGCGCAGGAAACCCGCGCCGACGCCGGGCGGGTTTCCGAGCCGGCCGACTGAGCCGTATGACGCAACGGGCCGGCAGCGCGCGACGGATTCTGCGACCATCGCCGTTAAAGTCATGTCCGCCACTCGATCCGTCGCCATGTCACTCATTTCCGTTGCCTTCGCAAGCATCCGGCGCTCACGTGTGTTGCCGGCCGCCCGGACCCTGGCGTTCGCGATTCCGGTCGCGGCAGCCATCGGCGCGCTGGGCGGCGCGCGTCCGGTCGAAGCCGTCACGCCCACCCAGCGCGAACGTCTGGAAGCACCGGTGAAGGCAGTCGCCGACCAGCGCGTGACCGTCGACACGCCGCAGGGCAGCGCGATCTTGCCCGTCTACGCCGACCATCCCGTCGACAAGACGGCACCCGACGTCACGCGTGTGTTCATCGTGATTCACGGCACGCTGCGCAATGCCGACGCTTATTACGCATCGGGGCTCAAGGTCGTCGGGAAGGCCGGTGCGGCCGGCCGGGGCACGATGGTCGTCGCGCCGCAATTCCTGACGCGCGCCGATACGCGTGCGTTCTCGCTGCCCGCGCCGACGCTCGCCTGGACCCAGGAAGGATGGAAGGGCGGCGAACCGGCCCGGCAGCCGGCCCCGATCAGCTCGTTCACCGCGCTCGATGCATTGCTCGCGCATTTCGCCGACCGCGGCCTGTATCCCGCGTTGTCCACCGTGGTCGTGATCGGCCATTCCGCCGGCGCGCAGTTGCTGCAGCGTTACGCGGTGGCCGGGCATGAAGGTGATGCGCTGGAGCGGGCCGGCATCGCGGTGCGTTATGTGGTCGCGAACCCGTCGAGCTACCTGTATTTCGACGACGAACGGCCGGACGGCCAGGCGATCGCAGACGGAACCTGCCCGAGCGCGACCCAGTGGAAATACGGGCTGAAGTCGGCCCCGCCTTACGTTGCGTCGCAGGACGTGCGCGATCTTGAAACACGCTATGTCGCGCGTCATGTCGTGTACCTGCTCGGCCAGGCCGACACGAACCCTTACACCCACTTCATCGACCGCTCATGCGCGGCCATGGCGCAAGGCCCGTACCGGCTCGCACGCGGGCTCGCGTATTTCGACTATCTGAAGAAGCGGCATCCTGACGATCTCGCGCAGCAGGTCGTCGAAGTGCCGGGCGTCGGGCATGACGGCCTCGGCATGTTCACGTCCGCTTGCGGGCTGGCCGTGCTGTTCGGGCGGGCGTTGCCGCAATCGTGTCCGGTCGTTGCCGGCACGGCGCCGGACATGCACGCGGCTACGTCGTCCGGCCCCCCGCGCTTAACGGCGTGGCGATGGTCGAGGTGAATGCGGCCGGCCAGGCCTGCCTTCAGGCCGCCGGGCGCGTGTAATCGCGCCGGTGCCGTCGGCGCGAGATCGGGGCGCGGCGCGTCATGCCGGACCCTCCGTGATCGGCGGCCCGCTGGCATCGAATACCGTCAGGCCTTCCGTCGGGTCCGTCGGTGTCTCCCACGGACGCGCCGCGATGGCCCGTTGCGCGGCCTCGTAGCCGGCCTGCCGGCGGGCCGCGATGCCGGCCGGCGTGAAATCGATGTCCTTGAACTGATTGTCGTCGGCGAGTCGCGGCGCCGCGAGCTTGATCAGATGCATCGTGGTTTCGCATCCCCACGCGGCGAGCCGGCGCACGGCCGGCGACGCGCGTTCGGCGTCCGGCACGTGCCGCGCCAGCTCGCGGATCACGTGGCGCAGCCGGTGGATCTGCTGCTGCCGCGCGATGTGGCTGTCGGTGCGGCTCGCGTACTGGATGTCCTTCTGCCGCTCCGACACCTGCCAGATGCTCTCGGGCTCGGGGCCGGCCGGGTTCCACATCTGGACCGAGAAGATGATCGAACTGCGGCGCGGATTGTCGTCGAGCACGACCTCGACCGGCGTGTTCGAATACACGCCGCCGTCCCAGTACGGCTCGCCGTCGATCCTGATCGCCGGGAACGCGGGCGGCAGCGCGCCGGAGCTCATGATGTGCTCGAGCGCCAGTCGCGTATCGCGTGAATCGAAATAGCGCATCGTGCCCGAGCACGCATTGACCGCGCTGACGGTCAGGCGCGGCTGGCCCGCGTTCAGCAGCTCGGGATCGATCAGCGACGCCAGGGTGTCGCGCAGCGGCGCGATCCGGTAATACGACGCGCGATCGACGCCGAGGCGGGCCATCGGCCCGAGCCACGAGGCCGGATTGGGCTGGAAGAATCCTGCGATGCCGCCGCCGATGATCATCAGCTCGGCCAGCGTCCGGTTCCAGCCGGGCAGCAGCGGTGCCGTGTCGAAACGGGTCCGTTCGGTCACGCGCCGCCAGAATGCCGACAGCTTCTCGTAACGCTGCGCCGGCGGATTCCCGGCGATCAGCGCCGCGTTGATCGCGCCGATCGACGTGCCGACCACCCAGTCTGGCCGGATGCCGGCTTCGTCCATCGCCTGAAAGACGCCGAGCTGGAATGCGCCCAGTGCGCCGCCGCCCTGGAGCACGAGCACCACTTGCCCGGGAAGATCCATGCGTGCCGGCTGGCTCGCGGTCATGGCTGGCCTCGCTGCGTGTGAGGGTGGGTCGGGTTCGCCGAACGGTTCGATCCAGTTTAGGCGATCGGCGGCGCAGGGCCGCCCGCAGTGCAACGGGCGGCCCCGCTTGATTCGACGCCAGACCCTTCCGACCCTCGAGCGCGTGTCGTGACGCGCCGCGTCATTCGACCGTGATGGTCTCCTTCATGTACGGGTGAATCCCGCAGAACACCTTGTAGACGCCCGGTTTGTCGAAGCGGAACGCGTACGTTTCGTCCTGGTCGAGCGCCTTCGAATGAAAGATGCCGGCGTCGTTGACGACGGTGTGCGGCTCCGCGTCGAGGTTCTTCCACGTGATCGTCGTGCCGGCCTTGATCGTCGTCGACATCGGCGAAAACATGAAGTTGCGGATCGTCACGAGCGTGCCGTCGGGGCCCTGCGCGAACGCGGTGAGCGGGGCGGTGGCGCACAGGAGCAGCGCTGCGATGAGGCTGGATGGCTTGAAGCGGGTCATGTCGGTCTCCCTGGGGTTCGGTGCGTCAGGCCAGCGTCGCATCGTGCAGCGACGACGCGACCGGATGGCCCGCGAATTCGACGGTCGTCACGCCGAGCATCGACGGCAGCCGGTCGCGCGGCACGGTGAGCGGCACGGGGCCCGGGCCGTTGCCGGCCGTCGGTTGCGGGAACGCGGTGGAGCGCGCGGTGTGGAACGTCACGTTGCCCTCGACCTTCGACACGATCTGGTGGATGTGCCCGTTCAACACGGTGACCGAGCCGAAGCGGCGCAGCAGCGCCATCGTCTGCGGCGCGTCGCCGGTGCCCCAGCCCCACGGCTCGTAGATGGTCCACATCGGCATGTGCGAGAACACGACGATCGGCGTGCTCGACGAGCGGCCCTTGAGATCCTGCTCGAGCCACGCGAGCTGGTCGTCGCCGAAGCTGCCGAGCCCGTTCGGCTTGAAGTGCATCACGTTGACGAGGCCGATGAAGTGCACGCCCGCGTGATCGAAGCTGTAGTAGCCGCGATTGTCCGACGCCTTGCCGAACCGGCCGAAATATTCGGCGCCCGAACCGTCGGTGACGTCGTGCTCGCCGGGCACCATATGCAGTTCCGGCACGCGCAGCGCGGAGAGCAGTTGCGACGCGTGGTCGAACTCCTCGGGCTTGGACAGGTGCGTGATGTCGCCGGTATGGATGGCCAGCGCGGGCATCGCCGGCATGCCGTTGACGAGGTCGATCGTCTGCTTCAGCGTGGCCGATACGTCGGGGTTCGCGTCCTTGTTGAAACCGATGTGCGTATCGCTGATCTGCACGAACAGCGGGCGGCCCGCGTTGGCCGGGAGCGCGTCCCCGGTCTGCGCGAGCGCGAGGTCGAACGTCGTCAGGATGCCGCCCGACAGCGTAAACAGCGTGCCGAGGCCGCCGAAGGCCATGCATTGCAGCGCCTTGCGGCGCGACGGGTTGGTGGGGGTCGATGAAGACATGTGAGCCTCGCATTCGTATGACGAAACCGGACGGCCGGATCGTCCTGGAATAAGCCGGCGCCTTCGCGTGCCATACCGGCGCAGCGGCGGATTTATTCCCGCGAGTTACAAGGTCGAACACCCGTGTTTGCGGGTCGGCAGGCGGCGCAGGCGTTCTGGTGGACGTCTCGTCAATGTCTTGTAAGTGACATGTCACATTTGCGTCACGACCGATCGATAGCCTGCCACTCCGAGTCACCTCTCCGGAGCCCCTTCATGCCGAATCTCGCGGCAACGGAAACCAGCGGTGCGGTCAGCAGCCGCACGCGCGTCATCAGCCTCGCGCTGTTTTTTCTGATCATTGCCTGCGGCATCGTCTATGTCGGTATCCATCTGAGCGCCGATCTCAGTCCCGTCAAGGAGAGCTCGGTTCTTCCGTTCCTGCTGCTGATCGTCGCGCTGCTGATCGCGCTCGGATTCGAGTTCGTGAACGGTTTCCACGACACCGCGAACGCGGTCGCGACCGTCATCTATACGCATTCGCTCGACCCGCACCTGGCGGTTGTCTGGTCGGGCCTCTGGAACCTGTTCGGCGTGCTCGTGTCGAGCGGCGCGGTCGCGTTCGGCATCCTGCAGTTGCTGCCGGTCGAGCTGATCCTGCAGGTCGGCAGCGGCTCGGGCTTCGCGATGGTGTTCTCGCTGCTGATCGCGGCCGTCACGTGGAATCTCGCGACCTGGTATTTCGGGTTGCCGTCGTCGAGTTCGCACACGCTCGTCGGTTCGATCATCGGCGTCGGCCTCATGAACCAGATCGTCAGCGGCCCGTCGGGCACGAGCGGCGTCGACTGGAACCAGGCGCTCGGTGTCGGCAAGGCGCTGCTGTTCTCGCCGCTGATCGGCTTCGTGTTGTCCGCGCTCGTGCTGCTGCTGCTGAAGGCGCTCGTGCGCGTGCCGGCGCTGTACCAGGAGCCGAAGGGCAACAAGCCGCCGCCGTTCTGGATCCGCCTGCTGCTGATCCTCACGTGCACGGGCGTGTCGTTCGCGCACGGCTCGAACGACGGGCAGAAGGGCATGGGGCTGATCATGCTGATCCTGATCGGCGTGATGCCGACCGCGTATGCGTTGAACAAGGCCGTGACGCCCGATCAGACGAGCACGTTCGTCGCGGTGGCGCGCCACGCGTCGACGACCCTCGTCAAGTATGCGGACCCGGCGGCCCGGACGGCCGACCCGCGCGCCGACGTCGAGGCATACGTGCGCACGCACAAGCTGACGCCGGCGACGATTCCCGCACTGGGCAAGCTCACCGACACCATCGCCGACCAGGTCGCGCAGGCCGGCGGCATCTCGAGCGTGCCGCAGAACCTCGTCGACAACGTACGCAACAACATGTACGTCGCGTCCGAGGCGATCCGGCTGATGGAGAAGGCGAAGGCGCCGGCGTTCTCGGTCGAGGACGCGAGCGCGCTCGAGGCGTTCAAGAAGCAGATGGACCGCGCGACGAAATTCATCCCGACCTGGGTGAAGGTCGCCGTCGCGATCGCGCTCGGCCTCGGCACGATGGTCGGCTGGAAGCGGATCGTCGTGACGGTCGGCGAGAAGATCGGCAAGTCGCACCTGACATACGGGCAGGGCGCATCGGCCGAGGCCGTCGCGATGCTGACGATCGGGATGGCCGACGCCTACGGGCTGCCGGTATCGACGACGCACGTGCTCGCGTCGGGCGTGGCTGGGACGATGACGGCGAGCGGCGCGGGCCTGCGCTGGGATACCGTGCGCAACCTCGTGCTCGCGTGGGTGCTGACCTTGCCTGCCTCGATCGCGCTGTCCGCCGCCCTGTACTGGGCGCTGCACGGGCTGTTCTGATCCGCGCCGGGAGGCGCGACGCCCGGCCGCGCGACACGCGGCCGGACCCATCGATTTTCAATTCAACACAAGACGCTACCGATGGATATCAGTTTCTTCGATCCGAATCGCACCGCCAACGCGTCCGCGTGGCGCGTGCTGCCCAACCGCTGGGACGTGGTCGCGTTTCCGCTGATCATCGGCATACTCGCGATGGCGATCGTCGGCTTCCACCAGACGATGGCGCCGATCGGTGTGCTGCAGACGCAGAAGATCACGCTCGATCCGTCGAACCTGCCCGAATACGCGTTGCGCACCACGCTGCGGATGCTCGCCGCGATGGTCGCGTCGCTCTTGTTCACGCTCGTCTACGGCACGCTCGCCGCGAAAAGCCGCCGCGCGGGCATGGTGCTGATCCCGATCCTCGACATCCTGCAGTCGGTGCCGGTGCTCGGCTACATCTCGTTTACCGTCACGTTCTTCCTCGCGCTGTTTCCGGGCCGCGTGCTCGGTGCGGAGCTGGCCGCGATCTTCGCGATCTTCACGAGCCAGGCGTGGAACATGACGTTCAGCTTCTACCAGTCGCTGCGCACGGTGCCGCGCGACCTGAGCGAAGTGTCGCGCGGCTTTCACCTGACACCGTGGCAACGCTTCTGGAAGCTCGAGGTGCCGTTCTCGATGCCGGGCCTGATCTGGAACATGATGATGTCGATGTCGGGCGGCTGGTTCTTCGTCGTCGCATCGGAGGCCATCACGGTCGGCAACCAGACCATCACGCTGCCGGGCATCGGCGCGTATCTCGCGCAGGCGATCTCCGACAAGAATCTCGGCGCGGTGGGCTGGGTGATCGTCGCGATGTCGGTCGTGATCCTCGCCTATGACCAGTTCCTGTTCCGCCCGCTCGTCGCGTGGGCCGACAAGTTCCGGATGGAGAACACCGCGTCGGGCGATGCGCCGCAATCCTGGCTGCTCGACATGATGCGCCGCACGCACCTGATCCACCAGCTGCTCGTGCCGGCCGGCTGGCTGCTGTCGCAGGCCGCGCGGATTCCGCTGCGCTTTCCGTCGCTGAAAGGCACGCGTGCGCGCGGTGCATCGTCGCGCGGCACGTCGCGCATCGGCGACATCGTGTGGGGCGCGTTCGTGATCCTGTTGACGTTGTACGTCGTGTGGCGCGTCGTCACGTTCGTCGCGACCGGCGTGACGATGGGCGAAGTCGGGCACGTGCTCGTGCTCGGGCTCATCACGCTGCTGCGCGTGCTGGTGCTGATCGCGATCGCATCGGTGATCTGGGTGCCGCTCGGCGTGCTGATCGGCTTGCGCCCGGCGCTGGCCGAGAAGATCCAGCCGCTCGCGCAGTTCCTCGCCGCGTTCCCGGCGAACCTGCTGTTCCCGGTGTTCGTGATCGTGATCGTCCACTTCCACCTGAACGCGGACATCTGGCTGTCGCCGCTGATCGTGCTCGGCACGCAGTGGTACATCCTCTTCAACGTGATCGCCGGTGCGATGTCCTATCCGAACGACTACAAGGAAGCGACGAAGAATTTCCGCATCCGCGGCTGGCAGTGGTGGCGGCAGGCGATCCTGCCCGGCATCTTCCCGTACTACGTGACGGGTGCCATCACCGCATCGGGCGGCGCGTGGAACGCGAGCATCGTGTCCGAGTTCGTGCAGTGGGGCGACACGAAGGTCGTCGCGCACGGCCTCGGCGCGTACATCGCGCAGACCACCGCCGCCGGCGATTTCCCGAAGATCATCCTGGGCATCGCCGTGATGTCCCTGTTCGTCACCCTGTTCAACCGTCTGCTGTGGCGTCCGATGTACGCCTATGCGGAATCCCGGCTCCGTCTCGATTGAGAGTAAGCGCGATGCAAAATTCGACCGTTATCAACGCCCCCGCCAAGCCGTCCCAGCCGCTGCAGCCGCCGCGCCTGGGCGATGAAATCCTGCGCGTCGAGCACGTGAACCGCGGCTTCAACAAGTCGCAGGGCGAACTGCTCGTGCTCGACGATGCGAACCTGTCGCTGCGCGAGGGCGAGATCGTCGGCCTGCTCGGCCGTTCCGGCTCGGGCAAGTCGACGCTGCTGCGCATCATCGCCGGGCTGATCGAGCCGACCGGCGGGGAAGTGACCTATCTCGGCAAGCCGCTGACCGGCCCCGCCGAAGGCGTCGCGATGGTGTTCCAGACCTTCGCGCTGTTCCCGTGGCTCACCGTGCTGCAGAACGTGGAAGCGGGCCTCGAGGCGCTCGGCGTCGGCGCGCGCGAGCGGCGCGAGCGTGCGCTGGCCGCGATCGACCTGATCGGTCTCGACGGTTTCGAGAACGCGTACCCGCGCGAGCTGTCGGGCGGCATGCGCCAGCGCGTGGGCTTTGCGCGCGCGCTCGTCGTCGACCCGACGATCCTGCTGATGGACGAGCCGTTCTCCGCGCTCGACGTGCTGACGGCCGAGACGCTGCGTACCGACCTGCTCGACCTGTGGACGCAAGGCCGGATGCCGATCAAGTCGGTGCTGATCGTCACGCACAACATCGAGGAAGCGGTGTTCATGTGCGACCGGATCCTCGTGCTGTCGTCGAACCCGGGCCGCGTGATTGCCGAGATCAAGGTGCCGTTCAAGCATCCGCGCAACCGGCTCGACACCGATTTCCGCAAGCTCGTCGACGACATCTACGCGAAGATGACCGCGCGTCAGACCAACGAGGCGACGAAGAAGGGGCTGGAGCTCGGCAGCTGGATGCCGCGCGTGTCGACCAACCTGATGGCCGGCCTGATCGAGACGCTCGCGATGGCGCCGTACCACGGCCGCGCGGACATGCCGGAAATCGCGCGCACGCTGCATCTGGAAGTCGACGAACTGTTCCCGATCGCCGAAGTGCTGCAGTACCTCGGTTTCGCGGACGTGCGGGAAGGGGACGTGTTCCTGACGCCGCCTGCGCGCGTGTTCGCGGAATTCGGCACGCAGGAGCGCAAGCTGATGTTCGCGGATCACCTGCTGAAGCACGTGCCGCTTGCTGCGCGTATTCGGAAGGTGCTGAACGAGCGCCCGGGCCATCGTGCGCCGCGCGTGCGCTTCGAGCAGGAGCTGGAGGATTTCCTGTCGGACGAAGCGGCTGAGGAGACGCTCGATGCGGTGATCGACTGGGGGCGTTACGGGGAGGTGTTCTCGTACAACGACAAGACCGAGGTGTTCAGTCTCGAGGATGTCGAGAGCTGAAGCCGTCGCCCGAATGGCGAGCCATCGTCATTCGGGCAAATCGCGCTGGTTGGTGTCCTGCCCGATGCCGCCGGTGTTGAGATGTTCGATCTTCTCCATCCGCTGCCTTGCCATCTCCGGCAATTGATTCGTCACACCGATCACGAGCGCTTCGGCGAGCGCGAGCGCCGGCATGTTCGTCTGAAGCATCGCGAACGGCTGCCCCCGGATCCGCAGCACGATCTCGGCAAATTCGCCGATCGGCGAGTGCCATTCGTCCGTGATCAGCAGCACGCGTGTGCCGAGTTGGTGAGCGGCCTGCGCGAACCGGATGCTGTCCCGCTGATAGCGACGGAAATCGAAAATGACGAGCACGTCGCCGGTCCCCATGTCCGCCAGCGCGACCGACGCGAGGTTCACGTTCGGTTCGACATACTGAACATGGGGCCGCGCATAGGCGAGGGTGAACGAAAACAGCGACGCGAGCGGCGCCGTGTAGCGCCCGCCACCGCAGAAGACACGCACATCCGGATTCGCCAGCAGCGCGACCGCAGCGTCGAATGCCGTCGCATCGAGCCCTTCGATCGTCGTGGCCAGCGACTCGGACAGCCGCTGGAAAATTGCCGAATGACTGTCGCGCATGCCCGCAGACGAATGGAACGCATCCATCCGCGCGAGCGGCGAGTTCATCGCCGTGTCGATCTCGCCGTACAGCGCCTGCTGGAACGACGAGTAATTCGGAAAGCCGATCCGGACGACAAAGCGAAACACGGTCGGATCGCTCACTTCCGCCTGTTTGGCAAAGCTCGCAATCGGCCCGAGCCCGAGGCTCGGGTAGCGGTCCAGCAACGCCTGCGCGACCTTCTGTTCCGACGGCGTGAAGCTATCCATCTGGGATAACAGCAACGCCCTGATGCTCGTCCCCATCGGGCACTCCAACTCTCGTATCTGAATGACAAACGGCAGACGGGTGTCTGCCGGCGACTCCACGCATGTTAGCCGATCGAGGTCAGGCAGGCCGTGCACGCTCCGAAATTAGAGGGACGCATCGCTCGGTGGACCGGATCACTCCCCATTGTAATAAAACAAACATTGATAAATGAGCAATTCGGCGGATATTCGTTCCATGTTCAGTGATAACCCTAGGTTTTGGCACAAAAAAGCGAGTGCTATGATCGCGGCCTCGCTGGAATGTATTGTTTATTACATATTCGATTGACGCTTCGACACACCCCGATGCGGCGTCGCGTTCCGGCATGCCACGGTTTCATTTGTCTGGAGGATCCCGTCATGAGGCGGCTCGTAGTACTCACCCTGTTGTCGGCCATGAGCGTGTGCGCGTTCGCGGCATCGGACCCCGCGGTCGAAGCGAAGAACGGCATGGTCGTTTCGTCGCAGCATTTCGCGTCGCAAATCGGCGTCGACATCCTGAAGGCAGGCGGCAACGCGGTGGACGCCGCGGTGGCGGTCGGTTACGCGCAAGCGGTGACCAATCCGTGCTGCGGCAACATCGGCGGCGGCGGTTTCATGACCGTGCACCTGGCCGACGGCCGCGACCGCTTCATCAATTTCCGCGAAACCGCGCCGGCTGCGGCTTCCGCGAACATGTATCTCGATTCGAAGGGCAACGTCATTCCCGACGACAGCCTGTACGGCTATCGCGCGGTCGGCGTGCCGGGCACGGTTGCCGGCCTCGATCTCGCGCAGCGCAAGTACGGCAAGCTGACGCGCAAGCAGGTGATGGAGCCGGCGATCCGGCTCGCGCGCGACGGCTTCGTGCTGACGCGCGGCGATACGGACATCCTCGACACGACGATCGACCGTTTCAGGAAGGACCCGGATGCGGCCCGCATCTTCCTGCGGCCGGACGGCACGCCGCTGCAGCCGGGCGACCGCCTGGTGCAGAAGGATCTGGCCCGCACGCTCGAGCGCATCGCGGAGCAGGGGCCCGACGCGTTCTATCACGGCGAGATCCCGAAGATCGTCGAGGCGGCGGCCAAAAAGGGCGGCGGCCTGATCACGGCGGCCGATTTCGCGTCATACCGCGCGCAGGACATGGCGCCGCTGACGTGCACGTATCGCGGCTACGAGTTCGTGTCGGCCCCGCCGCCGAGCTCGGGCGGCGTGACGATGTGCGAGACGCTGAACATCCTCGAAGGGTATGACATGCGCAAGCTCGGCTACCATTCGGCCGCGGCGGTGCACTACATGACCGAAGCGATGCGCCACGCGTATGAAGATCGCAACACGCTGCTCGGCGATCCGAACTTCATCGACAACCCGATCGCGAAGCTGACGAGCAAGGAATACGCGGCGCAGATCCGCAAGAGCATCCATTCGGATACGGCGACGCCGTCGGTCGACGTGCAGCCGGGCGTCGGCGTGCACGAGAAGCCGGAGACGACCCACTACTCGATCATCGACAAGGACGGCAACGCGGTGTCGACGACGTACACGGTCAACGGCCGCTTCGGCGCCGTGGTCATCGCGCCGGGCACGGGCTTCTTCCTGAACGACGAGATGGACGACTTCACCGTGAAGGTCGGCGCGCAGAACCTGTTCGGCCTCGTGCAGGGCACGCGCAACTCGATCGCGCCGGGCAAGCGTCCGTTGTCGTCGATGGCGCCGACCATCGTGAAGAAGGATGGCAAGGTGTTCATGGTGGTCGGTTCGCCGGGCGGCTCGCGCATCATCACGATCACGCTGCAGACGGTGCTGAACGTGATCGACTACGGGATGACGCCGCAGGACGCGGTCACCGCGCCGCGCATCCACCACCAGTGGCTGCCCGACGAGGTCTATTACGAAACCTACGGCCTGTCGCCCGACACGCTCGCGATCCTGCGCAACATGGGCTACAAGATGGTCGAGCAGACACCGTGGGGTGCCGCCGAACTGATCATGGTCGGCCTGCCGGGCACCGAAGCGGCGAGCCGCCAGAGCTCCGGGAACGATTCGTCGGTATCCGGGAACGTGCGGGTCGGCTTCATCTACGGCTACAACGACCCGCGCCGTCCGGCCGGCTCCGCAATCGGTTACTGACCTGACCTGATCGCTTCATGCTGAATCGCTGCCCCGCAACGGCGTTCGCTCTCGCGCGAATGCCATTGCGGCGGCGGCACGTCGGTTCGCGGAGATCCGCGAGCCCGACCGGCGCCGGCGCTCGTGCCCGATACACCGGGCACGACCGGCTCGCCACGCGCGCACCCTGGCACGGCATGGGACGCGCGCCTTTCATCCGTCAACTTCTTCCCGTGCGTCGAATTCCGATATGAACAAACGAATGTCCGCGGCAGGCTGGATCCTGCTCGCAATGGCGGCCGGCATCCTGATCGGCTACATGATCTATACGCAACTGCCGGACAAACAGTCGGCGGCGGAGATCGCCGGCTACATCTCGCTGGTGTCCGACGTGTTCCTGCGGCTGATCAAGATGGTGATCGGCCCGCTGGTGTTCTCGACGCTGGTCGTCGGCATCGCGCACATGGGCGACGCGTCGTCGGTGGGGCGCGTGTTCGTGAAGGCGCTCGGCTGGTTCGTCACCGCGTCGCTGATCTCGCTGCTGCTCGGCCTGCTGATGGCGAACCTGCTGCGTCCGGGCGATAACCTCGGGCTGCCGCTGCCGGATATCGGCGCGTCCGCGCATCTGGCGACGTCCAAGTTCACGCTGAAGGATTTCGTCGGCCACATGGTGCCGAAGTCGATCGCGGAAGCGATGGCGAACAACGAGATCCTGCAGATCGTCGTGTTCTCGATGTTCTTCGGCGTGGCGCTCGCGTCGCTCGGCGAACGCGGCAAGATTCTCGTCGCGGCGATCGACCAGCTCGCGCACGTGATGCTGAAGATCACCGGCTACGTGATGAAGCTCGCGCCGCTCGCGGTGCTGGCGGCGATGGCGTCGACCGTCGCGATCAACGGGCTGTCGATCCTGCTGAAGTTCGCGGTGTTCATGGGCGACTTCTACCTGAGCCTGTTCCTGCTGTGGGGCACGCTCGTCGCTGCCGGGCTGCTGTTCCTCGGCCGCCGCGTGTTCAGGCTGCTGGTGCTGATCAAGGAAGCGTTCATGCTGTCGTTCGCGACCGCGAGCTCGGAAGCCGCGTATCCGAAGATCCTCGATGCGCTCGACCGCTTCGGCGTGCGCCGCAAGATCTCGAGCTTCGTGATGCCGATGGGCTATTCGTTCAACCTCGACGGCTCGATGATGTACTGCACGTTCGCGTCGCTGTTCATCGCGCAGGCCTACGGCATTCACCTGTCGCTCGGCACGCAGGTCACGATGCTGCTGATCCTGATGCTGACGTCGAAAGGCATGGCCGGCGTGCCGCGCGCGTCGCTCGTCGTGATCGCCGCGACGCTGCACCAGTTCAACATCCCGGAAGCCGGGCTGTTGCTGATTCTCGGCGTCGATACGTTCCTCGACATGGGCCGTTCGGCCACGAACGCGGTGGGCAACTCGATCGCCAGCGCGGTGGTCGCGAAATGGGAAGGCGAGCTGATGCCGGAAGCAGAAGCCGAAGCGAATGCGGCGCGGCTGGATGCTGAAGCCGAAGCGCGCATGAACGAGGCGGTTCGCGATACGGATCGCGTCACCTCTGCCTGAAGCAGGGCCCGGGTCGAATCCCGGGCCTTCAGGCCGCCTCGGCGGGGCGGGCCGCGTCGAGGCACGCGGCCA
Source organism: Burkholderia sp. 4NA327C6 (assembly GCF_005502655.1). Taxonomy (NCBI): domain Bacteria; kingdom Pseudomonadati; phylum Pseudomonadota; class Betaproteobacteria; order Burkholderiales; family Burkholderiaceae; genus Burkholderia; species Burkholderia sp. 4NA327C6. The sequence continues at coordinate 37,093 of NZ_SCNZ01000032.1, read as the reverse complement.
GCACCATCGCGGCGGCGTTGCCCGGCGTCGAGCCGAGCAATTGCGGCGCATAGACGCTGTCGCCGATCTCGATCGGCTGGCCCGACAGCGCACACACGCCGCGCTTGCGCGTGGTGAACAGCCGCCACTTCTGATAACCGTAATGCCCGGTGCATGCGTCGCGCCAGGAAATCATCACGGTGTCGGCCGTGGGCCGCTCAAGCACGCTGATGGACGGCTTGCTCGTCGCGTCCCACGACGGTAGCCGGTCGCGCGTGACGCTGCGCCGCCGCGGCGCCCCCCACGAGACGGACGGCATGTCGAAGCTGCTGATCGCTGCGACGGTCACGAGCCAGGGCGCTAAACGGTTGTTCATGTCGGTTGTCCTCGAAACGTTATGCAACACCGCCACGCGCGGCATCACGAGAGCCGGATGCGCGGCTGCACGCAGCCGTTGATCCGTTCGGCGATCCACAGCAGGGTCGCCTTGGAGAAGCCGTGCAGCGCCTGCTGGTGCCGCCGGTAGAGCATCAGGTGGCTGAATTGCGCGAAGCGCCCCTGGATGAAGCCGCCGCGAAAGAACCCGAACTGCCCGAGCGTGCCGAACGCGTCGTAGTCGCTGATCGACACGAGCGCGCCGAAATCGTGGAATGCGAACGGCGGAATCGGCTGGCCGTCGAGCCACGCGGGCAGGTGCTTTGCAAGATGCTCGGCCTGCTGCGTCGCGACTTGCGCGGTGGGCGGCAGCGGCCGTTCGTGCCCGTCGGGCAGCAGGCTCGCGCAATCGCCGATCGCGAACACGTGCTCGTCGCCCGTTGCCTGCAGCGTCGGCCCGACGACGATCTGGTTCGCGCGATTCGTGTCGAGCCCGTCGAGCGCCTGCATGAAATCGGGCGCCTTCACGCCGGCTGCCCAGACCATCAGGTCCGCTTCCGCAAACGAACCGTCGCCGTAGTGAAAGCCGTTCGCGTCGGCCGATGTGACGCGAGTGGACGTCAGCACATGAAAGCCGATCTGTTCGAGCCGCCGCTGCGCCGATGCGGAGATCCGCGGCGGAAACGCGGCGAGGATGCGCGGGCCGCTCTCGAGCAGCGTGAGCTGCAGCCGCTCGCGCACCGTCGCGTCGCCATACGCCTGTGCCACTTCCAGCAGGCGGCTCAGCTCCGCCGCGAGTTCCACGCCGGTCGCGCCGGCGCCGACGATCGCGACGCGGAACGGCTCGTCGCGCGCGATGCTGCGAAATACGCGCATCCGCAATGCTTCGTTGAAGGTCTCGGCCTGCTTCTGGCTGTCGATGAAATAGCAGTGCTCGCGCACGCCCGGCACGCCGAAATCGTTGGCCTGGCTGCCGAGCGCGAGGATCAGCACGTCGTATTCGAGTTCGCGTGCTTCGAGCACGAGTTCGCCGTCCTGCGAGCGGATCTCGCCGAGCTGTACGCGGCGGCGCGCGCGATCGAGCCCCGTCAGTTCGCCGGGCTGGTACGCGTAGCCGTGATCACGTGCATGGGCGAGGAAGATCACCTGTTGCTGCTGTACGTCGCGCGTACCGGCCGCGATCGTGTGCAGCATCGGCTTCCAGATGTGGGTCGGGCTGCGGTCGACGATGGTGACCTGGGCGCGCCCGGACCGGCCGAGGCGCTCGCCCAGGCGGGTGGCGAGCTGCAGGCCGGCGATGCCGCCGCCGACGATGACGATGCGTGTAGGGGTTGTCATGTATAAATCATCACGTGATGAATAAGGTATGATCCTAGCGCTTCCCGGCTTCGCGTGTCAACGGAGCGGGGCAGGTCACCCGATGTTCGACGCCGCTCGAGCGGGGCCGGAACAGGGGTATCCGAATCATTCAAGGAGAGCAGGAAGACGTGGCTGAAGTCACTGAGCGCGAGCCGGCCAAGCGCCGGATGCGAGGACGGCCGCTGGCCGGGGCGTCCGTGGGGCCGGACGTGATATTGCGGGCGGCGCGCCGAACCTTTGCGAAGCGTGGCTACGACGCGACGAGCGTGCGCGAAGTCGCGCGCGAGCTGGGGGTCGACGCGGCGCTGATCGCGCACCATTTCGGGACGAAGGAAACGCTGTGGCTGGCGGTGGTCGAGCAGATCGTCGAGCTGGCCGAACCGATGTTCGACGCGATGCGCGCGCTGCGCACATCGTCGCTGCCGCATCGCGAGCGTGTGCGGCGCGCGATCGAGCTGTGTGTCGAGCACGAGTTCGACGAGCCCGACCTGGGCATGTTTTTCTCGACGGCGGCGACCGAGGAGGGCGTGCGGCTCGACCGGTTGCAGGAGCGGCTCGTCCGCCCGTACCGCGACGTGATGTTCCCGCTGCTGGCGGAGGCAGTGGAAGCCGGCGAGATTCGCGCGGCGGATCCCGACGTGCTGTTCTTCATGGTCGCGAGCGCGGTCGGCTCGGCCGTGTCGTACAGCCACATGATTCGCGAGTTCACGTCGCTGCCCACGCGGCAGCAGGAATTCAAGCAGGCCGTGCTCACGGTCGCGCTCAACATCCTCGGCGGCTGAGCGCCGCGCGGGCGGTCACGTCACCAGCGCGAGCCCCTGTTCGCGCACCGCGTGGCGCGTAGTGTCGCGCAGCGCGTCGACGCCCAGCTCGTCCTCGAGCTTGTGTATCGCCGCGCTGAGCGGCGGCTGCGCCATGTGCAGCCGCTCGGCCGCGCGCCGGAAGCTGAACGTGTCGGCGACCGCGATGAACCGCCTGAACTGGCGCAGATCGATCATGCGATACCTTTCGCGTACCGCTGGATCACAGAACTCGTGTTTTACCTATCGCACTGCGCTGCCCAGAATTCCAATGTCATCGATTGTCAACATTAGGGAGGGCGGATCTAGCGGCATCGGGTTCGCGACTGCGCGCCGGCCGATCGAAGACGGGCACCGCGTGGCGATCGTCGCGCGCCGCGCCCGGCCTGCCGGTCATTCGATATCCGTGGGCGGCTTGTCGCCGAGCCAGCGCCGCGCGCCGGGCCCGTTGCGGCCCGCGCGGTCTTCCGGGTTCGTCAGCTTGCAGCGCTTCAGCGACAGGCAGCCGCAGCCGATGCATTCGTCGAGGTTGATGTAAAGGCGCTGCAACTCCTCGATCCGGCTCGCGACGCGCTGCTTCCAGCCGCGCGACAGCCGTTGCCAGTCCTTGTTGCTCGGCGCGGTGTCGGCGGGCAGGCTGACGAGCTGCTCGGCGATCTCGTCGAGCGAATAGCCGATCTTCTGCGCGAACACGATGAACGCGATCAGCCGCAGCACCGCGCGCGAATAGTGGCGGTGGCTCGAGCCGTTGCGGTGCGACTTGATCAGCCCGCGCGTCTCGTAGAACCGCAGTGTCGACGCCGGCACGCCGCTGCGCGCGGCCACTTCGCGAATCGACAGCAGCGGCCATTGCGGTGTTTCCTGGATACCCATGTTGCCCCTCCGGGAAAACTTGACTTGAAGTTAACTTCAACTTTTATGCTGCGCGTCAGTTTAACCCGTCGCGAGGCATCATGCTCTCCTTATCCCTACGCAGGACGTCGCCTTTGGGCGCGGCCTGTGCGCTCCTGCTGGCGTTGTCGGGCTGTCACGACGGCAAAGGCGCATCGTCGGCCCAATCCCTTCCGGAAGTCGGCGTCGCCACCATCGCGCCGCGCACGATCCGCCTCGCGGACGAATTCAACGGACGCGTCGAAGCCGTCGACGCGGTCGAACTGCGGCCGCGCGTGAGCGGCTATCTGCAGCGCGTCGCCTACAAGGAAGGCGACCTGGTCGCGCAGGGCGCACTGCTGTTCGAGATCGACCCGCGCCCGTACCGGATCGCGCTCGATCGCGCGAACGCGCAGCTGCAACGGGCCCGTGCGGCCGCGAGCCTCGCGAACGTGCAGCTCAAGCGCGTGCAGACGCTGATCGATGCGCATGCGACGTCGCAGGAAGAACTCGACAACGCGCGCGCCACGGCCGAGCAGGCGCGTGCGGACCTGCAGGCGGCCGACGCGGCCGTCGCCGACGCGAAGCTCAATCTCGGCTTCACCGAAGTGCGCGCGCCGATCGCGGGCCGCGTCGGCCGCGCGGTCGCCACCGTCGGCAACCTGGCGCGCGCGGACGACACGCTGCTGACGACCGTCGTGTCGCAGAACCCCGTCTACGTGTATTTCGACTGCGACGAACAGAGCTACCTGCGCTACAACGCGCGGCGCGCCGATCCGAAACATCGCGCGATCGGCGCCGATCCGGTGCGCGTGGGCCTCGCGAACGAGACGGGTTTCCCGCATGCGGGCACCGTCGATTTCCTCGACAACCGGCTCGATCCGCAGACCGGCACGATCCGCGCGCGCGTGCGGCTGCCGAATGCGGACCATACGTTTACGCCGGGGCTGTATGCGCGCGTGCAGCTCGTCAGCGGCCGCGACCAGGATGCGCTGCTCGTCGACGACAAGGCCGTGCTCACCGACCAGGACCGCAAGTACGTGTACGTGATCGGGCCCGGCGACAAGGCGCTGCGCCGCGACGTGACGATCGGCCGCGGGGTGGAGGGCGAGCGGATCATCGAGAAAGGGATCCAGGCGGGCGACCGCGTGGTCGTCGACGGCATGCAGCGGATCTACTATCCGGGCGCTCAGGTGAAGCCGAAGGCGCTGCCTGCGCGTGCCGACACCGGTGCCGGCAATGGCGCGGGCACCGGCCCGGGCAACGGCACGCAGGCCGTCGCCGATGCCGGCGCGCCACCGGCCGCGCAGTAACGGGAGACAGCCAATGGATTTCTCCCGATTCTTCATCGACCGGCCGATCTTCGCGGTCGTGCTGTCGATCGTCATCTTCGCGATCGGCCTGATCTCGATTCCGATGCTGCCCGCCGGCGAATACCCGGAAGTCGTGCCGCCGAGTGTCGTCGTGCGTGCGACGTACCCAGGCGCGAACCCGAAGGAAATCGCCGAATCGGTCGCCGAACCGCTGGAAGAAGCGATCAACGGCGTCGAAGGCATCATGTACATGAAGTCGGTTGCCGGTTCGGACGGCAGCCTGCAGGTCGTCGTCACGTTCCTGCAGGGCGTCGATCCCGACACGGCCGCCGTGCGCGTGCAGAACCGCGTGAGCCAGGCGCTGTCGCGCCTGCCCGACGAGGTGCGCCAGTACGGCGTGACCACGCAGAAGCAGTCGCCCACGCCGCTGATGTACGTGAGCCTCTATTCGCCGGACAACAGCCGCGATTCGCTGTACCTGCGCAACTACCTGACGCTGCACGTGAAGGACGAGCTGTCGCGGCTCACCGGGATCGGCGACGTCGGCGTGTATGGGGCCGGCGACTATGCGATGCGGCTGTGGCTCGACCCGAACCGGCTCGCGTCGCGCGGGCTGACCGCGAGCGACGTGATCGCCGCCGTGCGCGAGCAGAACGTGCAGGTGTCGGCCGGCCAGCTCGGCGCGGAGCCGTCGCCGAAGAAAAACGACTTCCTGCTGTCGATCAACGTGCGCGGCCGGCTGCGCACGGTGCAGGAGTTCGGCGACATCGTGCTGCGCACCGGCGACGACGGGCAGGTAGTGAAACTGTCCGACGTCGCGCGCGTCGAGCTCGGCGCGGGCGACTACACGCTGCGCTCGTACTTCAACGACAAGCCTTCGGCCGTGGTCGGCATCTTCCTGTCGCCGGGCGCGAACGCGCTCGAGGTCGCGAAGGCCGTGTATGCGAAGTTCGACGAGCTGTCGAAGCGCTTCCCGCCCGGCGTCGCGTACCGGCCCGTGTGGGATCCGACGGTGTTCGTGCGCGAATCGATCCGCGCGGTGCAGCACACGCTGATCGAGGCCGTCGTGCTGGTCGTGCTCGTCGTGATCCTGTTCCTGCAGACGTGGCGCGCGTCGATCATTCCGCTCGTCGCGGTGCCCGTCTCGGTGGTCGGCACGTTCGCGTGGCTCTATCTGCTCGGCTATTCGATCAACACATTGACGCTGTTCGGGCTCGTGCTCGCGATCGGGATTGTCGTCGACGATGCGATCGTGGTCGTCGAGAACGTCGAGCGGAACATCGCGCAGGGCCTGAGCCCGCGTGATGCCGCGCATCAGGCGATGCGCGAGGTGTCGGGGCCGATCGTCGCGATCGCGCTCGTGCTGTGCGCGGTGTTCGTGCCGATGGCGTTCATGTCCGGCGTCACGGGCCAGTTCTACCGGCAGTTCGCGGTGACGATCGCGATTTCGACGGTGATCTCCGCGATCAACTCGCTGACGTTGTCGCCCGCGCTCGCGGCGAAACTGCTGCGTCCGCACGACGCGCCGAAGGATGTGCTCACACGCGGGCTCGATCGCGCGTTCGGCTGGCTGTTCCGTCCGTTCAATCGCTTCTTCGACCGCTATCACGGCTTCGTCGGCCGCACGCTGAAGCGGCGCGGCGTGGTGTTCGCGGCCTATGCCGTGCTGCTTGCGGCCACCGCGCTGCTGCTCAACGCGGTGCCGGGCGGCTTCATCCCCGTGCAGGACAAGCTGTACCTGTTCGCGGGTGCGAAGCTGCCGGAAGGCGCGTCGCTCGCGCGCACCAGCGAGGTGACCGAGCAGATGACGAAGATCGCGCTCGGCACCGACGGTGTCGAGATGGTGCCGGCGTTTGCCGGGCTGAACGCGCTGCAGGGCGTGAACACGCCGAACATCACGAACTCGTACGTGATCCTGAAGCCGTTCGACCAGCGCCACCGCAGCGCCGCGCAGATCAACGCGGACCTGAACGCGCGCTTCGCGGCCATCGGCGGCGGCATCACCTATGCGCTGATGCCGCCGCCGATCCAGGGCCTCGGCAACGGCTCGGGCTACTCGCTGTACCTGGAAGATCGCGGCGGGCTCGGCTACGGCGCGTTGCAGAACGCGCTCACCGCGTTCCAGGCCGCGGTCGCCAGGACGCCGGGGATGAGCTACCCGGTCAGCTCGTACCAGGCGAACATCCCGCAGCTCGAGGTGAAGGTCGACCGGTTGAAGGCGAAGGCGCAGGGCGTCGCGCTGACCGACCTGTTCAGCACGCTGCAGGTCTATCTCGGCTCGATGTACGTGAACGACTTCAACCTGTTCGGCCGCGTTTATCGCGTGATGGTGCAGGCGGATGCCGGGCACCGGCAGACGGCCGCCGACATCGCGAACCTGCGCACGCGCAACGCGAAGGGCGAAATGGTGCCGATCAGCTCGATGGTGACGGTGGTGCCCGCGTACGGGCCCGACCCGGTCGTTCGCTACAACGGCTATCCGGCCGCGAACCTGATCGGCGACGCCGATCCGAAGGTGATGTCGTCGTCGCAGGCGATCGGGAAGCTGCAGCAGATCGCGAAGGACGTGTTGCCGCCGGGCATCACGCTCGAATGGACCGACCTCAGCTACCAGCAGGTCACGCAGAGCAACGCGGCGATCGTCGTGTTCCCGCTTGCGGTGATGCTCGTGTTCCTCGTGCTCGCGTCGCTGTACGAGAGCTGGACGCTGCCGCTCGCGGTGATCCTGATCGTGCCGGTATGCATCTGCGCCGCGCTGTTCGGCGTGTGGCTGTCGGGCGGCGACAACAACGTGTTCGTGCAGGTCGGCCTCGTCGTGCTGATGGGGCTGGCGTGCAAGAACGCGATCCTGATCGTCGAGTTCGCGCGCGAGCTCGAGATCCAGGGCAAGGGCGTGATCGAAGCCGCGCTCGAAGCGTGCAAGCTGCGGCTGCGCCCGATCGTGATGACGTCGGTCGCGTTCATCGCGGGCTCGGTGCCGCTCCTGATCGGCGGCGGCGCGGGCAGCGAAGTGCGCGCGGCCACCGGCATCACCGTGTTCGCGGGGATGCTGGGCGTGACGCTGTTCGGGCTGTTCCTGACGCCCGTGTTCTATGTGGCGATCCGCAAGCTCGCGGGCGGCACGCCGGCCGTGTGGAGCGAACACCACGGCACCCTCGAAGGAGAAAACCGATGAGCGCCGCTTTTCGTCTTTCCGCGCTCGCGATGTCGGTGACGCTCGCCGCGTGCGCGGTCGGCCCCGATTTCAAGCGACCCGACACGGCCACGGCCGCGCGGTTCGCACGCGATACGCATCCGGCGGCGCCGTCCGGTACGACGCCGGAGACACCGGATACGCCGCCCGACGCGTCGGCCGATGCCGATGCCGCGTTCTGGCGCGGCTTCGGCGATCCGGTGCTCACGCATCTGATCGACACGGCGCTCGCGGCGAACCAGGACCTGCAGGTCGCCGTGTCGCGCTACGACGCGTCGAATGCGCTGCTGTCGCGGGCCACGTTCGATCGGTACCCGACGATCACCGCGAGCGGGCAGGTGGGCCATCAGCTGATGAGCAAGGACCAGGCGTTCGGTGCGCCGCGCAGCCAGCGCGATAATCCGACGTCCAGCGTCGGGATCAATGCCGCGTGGGAGCTCGACCTGTTCGGCCGCGTGCGTCGTTCGATCGAGTCGCAGCGTGCGGAAACGGCCGCCAGCGCGGCGGACGTGCGCGCGGTGCGCGTCGCGATCGCCGGCGAGGTGGCGAGCACGTACGTCGATCTGCGCGGCTCGCAGGAGCGGCTGCGGATCGCGCGCGAGAATGCCGACAACCAGAAGCAGACGCTCGCGCTGATCAATGCACGTGTCGGTGCGGGGAGAGGGTCCGACCTCGATGCGGCGCGGGCGCGCGCACAGTACGAATCGACGACGTCGCGGATTGCCGTGTATGAAGCGGCGATCGGCGTCGACGAGCACCGGCTCGCGGTGCTGACCGGGCAGACGCCGGACGCGCTGATCGGCCGCTTCGATCTTCCGAAGGCAGCCGCGGCGGCGGGCACACCGGTGCCGCTGCCGGCGTTGGCCGCCGACATCGATCCCGGCACGCCAGGCGACCTGCTGCGGCGTCGGCCCGACGTCGCGGCCGCCGAGGCGCGGCTGCACGCGGCGACCGCACGCGTCGGCGTCGCGACGGCCGACCTGTTTCCGCGTTTCACGCTGTCAGGGCTGCTCGGCAGCGCGACGAGCAGTTACGGGTTCTTCCGCGCGGGCAGCGACACGAACCTGATCGCGCTCGGCATCGACTGGTCGTTCCTCGACGTCGGCCGCGTGCGTGCGCGGATCGCCGCGAGCGATGCGGAAGCGGCCGGGCAGCTCGCGCAGTACCGGCAGACCGTGCTCGGGGCGCTGGAGGAAACGGAGAACGCGCTGCTGCGCGCTGCGCGCACGCGTGACGAGACGGGCCATCTCGTGCAGGCCGCGACCGACAGCGCGCGTGCCGCGCAACTGGCGCAGGCGCGTTTTTCGGCGGGTGCGATCGACTACTACGAAGTGCTCGACGCGCAACGCACGCTGCTGCAGGCGCAGGATGCGGCGGCCGACGGGCAGATGCGCAGCGCCGCGGCGACAGTGGCGTTGTACAAGGCGCTGGCGGGCGGCTGGCCGTCGGGAACGGGGCAGGGCCCGCAGCAAAGCCCGCTCGCGCAGGCGGGGCAGCCAGCACAGTAGCGCGGACGGGGCGGCGGCGCGGCAGGCCGGAGTAATCCCGCCTGCCGCACGCCGCTTGGTTACACGCTGGCCGGATCGACCTTGTCGATGTCGATGCCGTAGCGCCGGATCGCTTCGCCTACCTTGGTGCGCGGTATCGCGCCGTCGTCGGCGAGCGCTTTCAGCGCCGCGATCACGATGAAGTGCCGGTCGACCTCGAAGAACGTGCGCAGTGCGTCGCGCGTATCCGAGCGGCCGAAGCCGTCGGTGCCGAGCGACACGAAGCGCCGGCCGTCGACGAACGCGCGGATCTGGTCACCGACGATCTTCATGTAGTCGGTCGCCACCACCACCGGCCCCCTGCGACCGTCGAGGCATTGCTGCACATACGGCACGCGCGGCGCCTGCTCGGGATGCAGCAGGTTCCAGCGTTCCGCGGCGAGCCCGTCGCGGCGCAGTTCGTTCAGGCTCGTCGCGCTCCACACGTCACTCGACACGCCGAAGTCCTGCGCGAGCAGGTCGCTCGCGGCGATCACTTCGCGCAGGATCGCGCCGCTGCCCATCAACTGCAGATGCGGCGCATCGGCCGTGTGTGACGTACCTTCGCGCAGCAGGTAAAGCCCCTTGAGAATGCCGGCCTCCGCGCCGTCCGGCAGCGCCGGATGCGGGTAGTTCTCGTTGAGCAGCGTGATGTAGTAGTAGACGTCCTCCTGTTCCGCGAACATCCGCCGCAGGCCGTCGCGCACGATTACGGCCAGCTCGTACGCATAGGTCGGGTCGTACGACACGCAGTTCGGAATCACCGACGACAGCACGTGGCTGTGCCCGTCGTCGTGCTGCAACCCTTCGCCCATCAGCGTCGTGCGGCCCGACGTCGCGCCGAGCAGGAAGCCGCGCGTACGTGCGTCGCCGGCCGCCCAAGCCAGATCGCCGACGCGTTGCAGCCCGAACATCGAATAGAAGATGTAGAACGGAATCGTCGGCAATCCATGATTGCTGTACGCCGTGCCGGCCGCGATCCACGACGCGATCGCGCCCGATTCGTTGATGCCTTCCTGCAGGATCTGCCCGTCCTTCGCTTCCTTGTAGTAGCTGAGCTGGCCGGCGTCCTGCGGCGTATAGAGCTGGCCGAGATGCGAGTGGATGCCGATCTGGCGGAACAGGCCCTCCATCCCGAACGTGCGCGACTCGTCCGGCACGATCGGCACGACGAGCTTGCCGAGTGCCGGATCCTTCAGCAGCGTGCCGAGGATGCGCACGAACGCCATCGTCGTCGACAGCCCGCGCTCGCCGCTGTCCTTGAGCTGACTGTCGAACGCTGCGAGCGGCGGCACCGGCAGCGGCGCCACGGAGCTGAAGCGGGCCGGCACGTGGCCGCCGAGCGCGGCACGGCGTTCCGCGAAGTAGCGTGCCTCGGCGCTGCCCGGTTCCGGCTTCAGGTAGGGCAGTTCGTCGAGCTGCGCATCGCTGACCGGCAGCGCGAAGCGGTCGCGGAACGCACGTACGGCATCCGCGCTCATCTTCTTCAACTGGTGGTTCACGTTCTGGCCTTCGCCGGCCTCGCCCATCCCGAAGCCCTTGACCGTTTTCGCGAGCACGACGGTCGGCCGTCCGTCCGCGCGCATCGCCTGCGCATAGGCCGCATACACCTTTTCCGGGTCGTGGCCGCCGCGCGCCAGTTTCCAGATGTCGTCGTCGGACAGGTCCGCAACGAGTTCGAGCAACTCGGGATACTTGCCGAAGAAATGCTCGCGCACGTACGCGCCGCTCTGCGACTTGAAGGTCTGGTAGTCGCCGTCGACGCATTCCATCATGCGCTGGCGCAGCAGGCCCGTCGTGTCGCGTTCGAGCAGGCGATCCCAGCCGGCGCCCCAGATCACCTTGATGACGTTCCAGCCCGCCGCACGGAACGTGCCTTCGAGTTCCTGGATGACCTTGCCGTTGCCGCGTACCGGGCCGTCAAGGCGCTGCAGGTTGCAGTTGACGACGAAGATCAGGTTGTCGAGCCGTTCGCGCCCGGCGAGCGAGATCGCGGCGAGCGATTCGGGCTGGTCCATTTCACCGTCGCCGAGAAAGGCCCACACCTTGCGGCCCTGATGCGCTTTCAGCCCGCGATATTCGAGGTAGCGCATGAAGCGTGCCTGATATGCGGCCGTGAGCGGCCCGAGCCCCATCGACACGGTGGGGAATTGCCAGAAATCCGGCATCAGCCGCGGATGCGGATACGACGACAGCCCGTCGCGTCCCGCTTCGCGGCCGGCCTCGCGGCGGAAGTTGTCGAGTTGCGCGTCCGTGATGCGGCCTTCCAGGTACGCGCGGCCATAGATGCCGGGTGCCGAATGCCCCTGGATGTAGACCATGTCGCCGTCGAACGTGTCGGTGCGGCCGCGGAAGAAGTGATCGAAGCCCACGTCGTACAACACGGCGGCCGACTGGTAGGTCGCGATGTGCCCGCCGACGTTCGAAAGCCGGCCGGCGCGCAGCACCATCACCATCGCGTTCCAGCGGATCATCGCGTTCAGGCGCCGCTCGAGCGCGAGATCGCCCGGATAGGCGGGTTGTCGTGCACGCGGCACCGTGTTCACGTAGGCAGTCGTCACGCGGCCGTGCAGGTCGCCGTGGCGTGCCGCGTCGAGGTCGGAAAGCCGGTCGAGCAGGTAGTGCGCGCGCGGACGGCCTTCGAGTGCGATCACGGATTCGAGCGCATCGAGCCATTCGCGGGTTTCCTGCGGGTCGATGTCGGGTAGCGTGAGAGGTGCGGTCATGCAATGTCTCCAGAAGCATAAGGCTGCGCGGGGCGACGATCGTGGCGCCGCGACGCGCGACGGAACGCCCGCCGATCGGCGGGCGGATGGTTGCAATTGCAATCGTATGGAGGCAATTGTTATCGAGGTAAAATTTAATTGCAACTGCAATTCAACGAGAGGAACGACCTGACATGAGCGCACCCGAACCCGATCTGTGGTTCTCGTTCGTCCGCGCACACCGGACGATGATTCGCGAGATCGAGCGCCGCCTCGCGGCGGCCGGCCTGCCGGCCTATGCGTGGTATGACGCGTTGTGGGGGCTCGAAAGCGGGCCCGACGGCACGCGCCGCATGCACGAACTCGCCGACGTGCTCGCGATCGAGCGCTACAACCTCACGCGGCTCATCGACCGGCTCGAACAGGAGGGGCTCGTCACGCGCGCCCGTTCGGCGGACGACGGCCGCGCCGCGTATGCGAGCATCACCGACAAGGGGCGGACGCTGCGCAAGAAGATGTGGAAGGTGTACCAGTCGACGGTCGCGGAACTCTTTCTCGATCAGTTCGGCAGCAAGGAACAGGCGGCGATGGCCGCCGCGCTCGACCGTGCGATCGCCGCGGCGCGCGAGGCCGGAGCCGACGCGAAGTAGCGGCGGCCGGCCCGCGCGTCAGCCGCTCGCATGACGGCGCATCGCCCGCGCGGCCCAGTCGGCCGGCACCCGGCCATCGTCGGCCAGCAGGCGAAGCGCGACCGCGGCGATCCAGCGTGCATTCGGCGCGCGCATGCCGGCACCGGCGCCCGGGCCGGCGGAGTCCGCGCCGAGCGCCGCGAAGCGGGCCGGGACGAATGCGCCGATCTGCGCGGCGACGTGCCGCGCATAGCCTGTCACCGCGAGCACCGGCGTGCGGCTGTTACCGATGCATCGGCGCACATGCGCGATGCGCGGTTCGTCGTACGGGTGCAGCAGGTTCCATCGGTCGGCTGCGTAACCGTCGCGGGCGAGCTGCGTGTAGCTCGGGCAACTCCAGATCGTCGAATCGATACGCCATTCGTCGCGCAGCAGATCGGCTGCTTTCATGACTTCCGCGAGCGTGCTGCCCGCGCCGCACAGCCGGATCTGCGCAGCCGCGCCGGCCCCTGCGCGCCGGCCGGCCCGCACCATGCCGCTGAACGCGTCGCGGGCCGCCGTGGCCGACAGCGGTTTCGCCTCGGGGACGAGATCGTCGTGGCTCGCGAGGTAACAGAATCCAGGCTGGCCGGCGACATAGAGCGCGCGCAGCGCGTGGCGCAGGATCGCAATCGCCTCATGGCCCGACGCCGGATCGTACGGCGTGCACGCGGTGTTCGCGGCCAGCCAGTGGGGGACGTCGGGCGTCACGCCTTTCGGCCAGGATGACGCGACCGTTTCGGCATCGTTGACGAAGATCCCGCGATCGACGGTTTCGGCCGACGCCAGCCGCAGCCGGTCGGTCGCGCGCGCATGCAGCAGGTACAGCATTGGTTTCTCGAACCGCTTGCGCGCATCGAGAAACCGCAGCGGCCACGCGCTGATGCGGCGATGTGCGTCGGTGTCCGCAGACGGTTCCCGCGCATCGGCACGCACGATCCATACGCGTTCCGATGTCGCGATATCGCGTTCGAGGCAATCGGCGGCGGCGCGCATCGCGCCGAGCGGCGACACCGCGCGGCCACCCGGCGCGAGCCGTTGCGTCAGCAGCGTTTCGAGGCAGGCCGCCGCGGCGCGGCGGGTGTCGGGTGTCCGCACGGGCGGACCGGATCGCGCAGTCTGCATGTCCCTCCTTCGAGTACTGGCATGTCACCGGGGCTGTCGATTCCGGCATAGGATTGCAATTGCAACGATTGTAGTTGCAACGATAACCGGAAGACAAGGACCGACATGATCTCGACGCATCCCCTCACGTTCCATACGGCCGACACGCCGAACGGACACAAGATCGCCATTTACCTGGAAGAGGCCGGGCTCGCCTACGACCGCGTGCACGTGAATCTGTCCGCCGGCGAACAACGCAGCCCGGCGTTCCTCGCGATCAACCCCAACGGCAAGATCCCGGCCATCGTCGACCACGACACCGGGCTGACCGTGTTCGAATCCGGCGCGATCCTGAGCTATCTCGCCGCGAAGACGGGCGTTCTGCATCCAGAGACGCTGGCCGAGCGCACGGCCGTCCAGCAATGGCTGCACTTCCAGATCGGCGGGATCGGGCCGATGCTCGGCCAGCTCTGGTGGTTCCTGCATGCCTCGACGACGGTCAATGCGCAAGCGCTCGAGCGTTACCGGAACGAGGCGCGGCGCCTCTATGGCGTCGTGAATGGCCGTTTGGCGGAATCGGCGTATCTCGCGTCGCCGCGGTATTCGATCGCCGACATCGCCGCGTTTCCGTGGCTGCGCACGGCGCCCGAACTCGATCTCGATCTGGCCGACTACCCGCACGTCGCGCGCTGGCTCGCCGGCATCGAGGCGCGGCAAGCCGTTCAGCGGGGCCTGGTCGCATGCCGCGCGCCGGCGGCGGAGGGCGCGCACTGACCTCGCATCGCCCGCGCCGTACGGATGGCGCGGGCGCCGGCCGCTGGCCTGCCGGGAAACATTGTTCTCCTTCGTCGTAAACGTCTCGAATGCGTGATATTTGCGCCGCGCGATCCGGTTTAGAGTGGCCGCGAATCGATGACGATGTGTCGTATCGCCGCAGTCCCGGGCGGTACAGACGCACCAGAGGAGTGGGAGACAAATGAGTGAAGGCAGGATTACGCAGGTCGAGTCGTTCGGTTTCGAGCGCATTCCCGATGCATCGCGCTATGCGCGGCCGATCGATCTGTTCAGGTTGCTGTTCGGCGGCTGCAATACTTTTTCCACATCGGTGCTCGGCAGTTTTCCCGTGCTGGTCGGGCTGTCGTTCAAGGCGGGTGTCTGCGCGATCGTGCTCGGCGTGCTCGCCGGCACCTGCATCCTCGCGCCGATGAGCCTGTTCGGCTCGCGCAACGGCACGAGCGACCCCGTGTCGTCCGGCGCGCATTTCGGCATCCACGGCCGGATCGTCGGCTCGTTCCTTGCGCTGCTCACGTCGATCGCATTCTTCTCGCTCGCGGTGTGGAGCTCGGGCGACGCGCTCGTCGGCGGCGCGCACGACATGGTCGGCGTGCCGGTCAACGGCTTCACGCTCGGCGCGGCGTACATGGTTTTCGCGGTACTCGTGCTGATCGTCTGCATCTACGGCTTTCGCTTCATGCTGTGGGTCAACAAGATCGCCGTGTGGGCGGCGAGCGTACTGTTCGTCGCGGGGCTGTTCGCGTTCGCCGGCCTGTTCGACACGCGCTACGCCGGCACGGTGCAGCAGGGTAGCGCGGGCTTCTGGGCCGCGTTCGTGGGCGCGGTGCTGGTGGCGCTGAGCAACCCGGTATCGTTCGCGTCGACGCTCGGCGACTGGGCGCGCTACATCCCGCGGCACACGCCGAAGCATCGCGTGATGGGCGCCGTGTTCGCCGCGCAGATCGCGACCTTCGTGCCGTTCTTCTTCGGCCTCGCGACCGCGACGATCATCGCGACGAAGGCGCCCGCGTTCATCGCGTCGAACGACTACGTCGGCGGGCTGCTTGCGATCTCGCCGAGCTGGTTCCTGCTGCCGATGTGCCTGATCGCGATCATCGGCGGGATGTCGACCGGCACGACGGCGCTGTACGGCACCGGCCTCGACGTGTCGAGCATGTTCCCGCGCCTGCTGAACCGCGTGCGTGCGACGCTGCTGATCGGCACGGTCGCGATCGCGTTCATCTTCGTCGGCCGCTTCTGGTTCAACCTCGTCGAAAGCGTCGCGACGTTCTCGACGCTGATCGACACGTTCAGTTGCCCGTGGATGGCGATCATGGTGATCGGCTACGTGACGCGGCGCGGCTACTACCTTGGCGACGACCTGCAGGTGTTCAACCGCGGGCTGCGCGGCGGCCACTACTGGTTCACGCATGGATGGAACGTGCGCGCGATGGGGGCGTGGCTGCCGGCCGCGTTCGTCGGGCTGTCGTTCGTGAACCTGCCGGGGCAGTTCGTCGGGCCGCTCGGCAACCTCGCGGGCGGGCTCGATCTCAGCGTGCCGGTGTCGCTGGCGGTAGGCGGCGCGCTGTATTTCGTGCTGCTGACGCTGTATCCGGAACCGGATGGCGTGTACGGTCCGCGCGGGCGACGCTTCGTGCGGGGTAGTGGGCAGGCGGCGCGCGGCAATGGCGCACCGGCGATCCAGCCGAAGGGGTAAGCGCGGCGCGTGGTGCGTTGCACTGCAAATGACGATGCCGCCGCGCGGGAGAGCCGCCGGCGGCATCGTCGATTTCGGGCGTGTGATTGCCAGAGGGGGCGGCTGTACGGCGTGTTCATGCGCGACGGCGCGCCGTGCGTGCTCGCGCGCCGGCAGTTTCGGAGCGAGCCGTTGGGCGTCAAATAGCGACGGATGCGGCTGTCCCGCGGGCTGCCGCCGATCGATTCCGGCACGCAGGCAGGCGCCCCCCCGATACGGATGACGTGGTCGAACGCGTCGGCGCCGTCGCTCCCGTGACTTAGCAGGTCGCTATCATGGCGGCACGTAAGGTCGGCATGGGAGGTGACGGATGTTTTCAAGGTTGAAGAAGCTGCTCGACGGCGGGGCGGCGCAACAGGCCGCCGTGCCGCAAACGGACCGGCGGGCAGCCTGGTCGGGTGAATCGCTGGTGCAGCCGCGGCACGTGCTGTGCTTTCTCGGCGCTGAACGCGAACTGCGGCGCCTGCGCGATGCGACGAACGCGGCGATTGCCGAATTCGCGACGGGGTTCGGCGTCGACGATGCCTGTTCCACCGCCGCGCCGGACGAGCGGATGAGCCGTTCGTTCGAGATTTGCCGCGACCGCGTCGAACCGGATGCGTGGACGCGGGCGGACGCCGAAGCCGTCGGCGCACATCAGTCGGTGCTGTACGTGCTCGGCCCGCGTATGACGCGGGACAATGCCGTGCGTGCGACGATCGGTGCGCTGTTCCTGGTCGATCGGCTGATCGATGCCGGTGCCGTGGCGGTCAAGGGCGAGAGCGCGGGCGTGGCGCACGGGCTGCACCGATGGCGAGAGCTGATTCGGATGGGCGCGGTCGCGACCGACCGCGACGACACGCTTGCGCAGAACCGGGTGGGCCGGCTGGCGTTCGCTCGGCGCCCGCTGGGATCGGACGGTTACTTCGAGAGCGTGGGCTTTCATCTGGTCGGCTTGCCGGACGTGCAGGTGCCGCGTTCGCGCGGAACCGATTGCGACTCCGTGGCCATCATGGATGCCGTGGCCGACGAGATCGTGCGACAGGGGATCGATGCGACGTTACACGCACGCGATGCATTGCTGGTCGACGACGGGTCTCACGACGAGGACGACTTCAAGTTCAATCCGTACGGGATCGTCCGGCTGTCGACGTGAAGAACGACGCGGGTCGCCAGGCCGGTTCCGTGGCAGCTCGACGGGGCTGATCGGCCCGGCCCCGGCCCCGGGCGTCGAGGCGATCGATCGGTTGCCGAGTCGGTTCGGGTATCGGGCGAACCGATGCTTAGCATCGCGGGCGGCGGCCTACCGCGGGCGCTGCCCCATCGTTACGCTTGGGCGATCATCCACTCTGTCCGGAAGGTCGCCATGTCCCGGCTCAACTACAAGTTGCTCGGCCCCTGCCTGCTCGCGATCGCGATCGACGCGATGGGCTTCGGGCTCGTCTATCCGATGATGTCCGCGATCTTCAGCGATCCGCACGCGGGCATCCTGCCGGCCAACGCCGGTGCGCATGCGCGCAATTTCTACCTCGGCCTCGGCTACGGGATCTACCCGTTGTGCATGTTCTTCGGCTCGTCGCTGATGGGCGACCTGTCCGATCGCTACGGTCGCCGCAGGATCCTGCTGCTGTGCTTGCTCGGCCTCGCGGCCGGCTATGCGATGATGGCGGCCGGCGCGTGGCACGCGAGCGTCGCGCTGCTGCTGGCCGGCCGCGGGCTCACCGGGCTCATGGCAGGCTGCCAGGGCATTGCGCAGGCGGCGATCACCGACCTGAGCACGCCGCAGAACAAGGCGTACAACATGAGCATCATGTCGCTCGCGTTCAGTGCGGGCGTGATCGTCGGCCCCGTGCTCGGCGGCGTGACGTCCGATCGCACGATTTCGCCGCTGTTCGATTACGGCACGCCGTTCGTGCTGGTCGCCGCGCTGTCGCTGGTCTGCGCGTTCTGGACCCTGGCGTCGTATCGCGATTCGGCCGCACCGCGCGGCGACACGCGCATCGATCCGCTGCTGCCGCTGCGGATCATCGGGGAGGCCGCGCGCCAGCGCAACGTCGCGTTCCTGTCGGTCGTGTTCTTCCTGATGCAGGTCGGCTACGGGCTCTACCTGCAGACCATCATGCTGTTGCTGCAGGCGAAATTCGGCTACACCAGTGCGCGGCTCGGGCTGTTCAGTGGCGTGATTGGCCTTTGCTTCGTGTTCGGGCTGTTGTTCGTCGTGCGGCGGATGCTGCGCGTGTGGCGTGTGGTCGATATCGCGAAGACGGGCCTGCTCGTCGCGGGTGTCGGCCAGATTCTGTCCGCGCTGTTCCCGCACGAGCCGGTGCTGTGGGCGCTCGCGATGGTCGTCGGCTGCTTCGACATGGTCGCGTACACGACGATGTATACGGCGTTCTCCGACGCGGTCAGCGAGGATCGGCAAGGCTGGGCGCTCGGCGTCGCGGGCTCGGTGATGGCCGTCGCGTGGGTCGTCACGGGCGCGCTCACGAACCTGCTGCCCGTGTTCGGCGAGATCGGCCTGCTGCTGGTCGGCGGCGTGGGCTTCCTGCTCAGCTTCGCGATGATGGTCGCGTATGGCCGCACGCAGCCGGGCGCGCGAACGGCCGCGCTGTCGTAGGCGGCTTGCACGTTGGCCCGATCCTGTCGGACGTTGTCCCGCGCACCGCTGTCGCGCCGGGGCGTGCGGCCCGACACTGGCGCCTCGCGTCCCGGGAGTAGCCGGGCCGCGTACGGCGGCGCCGGCTGGCCCGGCGCGCCGTTCCTTCGACATGCCAACAGAGAGGGCGACCCATGCAACATCCGACCATCCGTACCCTGGCGGGCGCGAGCGCGCCGACATCGATCGACGCCGCCCGCACCGCGCTGCTGGTGATCGATTTCCAGAATGAATATTTCAGCGGCCGCCTGCCGATTCCGGAGGGGCCGCGCGCGCTGGGTAACGCGCAGCGCGTGATCGCGTTCGCCGATCGTGCGGGCATTCCGGTGTTTCACGTCCAGCACGTCGATGCGGCCGACGGCCCGATCTTCGCCGACGGCAGCGACGGCTTTCGCTTTCACGCGGACCTGCAGCCGGCGGCGCATCACACGGTGGTGAAGAAGACGTCGGTGAGCGTGTTCCCGACGACGGACATCGACGCGCGCCTGAAGGCGGCCGGTGTCGACACGCTGATCGTCACGGGCCTGATGACGCATGCATGCGTCGCCGGTGCGGCACGCGATGCGGTGCCGCTCGGCTACGCGGTGATCGTCGTCGACGACGCATGCGCGACGCGCGACCTCGACATCGCGGACGGCGGCACGGTATCGCACCGCGACCTCCATCGCGCGACGCTGGCCGCGTTGTCGGACACGTTCGGCGACGTGCTGACGACCGAGCAGGTGCTGGCGCTGGCCGTCGCCTGACGGCCGCACGGATGCGTGCTTCAGTCGGCCCAGCCCGGCGCGGCGTATACGACTTCGCCGCGGAAGCACGTCTCGATCACACGGGTTTGCGCAAACGTCTCGACCGGATACGCGAACGGATTGCGGTCGAGGATCGCGAAGCTCGCGTCCTTGCCCGCTTCGAGCGAACCCGTGCAGTCGTCGAAGCGCAGCGCATACGCGGTGTTCACCGTATAGGCCTCGAGCATCGTGAGCAGGTCGAGGCGTTCGTGCGGATTCCACGGTGGGCTGTCGGGCTGGTCGATCAGCAGGTGCGTGACGCCCGTCTGGATGATCTGCATCGGGTCCATCGTGCTGACCGACCAATCGGAGCCGGCCGCGAGCATCGCACCCGCGTTGCGCAGGCTGCGGAACGGATAGTTGCGCGCGGTGCGTTCCGCGCCGAGCAGGTCGCGGTAGAGCTGCTGCTGCTCCTCGCGCGCGGCCGTCCACAGCGTCTGCACGCTGGCGATCGCGCCGAGCCGGTTGAAGCGGCTCATGTCGGCCGGATCGACGAGCTGCAGGTGCGCGAGCTGCGCGCGGCGGTCGCGCATGCCGTTGCGGATCTGGACATATTCGAGCGCGTCGAGCGTCATGCGTACCGCACGGTCGGCGAGCGTGTGGAAGTGCAGGTCGAAGCCGGCCGTATCGGCGAGCAGGCAGATCTCGTTCAGTGCGTCCTGGCTCCACAGCGCGAGGCCGCAATCGTCGGTGCCGGCGTATGGCTCGAGCAGCGCGGCGGTCTTCGATTCGGGCACCCCGTCGACGAAGATCTTCACCGTATGCAGGCGCAGGTTGTCGCATTCGTACTCGCGACGCCATCTGGCGAAGCGCTCGATCTGTTCGCGCGGATCGCGGCGCGGGTTCGCATAGAGGCCCGCGCTCATGTACACCTTCAGCGTGCCCGCGCGCTGCGCGTCCGCATACGCGTTGAGCTCGGCCTCCTCGACGCGCGCGTCGAACCAGCCGGTGAGGCCGTAACCGTGCGCCATCGCGTGCGCTTTCGCGAGCGACTTCGGGTAGCCGGCCGGGCTCAGTTGCGGAATGATCGGGCATACGCGGTAGAACGCCGCTTCGTGCACGACGCCATTCGGCGCGCCGGACGCGTCGCGCTCGTACACGCCGCCGGCCGGGTCCGGCGTATCGGCGTGAATGCCGGCCGCTTCGAGCCCTTTCGTGTTGAGGCAGCCGCTGTGCACGTCGAAGCCGACCACGAGCAGCGGCCGGTCGGGCACGATCCTGTCGAGCAGCTCGCGGGTCGGATACGCGCCGAATGCGGCCAGGTTGGCACCGCCGAGATAGACCCACGGTTCGTTCGGCGTCGCATCGGCGCATGCGCGAATGTGCTGCAGGATCGCGTCGGGATCGTTGATGCCGGACAGGTCGAAGTCGCCGAGGATCTGGTGGCCTTCGAGCGGATGCACGTGGCCGTCGATGAGGCCCGGCAGCATCAGCCCGCCGGCCAGGTCGACGATGCGCGTCGCGGGGCCGGCCAGCGGGCGGACGTCGTCGTCGCGGCCGACAGCAACGATCTTGCCTTCTTTGGTGGCGAGCGCCTGCGCGAAGCGGCGTTGCGCATCGCCCGTGTAAAGCAGGCCGTTCAGATAGACGGTATCGGCGTGTTGCATGTGTCTCCTCCGGATGGGGGAAGGTTCGACAGGCGCACGTGTCCGGCGGGCGGGCCGTGTGGCACGTCCGGTCGGGTGAACCCGGTCGGGTTGGAATGAGGTGCGGGGCGGCTAGGTGCCGGTGCTGCGCGGCAGGCGCGGCGGGGCGTCGTGGTGAAGGCCGGCCCCGGCGCGAGCGTCACGCCGATCGCGCCACCGGGTCGGAATCGGCGGATCGATGGGCGACGCGCGCGCGGCCGTGCGGGCCGGCGTTCATCCGGTATTCGGCATGCCGTGTCTCCGTGATATCCGACGCGTTCCTGTCGTCGGGTGAGTCAGATACTAGGAGCGGGGTGGCCGGCTGTCTGTCATCGTTTTGAGGACAACGCGCGACAAAGGCGGCGGGGGCGAGACGGATTGACGCGATGCGGAGGGTGCATCTATTGACCGCGGTCCTCCGGCGGTTCCTCTTCGGTCACGCACCACGCGAACAGCCCGGCCCGGTTCGCCACGCCGAGCTTCGCGAGCGCGCGCCCGAGATAGGTGCGCACGCTGCTCGGCTTGAGCGCGAGCGTCTCTGCGATCTGCGGGACGGGCCGGCCTTGCAGCACCGCGCGGCACACGAGCCGCTCGCGCTGCGACAGCGCCGCGCCGCTGGCCGACAGGCGCTGCTCGAAGCGCTGCAGCAGCGCGCCGTCGTCCGAGCGCGGCGTCAGGCGGGCGAGCCGTGCATGCTGGATCAGGAGCGGCAGCACGAAATCGCCGAGCTGCCGCAGCAGCGCCAGCTCGGCCAGCGTATAGGACGGCTGGCCGCGCCGGCGGAACAGCGAGAACGCATAGACATAGTCGCGCTCGCTGCCGAGCAGCGTGCAGTCTTCGCCGAGATCGCCGAGCGCGAAATGGCGGCCGTATTCGGTTGCCGTATCGATGTCCTCGTTGCACGAGAACACGAGCTGCGAATCGGTGGCGCGCTCGATATGCGGGAGCAGCGTGTCGGTGCGCCAGTCGCCCTGGGTGTACAGGTCGAGCGCGTGGCGCGTGCCGTCGGGATCGTCGCCGCCCGCGAAGAACAGCACGTCGACGCTGTCGATCGACTGCGACGGCGCATCGCGACGGTAGCGTGTCGCGACGCTGTAATGGGACTGCGGATCGACGGTTTCGCGCAGCCACGCCCAGAGCCGGGCGGGAAACTGCGGACTGCCGAGGCTGGCGACCAGGTCGCCGGCATTGCTGAGGGAAATATGGGCGGGGTTCATCGTTGACACCGTCTTCGCGAACGGCCGCCCGTGCCGGCCGTGCTTCGCTTGCGACGGCACGCCGGCGGCGCGGCGGCTGGCGGTGCGGTCATGCGGGACGGAGGCCGGCGCGGCGGCGAAGCTCGATTGTAGGGGACTTCGCCGGCGCGGGGCATCCGCGCTTGCCAGACGGTCGGCCGTCCGCCGACGGATGGTGCGCATCGTGGCGCACCAGGTGCCGGCCGCGCGCGTCAGAACATCGTGTTCGCGTTCGCGGACTTTTCCGGTACCGGCTGGATCACGTCCCAGTGTTCGACGATCTTGCCGTCCTTTATGCGGAAGATGTCGACGACCGCTTCGCCGCGGTCGCCCGGGCGCTCCGTTGCATGCACGTGCAGGTAGACGAGGTCGCCGTCGGTTGCGCTGCGCACGATGCGGGCGCGCGAAGCCGGGTTCTTCTGGAACGCGCCGACGAAGTACGACACGAACGGCTTCTTGCCGTCCGGCACGTGCGGGTTGTGCTGCTTGTAGTCGTCCGCGACGACGGCGGCGGCTTCGACGGCTTCGTGCTTGTTGAAGAAGCGGTCGTAGAACGTCAGCACGAGCTGGCGGTTGGCTTCCTCGGCGGCCAGGTCGCGCGTGGCCTGGCCGGCGGCCAGCGCGGCCGTCGACGCGGCCAGCAGCACGAGCGCGGCAACGGCGCGAACGGGGGAGCGGAGCGATGACATGTTGCGGATTCCTCGTCTGACGAAGCGTGGGTCGGTGCGCGATGCGCGACGGCGGGTCGAGCCTGCCGCGGCGATCGGCGTGCGACGGCGCATGGTTGCGGATACACGAGCCTTGTCGGCGCGAAGGATTCACGGCCCGGTGCGAACCGTCACGATGCTGGTTGGGCGAGGCCGCGCGCCGTCGTCATGCTTCGTTGAACTGGCGAATCCGCGCGGCCGTCGGTCGCTCGAATGGTACAGTTGCCGCGAACCCGTCACAAGAAGTCAGTGCGGTGTGAACAGGTCACACCGCGCTGACCATGCATTGCCCTTGAAAGAGAATCCAGTCATGTCGTTTCCGCCCGCCGATGAACCCGTCGAACTCGATCAGCCGTGCCCGATCCGCGATGTGCTCGACCGCATCGGCGACCAGTGGAGCCTGCTCGTACTCGAAGCGCTGTCCGGCGGGACGATGCGTTTCAACGAACTCGGCCGTACGATCGGCGATGTGTCGAACCAGATGCTGTCGCGCACGCTCAAGCGGCTCGAGCAGGACGGTTTCGTCAGTCGCACGTTGTACGCAGAAGTGCCGCCGCGTGTCGAATATGCGCTGACCGATCTCGGGCATTCGTTCCTGACGCCGATGCAGGCAATGATCCGGTGGGCCGACGAACATCATCGCGCGATCTGCGTTGCGCGACGGCGTGCACGGGAGCTGGAGGGCGGCGGGCGCTGAGCGGGCGCGTGCGCCGTCTTGTCGCTGCGTGTTGTGCCGCGGATCGGTTGTGATGCGCCGACGCGTGGCTTGATTGCCGGCGCATCGCCATTGCATGATTTCGTTATCCGAATGGTCTCGTCGGGTTGAGCGAGGGCGCTGATGCTCCGGTGTGTTTCATTCGGCCCGGATGCGGCAATGCGCTGGCGGCGCCCCGCTTGCAAGGGCAGGGACGGGGCGACCGCGACAGCGGACTTTCTCCGCCTGGCGTACGAAGGGTGCGGTAGGGTCCGCTCGAGGCGGGATGGTGCGCCGTAGATCAGCGAGCCATGTCGATGGCCGAGGTTGCGTGACCGGAAGCGTCGCCGCCGGTTTGCGCACCGGCATTGGGGCGGGGTGGGGCTGGATTCGCGGGGCGCCTGCCGGGCGTCATGATTGTCGGGGCTGAACGGCACGGATTTGCCCGCGCCGCCCGGCCCGTGCCTGCCACCGGGCGGGCGCCGGATGGCTGCCTATCGCCAGGTGCCGTCGACGTAGATCCACACCTGTCCCTGGCGGCGCCAGTAGCCGGGTACCCATCGGCGCCCGGGGCGCCGTGCGACCCAGCGCCCCGGCACCCATATATAGCGGCCACGCTGCCAGCGCCAGTAGCCGTCCGTCCATATATAGCCGTGCGGCCGTGGCGGCGGCGGGCGGCGATCGTGCCGGGCGGCCGGCGGTGCGAAGCCCGGGCGGTCCGGATAGGGCGGCCCGCCGGGCACGCGATTCGGGCCGGACGGCCGGTATACGGGCGGAGCGGGCTGGGCCGAGGCGGCGCGGAGCCAGCCACCGGTGCCCATGAAGGCGGCGGTCAATCCGATGGCGCGTAACAACGAGCGTCGATTCATGGCGGTCCTGTTCTGTATTCGAGGCTGCCTTACATTAGCCTGCCAGTCGGCCGGCCGGGTTACGCGAGCGGTTAAGGCTGTTACCGCGTGTCACGGCAGGTGGGCGAACCCCGGCAGATCGAAGCCGGCCCTTCTGTATGGATGGCCCACGGGTAGATGTGGCCCGCTGAACGAATGTCGTGCGCTGTTTACTCGCCGGAGGATGCGTTTGAGTGTCCCGAGGCTGAAATTCGAGATCGGATTGGGTAAAATTTGCCGATTCCGGGGTCTCGCGTCGAATCCGTTTGTTGTTTCTATGCAACCGTCAAGACGATGACATGAAAGAATGGTGGGATGAAAGGCTCCAAAAAGCCCTCGTCAAGAAGTCAAAAACAAACGTCAAAACAAATACTTATAACTCGGCCCCACTTTCATTATTTCTAGTTCTGGAAAAGCTTATTTCTTTATTTGCGGATCGCTCCCCTAGGGTACACCCCTAAACTCACGGTTCCCAAACGGGCAACTATCCGGGCGCCGCCAGCAGGATCGATGGCGCTCCCGGGCGGTTGCAGACCGTTTATGAACAAGGTCGCGAGACCTGCCTCTTTTTAGAAGGGAGCTCCACGAATGAACAAGACTCTGATCGTTGCAGCAGCTGCAGCATCGTTCGCAACCGTCGCTCACGCACAAAGCAGCGTCACGCTGTACGGCGTGCTGGACGCAGGCATCACCTACACGAGCAACGTCCAGCCGGCACTCGGCCAAGCTGGCAAGTCGCGTTGGGCGATGGGTTCGGGCATTGACCAGAGCCGTTTCGGCCTGCGTGGCTCGGAAGACCTGGGTGGCGGCCTGAAGGCAATCTTCACGTTGGAAAGCGGCTTCGGCATCGGTGACGGCAAGCTGGGCAACAACGGCGGCATGTTCAACCGTCAAGCGTTCGTCGGCCTGTCGAGCCAGTACGGCACGGTCACGCTGGGTAAGCAGTATGACGCAACGCAAGACTACCTGGCGCCGCTGACGGCAACGGGTTCGTGGGGCGGCACGTACTTCGCGCACCCGCTGAACCTCGACCGTCTGAGCACGACCGGTGATGTCGCTCAGAACAACACGATCAAGTTCACGAGCGCGAACTACGCTGGCCTGCAATTCGGCGGCACGTACTCGTTCTCGAACAACACGAACTTCGGCAACAACCGTGCATACAGCGCAGGCGTTGCATACCAGTTCCAAGGCCTGAAGCTGGCTGGTGCATACTCGCAAGCGAACCTGGGTGACGGCACGAACGCAAACGGCGCAACGTCGTCGGCAATCGGTGGCATCGCTAGCCAAGGCCGCGTCCGCACGTACGGCGCTGCTGCTGGTTACGCATTCGGCCCGGCACAAGTCGGCGCTGCATGGACGCAAGCGCGTCTCGACAACAATGCTGTCGGTCTGGGCACGCTGCGCACCGACAACTACGAAGTCAACGCCAAGTACAACCTGACGCCGGCTCTCGGCCTGGGTGCTGCTTACACGTACACGAACGCGAAGATCAACAACGGCAGCACGCACTGGAACCAGTTCGGTCTGCAAGCTGACTACGCACTGTCGAAGCGCACGGACGTCTACGCACAAGCTGTGTACCAGCGTGCAGCGAAGAACGGCATCGGCGCGTCGATCTACAACGGCAACAACTTCAGCGACAACCTGCCGAGCTCGTCGATCAACCAAACCGCAGCAACGGTTGGTCTGCGTCACCGCTTCTAAGCGTGACGGCGGGGTAACCCGCTACGCAGCATCGAAAAAGGCGCCTTCGGGCGCCTTTTTTTCGTGTGCGGGATGTGACGGCGACGATTCGGATCGCCGGAATGCAAAAAAAGCGAGGCATTGGCCTCGCTTTTTTGCATTCTGCGCCGGTGTCGAACTCGGCAGCCGGCTGCCGATGGTGTCAGCGCGTGTATTCGCCGTTGGCTTCCGGCTGGAACATGATCGCGGAGACCTTCATCAGCTTTTCGGCACCGCTCGGCTGCATCACCTTGACCATCTGGCCACGCTGGGTGCCCAGCAGTGCCATGCCGACGGGTGAGAAGACGTTCAGGCGGCCGAGTTCGAGATTGGCCGCGTCCGGATAAACAATCGTCCAGGTGGCCTGTTCCTGGGTCGCCTCGTCGAGCAGCGTGATCTGCGAGTTCATCGTGACGACATTGGCCTTGATGGCATCGGGCTGGACGATGTCGGCACGCTCCAGCAGCGTGTCGAGCATGGTCTGGAAGCGCGGGTTGTGTTCGGCGTGCTTTTCGAGGCGAGCAACGTCGAGTTCGGTCAACTGGTAAAGGCGTTGTTTCATGGGAGTTCTCCAAATGATCGGCAAGGGCAGGCGTGGCGTGCCTATGGGGATCGCCCGGAGCCTGTCTGACCTGGCTCCGGGAGGAGACCGAGCCGTCAGATCAGGCGCCGGGCAGGGGCGAGCGGCGCCTGGGCCGTGCGTCGAGCGAGGGGATGTGCCGGATGGCCGGCGCGCGCGCGCACGCCGGACGGGCCGGACGGCGAAACCGAAAGGGGCGTGAGCGCGTACATGGTGGATGGAAGATCGACTGACGAATATAACCTTACGATTCTACAACACAACCTTCAGGATATGTCATTTGGCTGTCGGCATTTCGTCAGAGATTGTTGTGCAGATGAAGCAAGTTGCGACGATGTCACGCGGGATGTGCCGGCGATTTTTGTCAAAATCGCAACGCTGTATGTTCAAACTAAGGGTTTCCCCTTGGATGGACGAGAACTAAACTGGATTCCATCGCTTCAGACAGTCCTGCCGAGGCGACGCCAAAAGAGAACATACACCGGAGGTAAATCATGAAGTCGATCATCTACGCAGCTATCGCCGCATCCGTCCTTGCCGCACCGATCGCATCGTTTGCACAGTCCGAACAGGGGCTGACGCGCGACCAGGTCAAGGCCGAACTCGTACAACTCGAACAGAACGGCTACAAGCCGCTCGCGAGCGATTCGCAGTACCCGAACGACATCCAGGCAGCCGAACAACGGATCCAGCCGAACCAGCCGACGCTCGCGCAGGCCGACACGAGCGGCTACGGTGCAGTGGCGACGGGTGCCGGCCAGGCAGGCCGCCGCATCACGCATGACGCGCCGAACCCCGTGAACTCGGTCTACTTCGGCAACTAATCGAACGTCCCCGGTCTGCCCGAGCGCAGGATTCAATCGACGAGACGCGCGGCATGTGCCCGCGTCGTTCGCCCGCAGGAGCAGAACCTCCGTCGCCGCATGCCGGCGGCTTTCCGCCCAGACGCTGACGCGTTTGGGCCTTTTTCGCTGGGGCGGGTCAGGTGGAAGCGACCGGTGTGCCGTGAATGTAGTGTTCGAGCTGGCTGATCGTGAACTGCTGATCGGCAATCACGCTCTTCACGAGGTCGCCGATCGAGATGAGCCCGACCAGCTTGCCGCCGTCGAGGACGGGCAGGTGGCGCATGCGATGTTCGGTCATCAGCGCCATGCACTCGTCGGTGGATTGCGAGGGTTCGACGTAGCGCACCTTCGCCGTCATGATTTCCTCGACGCGGGTGGCTTTCGATGAGCGGTCCTGCAGGACGACCTTGCGCGCATAATCGCGCTCGGTGACGATGCCCGCGATGTCGTCGCCGTCCACCACCAGCAACGCGCCGATCCCCTTTTCCGCCATCAGCTTGATGGCGTCGTAGACGAGATCGGTCTTCGTGACGGTGTAGATCGTGCGGCCCGAATCCGGCTTGGCCTTGAGAATCTGCGCGACAGTCGTGCTCATTCGCTTTCTCCGTGTGCAGGTCGATACAGGGAAGGCAGGGCGTTGGTGCGCGACACCCGATAAGCCCAGTATAGCCGGGCAGCCAGTGGCAGTCGCGTGACGTTTCCAGATTAGCGGTAAACTCCGGTCACGCACTATCCACACAACTCCTACATTCCTGAACGTTTCGATTGAATTCATGATGTCTTCGCGTCCCCAATCGCCCACGCAGGGCAATGACCAGGCCGACGAATGCGTGACCCTCGTCGCCACCGCGTCGCTGCCTACGCGCTACGGCACGTTCAAGTCATACGCGTTTCGCGTATCGGGCAGCGATGCCGAACATCTCGCGCTCGTGATGGGCGACGTGGCCGGCGAGCAGTCCGTGCTGACGCGCCTTCATTCCGAATGCCTGACCGGCGATGTATTCGGCTCGTACCGCTGCGACTGCGGCGAGCAGCTCGATCTCGCGTTGCGCTACATCGCGGCGGAAGACCGCGGCGTGCTGCTGTACCTGCGCGGCCATGAAGGGCGCGGGATCGGCCTGAGCAACAAGATTCGCGCTTACGCGCTGCAGGAGCAGGGGCGCGACACCGTCGAGGCGAACCTCGACCTCGGCCTGCCTGACGACGCCCGCGAATACGATTCGGCCGCCGCCATCCTGCGGATCCTCGGCGTGACGTCGGTGCGGCTGATGAGCAACAACCCGGCGAAGTTCGATACGCTCGCGAAGCACGGTATACCCGTCTGCGAACGCGTGGCGCTTGCCGTGCCCGTGCGCGAGGAAAACGAGCGTTATATCCGCACGAAGCAGACGAAGTTCGGGCATTACTTCGAAGAAAACGAGTAATCGCCGCGGGCGCACCAGCGCCCGTATCTCGTCATCCGTTCCCTGGATCGTTGCCGGCAAAGGCGACGATTCGCATCCCCCCTCCATCCGTTCCGCTTTCAGGTTTGTGGTGGCACTCGCGCCACGCGGCCCGAACGATCCGTCCCCCCTATGTCCATTCCGTCGAAGATCGAAACCGAGCGCCTGACGCTGCGTCGCTGGCGACCGGCGGATGTGGGCGCGTTGTCGGCGATGCATGAGGATCCGGACGTGACAGCATGGCTCGCGCGCGGCCCGATGTCAGTTGACGAGGCGAGCGACGCCATCGCGCGCTTCGACGCGCATTTCGACGCACACGGTTTCGGCCCGTGGGCCGTCGAGCGCCGCGCCGACGCGATGCTGATCGGTGTGTGCGGCCTGTCGCACGAAGCGCGTGCAACGCATCCGATGGCGCCGTGCATCGAGATCATATGGCGGCAGGCGCGTCACGCCTGGGGGCACGGCTACGCTGTCGAAGCCGCTGCCGCCGCACTGGCCGACGGGTTCGACCGGATCGGGCTTGGCGAGATCTTTGCGTGGACGGCCGACACCAACCTGCGATCACGGCAAGTGATGCAGCGGCTCGGCATGCAGCGTCAGCCCGCGCGCGATTTCGACCATCCTGCGTTGCCTGAAGGACACCCGCTGCGTCGGCACGTCGTGTATGCCGCTCGCACCGCCGGTCTGGCCGGCGCGTAACGGCTCACACGTGATCGCCTGTCAGCGCCACGTGCCGTTCTGCAGCACGATCCGATAGCCGTCGGCATCCTCGAAAGTCTGGCCGGATATTTCCCAGAACGGATTGAACGACGTCACCGGCATGAAGCCATGTTCCGTGGCGCGCGCGCAAGCGGCTTCCCATTCCGGCCGATCGGGCAGGTAGAACACGATCAGGTCTTCGGGCGTCGGTGACGGCGCAATCGGGTGGTCGGGGCAGTGCGTGAATTCGAAGTGATAGTCGAGGCCGTCGCGCCCGAGCATCACGCCGGAAAATCCGTCGTGATCTTCAAAGCGCGCGAGGACGGACAACTCGAGGGCGTCGCGATACATGCGCTCGGTACGGGCGAGGTTGCTGACCGGGCGGGCAATGCGCAGATGGGCGTGCAAGATGGCCTCGGAGGCGAGTGGCGGGCCGGTCAATGATAAGCCGGCCGATCCGGATTGCGTGTGACGAACGGAGCACGTGTCGGCGCGGGCTACGTCGTATCGAACGATATGGGCACCTTCCGGCCAAACGAATCGAACCGTCGAACCTCGTCTCGTGAAAGGAAAAACATGACGCCCCCGATCAAACGCGTGCACCCCATTGCAGCCGGTGCCTGTCAGAACAACCTTCGGCGTCCTGTTTTCGCCTCGGTCTGTCGATCGATGGGCCGACGTGCCGATGCCGGGCCAGGGCGCGCAAATGGGTAAGCCCGATCTCCGTCGGCCGGTTACCGGCCCTTATCGGCAGTCGCGGTGGGCAGGCGTGCTCGAGGTTGCCTTCGGATGGGTGGCCAAGGGGACGATGGTACTGGTCGGACTCGGCATGATAGCGTTAGCGGCCCTGACGGGCGACGTGGGTGCGCTGGCGGACCTGCCAACGACCAAAAAGGGTTGGTTGACCCTGCTGCTGGTCGTGTTCGCGTTGGTCGTGCTGATTATTGCGGTGCACCACTACTGCCCATGGCCGCGTGGCGCGCGCCCGGCAGGTTAGGCGGGGAGGAGGGGGATGTGTCCCCGCAATTCGAGCGGGCAAGAAAAAGCCCGCTTCATTGAGCGGGCTGAATCCATGTTTGGAGACATGGAGGAGACAGACGTAAATTTAAGGGAAAACCCGAGGCATGGCAAGCCCTAGTTGTATCGATACAACTTTTTGTTGCGCCGCACTCACATGCCGCCTGCCCGGGCGTGTGCCGCAAATGCGCTGAACCGCTCCTGCGCGACCGGTAACGCGTACTTGTCGCGCATCTCCGTTTCGATCCATGCACAGGCTTCGCGCGCGCAGTCGGTCAGCGCATGCCGCGTGGCATGGCCATCGATGTCGTAGACGAAGCGCACGCCGACCTCGTCGTCGGCCACCTGCCGCTCGAGCTGGTTGAGCTGCAGCCGCGGCCCATGCTGTTGCGACAGTGCACGCAATTCATCGAAGTGATATTCGAGCCAGTCGGCGAAGAACAGCGCGTCGCTGTGGCACGGCAACCGGAAGGCCGCGCTGCGCGACGGGCGCGGCCCGGTTTCGCCGGCCGACGCGCGCGGTTCGCCGTCGGTTGCGATGGACGCGTCGACGGGCGCGAGCGGCTGCTGAATCTGGCGGTAGGGCTCGCGATCGCGCAACGCATGCCACAGCAATTCGTCGCCGGCGGCGCCGGAAGGCTGCATCGTCAGGTCATGCCGGCCTTCGCCGGCCGGTGCGATGTCGCGGATCACGAGGCGCAGCGAGCAGAGCGGCTCGTCCGCGACCAGCAGCGTCGCCGCGCGCGGCAGCCCGCACACGAGCGGCGCGGCGCCGGCCGCGCGGAACACGAGCCCGCGACGGTCGAGCCGCACGAGCGGCAGCGGCCGGGGAAACGACGGGTAGACGACCTCGATGCGGGCGCCGTTGGCGCTCGTCAACCCGGGCATCATCGCGCGAAAGACCTGAGACTGGTCCACGTTGATTCTCCTTCGTTACGATGCCGCCCGGACAGAAACGCGCGTTCCGGTTCAGGCGGCGATGGCTTGCCGGGCGGCTTGCCCCGGCTCGATTCCCAGTGCTGCAAACGTTTGCGGATCGATGTCGATCCAACACGCGACCACCAGACGTCCGTCTACCTGTTTCGGCGGGCCTGCGCGGTGCGCGTGTATGCCGATCCGGCGGAACAGCCGCTCCATGCTCGCGAACGTCACGCCGATCAACTGCCGCGCGCCAAGCTGCGCCGCGCATTCGACGACGGCTGCGAGCATCGGGCGCACGGCCCATTCGGCATTGCCCGGGCCGCCTTCGTCGTCGGTTGCCGCAAACCGGGACAACTCCCAGACGGCGGCCGATTGCGGCAGCGGCATGTCTTCGGCGATCAGGTCGGCGAACAGCGACTTCAGCAGATACGGGCGCGTCGTCGGCAGCAGGCGCGCACATCCGCACATGTCGCCGCCGGCGTTCCGCGCGAACACGTACACGGTATCGTCGCGATCGAACTGGTCGCGCTCGAAGCTTTCGTTCGCCGACGGGAGTGCCCAGCCCAGCTGCTCGACGAACACACGGCGCCGATAGCGCCCGAGATCCGCCGCAAGTTCGTGTGGCAACCGCCCTTCCTCGTGAACGAAGGTCCGCATGGTGTCCTCGGATCTGTGCTTTTGTATGCGTGCATTACATCGCGCAGCACGAGGGGGCTGTAACTGGTAACTCTTACAGGGTGACGCCGGAAAGACGCCGTTTAGGACGTGGTAACGGTTTCTTGATCAACGGGATTGAAAACCGTGGCGCTTTTGCTTATAAAGAGCGCCAGCATCATGAAATTGTCAGAGGAATAGAGGCGCTGCCAGTTGTCACTGGAGCGTCGGACCGGCATGATAGGCGTCGTTGTGCCCGAGCAGGGCCGACACGACCGCGGCGGCCCAGTCGATGCACGCGAGCCGTGCGGCGAGCGCGGCGGCGGTGCGGAACATGCCGATGTCGGCACCCGTGGCGTCGGTGACCATCACGTTGCTGCGGACGTCGCCGCCCGCGATCACGAACGTGCCCGTCGCGCGTTCGAGGTACCAGTCCCAGCCGATCGTCACGTAAGGGACGCCGGCACTGGCCGGGCGATGCCATTCGGTGTAGCCGGCGAGGCGTGCGTCGATGGCGCTGTCGCGCAATTCCTCGAGCAGCGATGCGTCGAGGCCGCTTGCGACATGGTCGAGCGCAAGCACGGCCAGTGCGCCTTCTGGCAGGCGTACGTAGCCGTCCGGGGACGGGCCGGGGACCGGGTGCAGCAAAGGTGAAGTCATGCGCGGAATGTATCAGCCTCGAACGGGTGCTGGAACCTGACAAGTATGACAGCGTGACGTTGTCGGAGAATGAATGGAACTGCGCTGGCAGGATGCCTATCAACAATTCAGCGCCGCGGAAGACGAGCAGCAGCTCTTCCAGCGGATTGCCGCCTATTCCAAACGGCTGGGATTCGAATACTGCTGTTACGGCATTCGCGTCCCGCTGCCCGTATCGAAGCCCGCGGTCGCGATCTTCGATACCTATCCGGACGGCTGGATGGCGCACTACCAGGCGCAGAACTATATCGAGATCGACTCGACGGTTCGCGACGGCGCGCTCAGCACCAACATGATCGTGTGGCCGGACGTCGACCGGATCGAACCGTGCCCGCTGTGGCAGGACGCACGTGATTTCGGGTTGTCGGTGGGCGTCGCGCAGTCGAGCTGGGCGCCCCGCGGCGCGTTCGGCCTGCTGAGCATCGCCCGCCGTGCCGACCGGCTGACGCCGGCCGAGATCAACATGCTGACGTTGCAGACCAACTGGCTCGCGAACATGTCGCATTCGCTGATGAGCCGCTTCATGGTGCCGAAGCTGGCGCCGGCGGCGGGCGTCACGCTGACCGCGCGCGAGCGCGAGGTGCTGTGCTGGACGGCCGAGGGCAAGACCGCGTGCGAAATCGGCCAGATCCTCAGCATCTCGGAGCGGACGGTCAACTTCCACGTCAACAACATTCTCGAGAAGCTGGGCGCGACGAACAAGGTCCAGGCGGTCGTCAAGGCGATCTCGGCCGGGCTGATCGAGACACCCTGACAGCGCGTGAAGGCGGCAGCGCGACATGCGGCTGCCGCCACGCCGCTCACTCCATCATCGGCTCCGCTTCCTTCGCGGTCCAGCTCACGCTGGAAATGCTCTTCTCCATGCTCATCCGGCTCGCGATCTGCTCGAGCTTCTGCTGATCCTTCGGATGCAGCTTCAGTGTCGCGGTGACCTTCAGCCGGTCCGGCTGGTCGGGCACGTCCTCGCTCGTGAGGCTCTGGAACGACAGCGGCTTCGCATACATCGAGTTCGACAGCAGCGTGCGGATGTGCACTTCGTCGGAGGCCAGGCAGATCACGGTGATCTGGTATTCGCGCACGAGATCGGCGTTCGATACCGGCGTCGCGTTGATCGCCTGGCTGACGCTGCGCAGCAGCGTATTGGTGAGCAGCACGACGCCGGTGCCGGCGAGCGCCGGCACGTAATGACCGGAACCGGACAGCACGCCGACGGCGGCCGAGCACCACAACGTCGCGGCGGTGTTGATGCCCTGGATCGAGCCCTTGTCGCGCATGATCACGCCGCCGCCGAGGAAGCCGACGCCCGACACGACGTAGGCGGCGATCTGCGTGACGCCCGCGACGCCGTTGCCGGTCAGCACGCCGAGCGTGACGAACAGGCACGCGCCGCTCGCGACGAGCGTGATGGTGCGCAGGCCGGCCGTGCGCTGGCGCATCTGGCGTTCGATGCCGATGGCGACGCCGCAGGCGAACGCGGTGAAAAGACGAAGTGCGAAATCGAAAGTCATGGTTGTCCTGCCGTGCAAGGAGCGCGTGCCGTTTCGCGTCGCTGCGGCGCAAGGCCGAAGGCGACACGAAGATAGCCGTCATCGCGCGGTACTGTACCGCGCGAATGCGTCATTCAGTGTGAAACGGGTGGCGTGCGGCTCGCGGAACGCGAGCCGGGCAGGAGAACTGCGTCGGACAGGCGTTCAGGCGGCAAGCGGCGCACGCAACGGAGTGCTGCAACTGTCCACGATGGTTCCTGAAGGAAGAATGGGCGGCATTCTAGTGGGCGGCGAGCGCATGCGTCAACCGCCTCGCGGCGGCTGCGCTACTGCGCCGAGCCGATCGTCCCGGTCGCAAGCGCGAGCGCGGCAGCGGCCGACAGCGCGCCGGCATAGCTGTCGACCTCCGCGTTACGGGCAGCGAGCAACTGGCTTTGCGCGATCGTCGCATCGGTGACCGACCCGACGCCGTTCCGGTACGCGGTCAGCGCCGCGTCGTAACTCGTCTGCGCGGCGTCGACGAGCGCCTTCGCGGCGTCGTGCGACGCCAGGCTCGTCTGTACCGCGTTTTGCGCGGCGACGACCTGGCGGACCGCTTCCTCCTTGGTCCGCGTGAGGCGCGCGGAGGCGCTTTCCGCGTCGTTGCGCGCCTGCATCAGCACCGCCGAGCGCAGGCCGCCGTCGTACAACGGAATCGTCACGCCGAGGAACACGCCGCCGCCGTAGCGGCTGCCGTTCAGGTTGACGGTCGGTGCCTGGTCGCCGATCGCGGGCAGCGCGGAGATCGACGTGCCGCCGCTCGCGTACGACGTCGATGCGGACAGGAAAATCTTTGGCATGAACGCAGCTTCCGCGGCCTTGATCTTCGCGCGATTGGCCTTTTCGAGCGCGAACGCGCCCTGCAGGTCGGGGCGGCGCGCGATCGCATCCGACACGATCGCGTCGACCGACGAGCCGAGCGAGGGCGGCAGCGGCCGCTTCGGCAGCGCGGCGACGGTCGGCTTCGACAGCGGCGAGATGCCGAGCGCGGAGACGAGGGCGAGGTAGCCGTCGCTCTCCGTGCCGTTCGCCTGCACGAGCGCGAGGTTGGCCTGCGCGCGGTTCTGCGTCGCCTGCGCGAGTTCGACGACCGTGCCGACGCCGTGCTTGAGCCGCGCGCGGGAGGCCGCGAGGATCGCGTCCGCGTTCGCGAGGCCCTGCCGGGCGCTGAGTGCGCGCGAGCGTGCGGCTTCGTAGCGGTAGTACGCGACGGTCACGTCGTGGATCACCTGCTGGTGTACGGCCGTGAACGCGACATTCGACGCGATCGACGCCTGTTCGGCCGCTTCGACGCGCGCCGCGCGGCCGCCGAAATCGAACAGCAGCCATTGCAGCGACAGCGCCGAGATGGTGCCGTGCACGGTGGAGTTGCTCGACGAGTCGCCCAGGAACGACGACGTCGACCCGTGGTTGGCCTGGTACCCGCCCATGGCCGTCGCGGACAGCTTCGGCAGGTAGGCGGTCTTGGCCAGGCCGACCGCGAGCGCGGCGTTACGCGCGTCGTTCCACGCGATACGGGTCAGCGGGTTCGCCGATTCGGCGAGATCGATCAGCTCGGGCAGCGTGTACGCGTGCGTGGCATCGAGCGCGGCCGGCGGCGAGACGGACGCGAGTGCCGGCGACGCGGGCAGCGTGTAGTCGTGCGAACCTTGCGCGGACGCGCGCGGCGGCCCCGGCACGATGTCGCCTGCGGCGGACGTTTGCGGCTGCCACGGGCGGTCGGACGCCTCCGGCGCCAGATCGATCGACGACGTCGCGCAGCCGGCCAGCGCGACGGCGGTCGCGAGGGCGGCGGCGGCGATCGAGGCGGCCGGCGGTTCAGGTACGCGCATGGGGGGCAGGCTCCTTCGGTGTGGCTTGACGGGCGGCATCGGCGATGTGCGCGAGCCGCGTGTCGATCAGGTTCAGCAGCGCGTCGCGTGCGGGGTCGGTGGGGGCTGCGCGCGGCGGGGTAGCCGTCGGCGCGGCGGGTTCTCGAAGGGCCGCTGTTCCTGC
>NZ_SCNZ01000031.1:0-104998 GCF_005502655.1 Burkholderia sp. 4NA327C6 | reverse complement strand
GCGTTCTTGTCGTACGTCACCGCGGCCAGCGACTTGCCGTCGTCGCCGATCAAGCCCGACGACTTCAACTGCGACACGTTCACCGCATCGCGGTCAGCCTTACCGGCTGCCACGTTCGCCAGCGTCGTACCGCCTTCACCCACCAGCGTCGCCGACTTGAAGTTCGGCGTACCGTCCGCGTTCTTGTCGTACGTCACCGCGGCCAGCGACTTGCCGTCGTCGCCGATCAAGCCCGACGACTTCAACTGCGACACGTTCACCGCATCGCGGTCAGCCTTACCGGCTGCCACGTTCGCCAGCGTCGTACCGCCTTCACCCGCCAGCGTCGCCGACTTGTAGTTCGGCGTACCGTCTGCCTTCTTGTCGTACGTCACCGCGGCAACCGACTTGCCGTCTTCACCGATCAGGCCCGACGATTTCAGTTGCGACACGTTCACCGCGTCCGCGTCCGCCGTACCGGCCGCCACGTTCGACAGCTTCGTACCACCTTCGCCAGCCAGCGTCGCCGACTTGTAGTTCGGCGTACCGTCCGCTTTCTTGTCGTAGGTGATTGCAGCCAGCGTCTTGCCATCCTCGCCGATCAAGCCCGACGACTTCAGCTGCGACACGTTGACCGCGTCCATGTCAGCCGTACCGGCCTTCACGTTCGACAGCTTCGTGCCGCCTTCGCCCGCCAGCGTCGCCGACTTGTAGTTCGGCGTGCCGTCTGCGTTCTTGTCGTACGTCACCGCGGCCATCGTCTTGCCGTCCTCGCCGATCAAGCCCGACGACTTCAGTTGCGACACGTTCACCGCGTCCGTGTCGGCCTTGCCAGCCTTCACGTTCGACAGCGTCGTACCACCTTCACCGGCCAGCGTTGCCGACTTGTAGTTCGGCGTGCCGTCTGCGTTCTTGTCGTACGTCACTGCGGCACGCGACTTGCCATCTTCGCCAACGAGGCCCGACGACTTCAGTTGCGCAACGTTCACCGCGTCCATGTCGGCCTTGCCAGCCTTCACGTTCGACAGCGTCGTACCACCTTCACCGGCCAGCGTTGCCGACTTGTAGTTCGGCGTACCGTCCGCGTTCCTGTCGTAGGTGATTGCAGCCAGCGTCTTGCCATCCTCGCCGATCAAGCCCGACGACTTCAGTTGCGACACGTTGACCGCGTCCATGTCGGCCGTACCGGCCTTCACGTTCGACAACTTCGTACCGCCTTCACCAGCCAGCGTTGCCGACTTGTAGTTCGGCGTGCCGTCCGCGTTCTTGTCGTACGTGATTGCCGCAAGCGACTTGCCGTCCTCGCCAACGAGGCCCGACGACTTCAGTTGCGACACGTTCACCGCGTCCGTGTCGGCCTTGCCGGCCTTCACGTTCGACAGCGTCGTACCGCCTTCGCCCGTCAGCGTCACCTTGTCCTTCTTCGCGCTGTCATAGGCCACGGCCAACGGATTCATGCCGCCTTCCACGTCGCGGAGTGCGTCCGTCAGTTGATCGACGTTCACCGCGTCCGTGCCGGCCTTGCCCTTGGCCACGTTCGACAGCGTCACCGGGCTCGTCGACTTCCCGCCGCCCAGCGTCACCGAGTTGTAGTTCGCCGTGCCATCGGCCTTCTTGTCGTACGTCACCGCGGCGATCGACTTGCCGTCCTCGCCGATCAGGCCCGACGACTTCAGCTGCGACACGTTCACCGCGTCCAGGTCGGCCGTACCGGCCTTCACGTTCGACAACGTCGTGCCCGTCTTGCCCGCCAGCGTCACCTTGTCCTTCGACGTGCTGTCGTACACCACCGCCAGCGATTCACCGGTCGTCTTGTCGAGGACACCGCCATCCGTCAGCGCGTCCTTCAGGTTGCCCAGGTTCTCGTTCGTCGCGAACAGCTGCGAGCCGTTCACTGCGTCCGTGCTCGTCGCCGACAGCGTGCCAGCCTTCACGTTCGTCAGCGTCGTGCCGCCTTCACCAGCCAGCGTTGCTGACTTGTAGTTCGGCGTGCCGTCCGCATTCTTGTCGTACGTGATTGCTGCGACCGACTTGCCATCCTCGCCAATCAGGCCCGACGACTTCAGTTGCGACACGTTCACTGCGTCCATATCGGCCTTGCCCG
Source organism: Burkholderia sp. 4NA327C6 (assembly GCF_005502655.1). NCBI lineage: Bacteria > Pseudomonadati > Pseudomonadota > Betaproteobacteria > Burkholderiales > Burkholderiaceae > Burkholderia > Burkholderia sp. 4NA327C6. The sequence continues at coordinate 102,915 of NZ_SCNZ01000031.1, read as the reverse complement.
CCGCCACGTTCGACAGCTTCGTACCGCCTTCACCGGCGAGCGTCGCCGACTTGTAGTTCGGCGTGCCGTCCGCGTTCTTGTCGTACGTGATTGCTGCAAGCGACTTGCCGTCCTCGCCAACGAGGCCCGACGACTTCAGTTGCGACACGTTCACCGCGTCCGTGTCGGCCTTGCCGGCTGCGACGTTCGACAGCGTCGTGCCCGTCTTGCCACCGGCCAGCGTCACCTTGTCCTTCGTCACGCTGTCGTAAGACACGGCCAACGGGTTCATCCCGCCTTCGACCTCGCTGATCGCCTTCGTCAGTTGCTCGACGTTCACCGCGTCCGTGTTGGCCTTACCCTGTGCAACGTTCGACAGCGTCACAGGACCCGTCGACTTCCCGCCGCCCAGCGTCACGGAGTTGTAGTTCGGCGTGCCATCGGCCTTCTTGTCGTACGTCACCGCGGCGATCGACTTGCCGTCCTCGCCGATCAGGCCCGATGACTTCAGTTGCGACACGTTCACCGCGTCCAGATCCGCCGTACCGGCCTTCACGTTCGACAACGTCGTGCCCGTCTTGCCCGCCAGCGTTACCTTGTCCTTCGACGTGCTGTCGTACACCACCGCCAGCGATTCGCCGGTCGTCTTGTCGAGGACACCGCCATCCGTCAGCGCGTCCTTCATGTTGCCCAGGTTCTCGTTCGTCGCGAACAGTTGCGAGCCGTTCACCGCGTCCGTGCTCTTCGCCGACAGCGTGCCAGCCTTCACGTTCGTCAGCGTCGTGCCCGTCTTGCCACCGGCCAGCGTCACCTTGTCCTTCGCCACGGTGTCGTACGACACCGCCAGCGGGTTCATGCCGCCTTCCACGTCGCTGATCGCCTTCGTCAGTTGATCGACGTTCACCGCGTCCGTGCCGGCCTTACCCTGTGCGACGTTCGACAGCGTCACCGGGCTCGTCGACTTCCCGCCACCCAGCGTCACCGAGTTGTAGTTCGGCGTGCCATCGGCCTTCTTGTCGTACGTCACCGCGGCGATCGACTTGCCGTCCTCGCCGATCAGGCCCGACGACTTCAGCTGCGACACGTTCACCGCGTCCAGATCTGCCGTACCGGCCTTCACGTTCGACAACGTCGTGCCCGTCTTGCCCGCCAGCGTCACCTTGTCCTTCGACGTGCTGTCGTACACCACCGCCAGCGATTCACCGGTCGTCTTGTCGAGGACACCGCCATCCGTCAGCGCATCCTTCAGGTTGCCGAGGTTTTCGTTCGTCGCGAACAGTTGCGAGCCGTTCACCGCGTCCGTGCTCTTCGCCGACAGTTCGGCCGCCTTCACGTTCGTCAGCTTCGTGCCGCCTTCACCGGCCAGCGTTGCCGACTTGTAGTTCGGCGTGCCGTCCGCGTTCTTGTCGTACGTAATTGCTGCGACCGACTTGCCATCCTCGCCAATCAGGCCCGACGACTTCAGTTGCGACACGTTCACCGCGTCCATATCGGCCTTGCCCGCCGCCACGTTCGACAGCTTCGTACCGCCTTCACCGGCGAGCGTCGCCGACTTGTAGTTCGGCGTGCCGTCCGCGTTCTTGTCGTACGTGATCGCTGCAAGCGACTTGCCGTCCTCGCCGACGAGACCCGACGACTTCAGTTGCGACACGTTCACCGCATCCATGTCGGCCTTGCCGGCTGCGACGTTCGACAGCGTCGTGCCCGTCTTGCCACCGGCCAGCGTCACCTTGTCCTTCGTCACGCTGTCGTAAGACACGGCCAACGGGTTCATGCCGCCTTCGACCTCGCTGATCGCCTTCGTCAGTTGCTCGACGTTCACCGCGTCAGTGTTGGCCTTACCCTGTGCGACGTTCGACAGCGTCACCGGACCCGTCGACTTCCCGCCACCCAGCGTCACCGAGTTGTAGTTCGGCGTGCCGTCGGCCTTCTTGTCGTACGTCACCGCAGCAATCGACTTGCCGTCTTCGCCGATCAGGCCCGACGACTTCAGTTGCGACACGTTCACCGCATCCAGGTCGGCCTTGCCCGCCGCCACGTTCGACAGCGTCGTGCCCGTCTTGCCCGCCAGCGTCACCTTGTCCTTCGACGTGCTGTCGTACACCACCGCCAGCGATTCACCGGTCGTCTTGTCAAGGACACCGCCATCCGTCAGCGCGTCCTTCATGTTGCCCAGGTTCTCGTTCGTCGCGAACAGTTGCGAACCGTTCACCGCATCCGTGCTCTTCGCCGACAGCGTGCCAGCCTTCACGTTCGTCAGCGTCGTGCCGCCTTCGCCCGCCAGCGTTGCCGACTTGTAGTTCGGCGTGCCGTCCGCGTTCTTGTCGTACGTGATTGCTGCGACCGACTTTCCATCCTCGCCGATCAGGCCCGACGACTTCAGTTGCGACACGTTCACCGCGTCCATGTCGGCCTTGCCGGCCGCGACGTTCGACAGCGTCGTGCCAGTCGTGCCGGCCAGCGTCACCTTGTCCTTCGTCGCGCTATCGTACGCGACGGCGTTCGGGTCGGAGCCACCGTTCTTCGCCATCGCGTCCAGTGCGTCGCCGACGTTGTTGTACGTCGTGTCGCCGACCTTGTAAGTCGGTGCCTTGACGGTGCCATCGGTCTCGATGCCCGCGCCACCACCGAGCGCATTCGTCACGCCCGTCAACTGGCTCACGTTCACCGCATCGTTGTTTTTAGTACCCTTTGCGACGTTGACGATCTGGCGCTGGAGCGAATTCGATCCCACGGAGAGTGCATTGCCGCGATCGGCAACAGAATTGGCGCCCAGTGCAATGCCGCCGTTATTGCCCGACGCCACACTCGCGTTGGCACCCAGTGCAATGGCATCCGTGACGTTTTGCGCGATGTTCGCAGACTTGCCCATCGCAACGCTGTTCACGGTACCCGCCGCTGTCATCGCGGCGTCGCCGATCGCGATCGAGCTCTTGCCCACGGCTGCCACCTTATTGTTGCCGAGCGCAACCGCGTTTTCGGCATTGGCCTTTGCTCGAGAACCGATCGCCAACGCGCCTGCGCCGTTCGTCGTAACATTGCTGCCGATCGCGACCGAATACGGGTGGTCAACGCCCGTCTGGGCAATACTGCCGATCGCCACCGCGTTGTCCGAACTCGCGACAGCCTGCAAACCGACCGCGACCGCATTGAGCCCGCCTGCGCCAGCTGCCACGCCGATCGCGGCGGCCGTGCCCAACTTCGGATCGCGGCCGTTCATCGATGCAATGTTTACCAAGCTGCCATCCGCACCCAACCCTTCGATCGCGATGAAGCTGCCCGGCTTCGATTCGACGTCACGCGTCATCCGCGTCATCTTCGTGTCGAACTTCGTATTGGCGGTGTGCATCGCATCGGTCAGTTGCTTCATGGTGACGGCATCGGTTTCGTCGACGCCATCGCTGACGTTGACGATCCGGCGCGTCGCACCCACGTCACCGATCGACACGGTATTGGCGCCCGTGGCGACCGAGTTGACGCCGATGGCGACCGAGCCGACGCCCGAAGCGCGAGCCCCCGAACCGATCGCCAGCGTATCGACGTTCGTCGCACTCGCCTGCGAGCCGATCGCCACGCTGTTCTTGCCGAGCGCACTGGCCTGCATGCCCGTGGCCCGGACCTTGATGTACTTCATGTCGAGCGTGCCGTCGCCGAGGTCCTTCTTGATCTCGTCCTTGACGTCGCTCATCCCGCTCTGGAGCTGGGCCACGTTGACGGCGTCGGTTGCGGCCGTGCCCGTCGCGACGTTCTTCAGCGAGACCGGCTTCGTTGCACCCGTGCCTCCCAGCGTCACGCTGGACTTGCTCGTGCTGTCGTAGTGCACCGCGTTCGCATCGTCGCCGCCGGCGCCGCCCGCGGAGGCAGCCGCCTGAAGCGCATCGCCGACGTTGTTGTAGGTCTTGTCGCCGACCTTGTAGGTCGGCTTCGAAAGCGTGCCGTCCGTATTGACGGTCGTTTCGCCGCCGAGTGCGGATGCGACGCTCGACGATACGTCATACAACTGACCGCCATTCACGGCGTCCTTGCTGGTCGACGTAACCTTGCCGGCCTTCACGTTCGTGACGGTCGTACCGCCCGTGCCGCCCAGAGCAACAGTGCTTTTCGTCGCGTCCCGGTACACGACCGCGAGCGATTCGCCGGTCGACGGATCGATCAGGCCGCTATCGTTCAGCGACTGCTCGACCTTGGTCACGCGGTTGTTGGTCGCGAACAGTTGCGCGCCGTTGACGGCGTCCGTGCTGTTCGACGAAAGCGTGCCCGCGCGCACGTTGGTGAGCTTGACCGCGGCCGCATCGGTACCGCCGAGGGTGACCGAATTCTTCGCGGTGGAGTCGTACTCCACCGCGTTTTCCGACCCGCCGCCCGATGCCGACGCCGCCTTCAGCGCGTCGCCGACGTTGTCGTAGGTCTTGCTGCCGATCGTGTAGGCCGGCTTCTTGATGTTGCCGTTCGCGTCGACGGTAGCGTCGCCGCCCAGCGTGGCGGTCACGTCCTTGAGCTGCGCAATGTTGACGGCGTCGGTAGCCTGCGTGCCGCGGCCGACGTTGACGATCTGGCGCTCAAAACCGGCGGTACCGACCGATACCGTCTGGTTCCGGTCAGCTTCCGAATACGAACCGAGCGCCAGGGAGTCGGTGGCTCGCGCCGCCGCGTCTTGACCGATCGCCACCGCACCTTCCGCGGCAGCCGCGGCATTAATGCCGATCGCCGTCGCGTTTTTTCGCGACGCCTTCGCCGAATCACCAATCGCCAGCGCGGCTTCCGCCGTCGCGCCCGCCTTTCGGCCCAGTGCGTAGGCGCCCCAACCCGTGCCCTGCGCCTCAAAGCCGAGCGCGATCGACGACCTGCCCGACGCATTGGCCCCGGCACCCAGCGCGACCGCACCTACCTCGCCCGTTGCCGCTGTGTTGGCACCAAGCGCGACACCATCGCCAGTTGCCGCCGCCCTGTTACCGACCGCCACCGCACCGCTGCTAGCCGATTGTCCACCCGGGCGCGTGCTCGCGTTGGAGCCAATCGCGACCGAATTCTCGCCCAACGCCGACGCGCTGTCCGAGCCGTCGCCCTTCGCATTGATCTTCACATATGCGCTGGTGTCCGGCACGACGATCCGGGTGGTGGGCACATCCCGCTTCAGGATCTCCGGATCACTCGGCTTCGCTTCGCTCACACGAACCGGATCGTCGACCGTCGGGTCCACCGGCTCGCTTTCATCCGCATACGCGGACCCCATAGAGGCAACGACCAGCGCAGTGGCCGCCGCGATTTTCGATTTCGCCGAGCGCGATGATTTCGAGCGCCCGCGTGCGATTTCCGATGCCGCGCACCAAGTGCTGGTCGAGGCGTTCCACACGACACGATACGACTTGTTCATACGAACCTTTTCCTTTGGTAAACCTCTCCGCGACGCGCATCGGCTTTAAATGGCCATATCGATACGGCGACTCGGCGAGAGCGGTGATAAGTAGCTCAACGCTTACGGCTTTCCGGAAAGAAATGCGAAACGTGCATTCTGAGAAATCGCATGAACACAGGTGGTCGATCATGCCGACAGCGCTGCGGAATCGCGCGTTTCAACCGGATACTGAAAGCTGGTTGAAACTCTATTGACATGTCTTCATCTCAAAAACAGGACACGAACTAAATGGGCAAAAATAAATTTAGAACTAGTACGAATTTCTTTTCATATTGAATAAACGTTACAGAATTTGAAGGATTTACTCGGTCACCGAACGCATCCAATAATTCGATATTTCCTGTATTAAAAAACGCGTCTCGCTGGACAGCGTTGCAATACGGCATGCGTCGGCACACTGCCTGAACGCGGTGCGCCGGACCGCTCGCTCGCCGGAGAAATCCGCTATACTTTGCCGGCTGTCGTCCGCTTGGCGGCAGTCGGAAGCGCGCCGATTTGCTGACTCGATTGCGGGCGCGCGAACCGGCCGGGGCCCTGATGCGTCGTTCCCCGGCGGTTCACTACAAATGCGGCTAAAGAGGTCGTCAGCCGCGCATCTCCGACTCCGCGCATCGCCGACACCATTTAGCTGCCCAGTCATAAGGCGGAACGAATGGAATCGATCGGCATCGTCGCTCCACAGACCATGCACTTCGCCGAACCGCTGCGCTTGCAAAGCGGCAGCGTGATCGGCAGCTATCAGCTCGTCGTCGAGACGTACGGCGAACTCAACGCCGCGCGCTCGAACGCGGTGCTCGTCTGCCACGCGCTCAACGCGTCGCACCACGTCGCCGGCGTCTACGCGGACGATCCGCGCAGCACCGGCTGGTGGGACAACATGGTCGGGCCCGGCAAGCCGCTCGACACCAACCGCTTCTTCGTGATCGGCGTGAACAACCTCGGCTCGTGCTTCGGCTCGACCGGCCCGATGAGCGTCGACCCGTCGTCCGGCAAGCCGTACGGCGCAAGCTTTCCGGTCGTCACCGTCGAGGACTGGGTGCACGCGCAGGCGCGCGTCGCCGACGCATTCGGCATCGAGCGCTTCGCCGCCGTGATGGGCGGCAGCCTCGGCGGGATGCAGGCGCTCGCGTGGAGCCTGATGTATCCGGAGCGCGTCGCGCACTGTATCGACATCGCGTCGACGCCGAAGCTGTCTGCGCAGAACATCGCGTTCAACGAGGTCGCGCGCTCGGCGATCCTGTCCGATCCCGACTTCCACGGCGGCGACTACTACGCGCACGGCGTGAAGCCGAGGCGCGGCCTGCGCGTCGCGCGAATGATCGGCCACATCACGTACCTGTCCGACGACGACATGGCCGAGAAATTCGGCCGTGCGCTGCGCCGCGCCGACGGCGCACTCGACGCTTACAACTTCAGCTTCGACGTCGAGTTCGAGGTCGAGTCGTACCTGCGCTACCAGGGCGACAAGTTCGCCGACTACTTCGACGCGAACACGTACCTGCTGATCACGCGCGCGCTCGACTACTTCGACCCGGCGAAGGCGTTCGACGGCAACCTGACGGCCGCGCTCGCGCACACGCAGGCGAAATACCTGATCGCGAGCTTCTCGACCGACTGGCGTTTCGCGCCGGCCCGCTCGCGCGAGATCGTGAAGGCGCTGCTCGACAACAAGCGCACGGTCAGTTACGCGGAAATCGACGCGCCGCACGGCCACGACGCGTTCCTGCTCGACGACGCGCGCTATCACAACCTGATCCGCGCGTATTACGAACGAATCGCCAACGAGGTGGGCGCATGAACCAGCAAGCGCTGAATTCCCTGTCCGCACGCGCGGACTTCCGCACGATCGCGCGCTGGGTCGAACCGCGTTCGACGGTGCTCGACCTCGGCTGCGGCGACGGCTCGCTGCTCGCGCTGCTGATGGAGGAGCTGGACGTGACCGGCTACGGGATCGAGCTGAACGACGCGGGCGTGCTCGCGAGCGCGAAGAACGGCATCAACGTGATCCAGCAGAACCTGGAAGACGGCCTGCGCCTGTTCGAGGACCACAGCTTCGACATCGCGATCCTGTCGCAGACGTTGCAGACGATCCACCAGACGGCCGCGATCCTGCGCGAAACCGCGCGGGTCGGGCGCGAATGCATCGTGTCGTTCCCGAATTTCGGCTACTGGCCGCACCGGCTGTCAGTGCTGAACGGCCGGATGCCGGTGTCGAAGGCGCTGCCTTACCAGTGGCACAACACGCCGAACGTGCGGGTGCTGACGATCGAGGATTTCGAGGCGCTCGCGCCCGAAGTCGGCGTGACGATCCTCGACCGCGTCGTGCTGCACGAAGGCCAACCGATTCGATGGGGAGCGAACTGGCGTGGTAGTCTTGCTGTCTACCGCGTCAAGCGCAGCTGAGCCGGGGAGCCGTTGACGGACGCCGTCGGCCTGCACGCACGTGCAGCCGCGCCGCTGCGCTACCCGCGCCGCCGCCCGCGCTGTCGCCGCCATCGGTCAACGCTATCCAGTTCCATTCCATGTCGAAAACGCCACACGAGGCGCCCGCACTCACCGCTCACGAGGATCACCCCGGCTGGCGAGCCTACCTGAACACGCACATGCTGATCTGCGTGTTCCTCGGTTTCACGTCGGGTCTGCCCCTCTTCACGCTCGTCTACCTCGTGCAGGCATGGCTGCGCTCCGAGGGCGTGAACCTGAAGGAAATCGGCCTGTTCGCGCTGATCCAGTTCCCGTACACGTGGAAGTTCCTGTGGGCGCCGCTGATGGACCGCTACGTCCCGCGCCTGCCCGGCTGGCGGCCGGGCCGCCGGCGCGGCTGGCTGCTGCTCACGCAGTTGCTGGTGGCGGGCGCGATCGCCGCACTCGGCTTCGTGTCGCCGCGCGACTCGATCTGGACGGTGGCCGCGCTCACCACGCTCGTCGCGTTCTTCGGCGCGAGCGCCGACATCGTGATCGACGCCTACCGCCGCGAGCTGCTGCGCGACACCGAGCAGGGCCTCGGCAACGCCATCCACGTGAACGCGTACAAGCTCGCCGCGCTGATCCCCGGCTCGCTGGCACTGATCCTGTCCGACCACCTGCCGTGGGACGTCGTGTTCGCGCTCACCGGCGCGTTCATGCTGCCGGGCATCCTGATGACGCTCGTCGTGCGCGAGCCCGAAGTGGTCGGCGTGCCGCCGCGCAACCTGCGCGACGCGATCGTGCTGCCGTTCCGCGAATTCATCCAGCGCGACGGCTGGGCCGGCGCGCTGCTCGTCATCGCGTTCATTTTCCTGTTCAAGATCGGCGACACGATGGCCACCACGCTGTCGACGTCGTTCTTCCTCGACATCGGCTTCTCTCGCACCGAGATCGGCATCGTCGCGAAGACCACCGCGCTCGTCGCGAGCGTCGCCGGCGGCATCATCGGCGGCATCTGGCTCGTGAAGATCGGCATCGGCCGCGGGCTGTGGATCTTCGGCGCGCTGCAGATGGTGTCGACGCTCGGCTTCGCGTGGCTCGCGCAGCTCGGCCCCGGTTCGCCCGTGCTCGCGATGCTGTACGACTTCACCGTGTCGACGAGCCATGCGATCGCGTCGGTGCTGTCGGTATTCGGCATGGCCGTCACGCCGCAATTCAGCCCGATGACCGTTGCGCTCGCGCTCGTCTATGGCTTCGAAACCTTCACGACGGGCCTGACGATGGCCGCGTTCGTCGCGTACATCGCGAGCACGACCGACCCGCGCTATACGGCCACGCAGTTCGCGCTGTTCACGAGCCTCGCGTCGGTGCCGCGCACGCTCGCATCGGCCGCGAGCGGCTTCATCGTCGCGAAGATCGGCTGGTTCGACTACTTCATCGTGTGCACCGCGCTCGCGATTCCCGGCATGCTGTTGCTGTTCAAGATCGCGCCGTGGAACGGGACCGCACGCAACGGCGAGGCCAGCCGTGCGCAGTAACGGCCTGCATCGCCTCGCGCGCGTTGCGGCTTCGTTGAGCGTCGGTGCTGCGGCGCTTGCCGCGGGGTTCGCCCATGCGACCGACGCCGGCACGTCCGCGGCCACCGCCGCGGGTTCCGCACCGGCCGCGGCACCGGCTTCGCCGCCGGCGAATTCAACGGCCGCCGCACCCGCTCAGCCAGCCACCGCCGAACCCGCGCAGCCGACCGGCGCCACCGCGTCGACGAAAGCTTATGCGCAGTCCTCGCAGCAGGTCCGTTACGGCGACGCCATTGCGTTTCGCACGCTGATTCCGTCGCCGCTGCTCGAGCAGCTCACCGCGAACGAATACGCGCAGATCGTGCAGGCCGCCGCCGACAGCAATCGCCTGCTGCCCGCAAACCAGCCGCGCGTGAAGCGCCTGCGTACGATCGTCGCGAAGCTCGCGCCGTATTCGGTGAAATGGAACGACCGCGTGAAGAGCTGGGTGTGGGACGTCAACGCGATCCGCTCGCGCGACATTCGCCTGACCTGCCTGCCGGGCGGCAAGGTGCTCGTGTACGGCGGCCTGCTCGACCGCGTCCGCCTGAACGACGACGAACTCGGCGTGCTGCTCGCGCACGGCATTGCGCATGCGCTGCGCGAACATGCGCGCAGCAACTTCAGCGCGACCTCGCAGACGTCGCTGCGCGCGGCCGCGCTGCCGCCGCTGTTCGGTGTCGGCGAGCCGCTGCCGCAGGCACTGAACCTCGGCGAACGCCTGCAGTCGCTTCACTACGACCCGACCGACGAGACCGAGGCCGACGTGATCGGCGGCGACATCGCCGCACGTGCGGGCTTCGATCCCCGCGCGGCGATCACGCTGTGGGACAAGCTCGCGGTCGCGACGCGCGGGAACAAGGCGACGGGCTTCATCTATACGCACCCGTACAGCACCGCCCGCCGCCAGGACCTGCTGAACCGCCTGCCGGATCTCATGCCGCTGTACGCGAAGGCCGTGGGCAAGCGTGTCGACACGCTGCCCGACTACGCGGGCATCAGCGCACAGCGGCGCAAGATCGTGCGGCGCTGAGCACGCGGCAGCGCTGCACACCGCTTCCCCACGCGTGGCACCGCCGCTGCGCGCCGCCGTTCGCTCAGGTCGTCAGGTCGATCGCAGCCCGATCGCCAACCGGCCGGCTTCCGCTTTCACGCATCCAGCGCACCTCGTCCCCCGGGCTGCGGCCGAACAGCCGCTTGAACTCGCGGCTGAACTGCGACGCGCTCGCATAGCCAACGCGCGCGGCCGCCGCACCGGCGCCGACCCCGTCCTGCACCATCATCAGCCGCGCCTGGTGCAGCCGGGCGGCCTTCACGTACTGCATCGGCGACGTCGCCGTCACGTGCTTGAACTGCGCATGGAACACCGCGAGGCTCATCCCGGCCTCGCGCGCGAGCGTCTCGACGTCGAGATCGGCCTTCAGCTCGGCATGGATGCGCCGCAGCGCCTTCGCGATGCGGCCGAAGTGATGCTGCTGGACGAGCGCCGCGCGGATCGCGTCACCCTGCTCGCCCGTCAGCACCCGATACGCGATCTCCCGCATGATCGCGGGGCCCAGCACGCGCGTGTCGTGCGGCGACGCGAGCGCTTCGAGCAGCCGCAGCACGGCATCCGCCAGCGGCGCATCGAGCGGCGTCGAATAGACGCCGAGCGGCTCGCTGACGGCTGCGCCGAGCGTCTCGTCGAGCAGGATCGCGAGTTCGGCGATCACCGCGAGATCGACGCGGATCGAGATCGCGAGAAATGGCTCGTCCTGGCTCGCGAAAGTCTCGCATTCGAACGGCAGCGGTACCGACAGCACGAGGTACTGCTGCGCGTCGTACACGAACGAGCGCTCGCCGAGATAGCCGAGCTTGCGCCCCTGGCACACGACGATGATGCTCGGCTCGTACAGCACGGGCATGCGCGGCGCCGGACGGCTCACGCGGATGAAGCGCACGCCGTCGATCGCCGCGAGCGTGTCGCCCTCGTTCGGCGCGAGGCGCGTATGCAGCTCGACCATGCGGCGCTGCATCCGGTCGCCCGAGTCGTTGAAAAGGGGCTCGAAGCTCATCTGTGCGGTCCTGTCCGGCAAGAGAATCCGGCTCGCAATGTAGCACCTTGAATGCGTTTTGACGGCTGTTTGCACGCAGTTCGAGAGGAATAGGCAAATCTTCCAGACCTTCGTGTATTTCACTGCGGCGCCGCGCTCCTTACGATGACGTCCTGCCTCGCCGCATCGCCACATGATGCGACGGCAGTCTGTTTCGCCGGATGCTTTCCGGACAAGGAGCCCATCGCATGAGCACTACCTATGCCTACGCGGCGACCGATTCGCGCTCGCCGCTCGCCCCGTTCGAATTCCAGCGTCGCGCACTGCGCGACCTCGACGTCCAGATCGACGTCCTCTACTGCGGCGTCTGCCACTCGGACCTGCACCAGGCCCGCAACGAATGGCGCAACACGATCTATCCGGTCGTGCCGGGCCATGAAATCGTCGGCCGCGTGACTGCGACCGGCCCGGAAGTGACGCGCTTCAAGGTCGGCGAACTGGTCGGCGTCGGCTGCCTCGTCGATTCGTGCCGCACCTGCCCGAGCTGCGCCGACGGCCTCGAGCAATATTGCGAGAACGGCTTCGTCGGCACCTACAACGGCCAGGATCGCGTGACGGGCGACATCACGTTCGGCGGCTATTCGACGCAGCTCGTCGTCGACGAGGCGTTCGTGCTGCGCGTACCCGAGACGCTCGACCCGGCCGGTGCCGCGCCGTTGCTTTGCGCGGGGATCACGACCTACTCGCCGCTGCGGCAGTGGAATGTCGGCCCCGGCAAGAAGGTCGGCATCGTCGGGCTCGGCGGCCTCGGCCACATGGGCGTGAAGCTGGCACGCGCAATGGGCGCGCACGTCGTGCTGTTCACCACGTCGCCGTCGAAGATCGAGGACGGCAAGCGGGTCGGCGCGCACGAAGTCGTGATCTCGAAGGACGAAGCGCAGATGAACGCGCACCTGAACAGCTTCGACTTCATCCTGAACACGGTCGCCGCGCAGCACGACCTGAACCCGTTCCTGCACCTGCTGAAGCGCGACGGCACGATGACGCTGGTCGGCGCGCCGGAGCACGACCATCCGTCGCCGCAGGTGTTCAACCTGATCTTCAAGCGCCGCCGCCTCGCCGGCTCGCTGATCGGCGGGATCGCGGAAACGCAGGAAATGCTCGATTTCTGCGCCGAGCACGGGATCACATCGGATATCGAAACGATTCCGATGCAGCAGATCAACGCGGCCTACGAGCGGATGCTGAAGAGCGACGTGAAGTACCGGTTCGTGATCGACATGGCGTCGCTCAAGCAGTAAGCGCCGAAGGCGATACGCACGATCGCCGCCCCAAACGAAACGGGCCGCATGTTCGACATGCGGCCCGTTTCTGCATCCGGCTGCTGCGCGCGCGGCGCAGCGCGGAACATCACTTCTTGTAGTCGTAGTCCACCGTCAGCGGCGCATGGTCGCTGAACTTGATGTCCTTGAAAATCGACGTGCTTTTCGCGGTGCCGGCCACGCCCGGCGTCGCGATCTGGTAATCGATCCGCCACCCGACGTTCTTCGCATACGCCTGGCCCCGGTTGCTCCACCACGTGTACTGCTCCGGGCGCTGATCGAGCGTGCGGAACACGTCGACGTAGCCGACGTCGTCGAACAGCTTCGTGAGCCACTCGCGCTCTTCCGGCAGGCAGCCCGAGTTCTTCTGGTTGCTCTTCCAGTTCTTGATGTCGATTTCCTTGTGGACGATGTTCACGTCGCCGCACAGGATCACCTCGCGCTTCTTCTTCAGCGCGGCGAGGTGCGGCATGAACTCGTCCATGAAGCGGTACTTCGCCTGCTGGCGCTCTTCGCCGCTCGAGCCGGACGGCACGTACACCGACACGACCGACAGCTTGCCGTAGCGCGCCTCGACGTAGCGCCCCTCGGCATCGAATTCGCTGCTGCCGAAGCCGATGATCACGTCATCGGGCTCGCGGCGGCTATACACGCCCGCGCCGCTGTAGCCCTTCTTCTCGGCGTGGTGAAAATAGCTCTTGAAGCCGTGCGGCTCGACGAATTCGGCCGGCAGGTCATCGGCCGAGACCTTGATTTCCTGCACGCACACGCAATCGGCGTTCTGTTCGCCGAGCCACTCGAAGAAGCCCTTCTTCGCGGCGGAGCGGATGCCGTTCAGGTTGGCGGTAATCACTCGCATCATGTCGGATTCCGTTCAGTTCGATGTTTTTCAGGGGTGCAGCTTAGCGGATCTTCACGCCTTCGAGTTCAGGCTTCGCCGGCGGGAATTCCAGCTTCATGTCGGTCATCGTGCGCAGCAGCAGCTCGGCGATCATCACGTTGCGGTGCGTCTTCGAGTTCGCCGGGATCACGTACCACGGCGCGTGCTCGGCCGACGTCGCGGCGAGCGCGTCACGGTACGCGCCCTGGTACGCGTCCCAGTGCTTGCGCGCATCGAGATCGGAGATGTCGAATTTCCAGTGCTTGGTCGGATCGTCGATGCGCGCCTGCAGCCGCGCGCGCTGCTCGTCCTTCGAGATGTGCAGGAAGCACTTGACGATCGTCGTACCGTTCTCGAACAGCATCGTCTCGAAATCGCGGATCTGCCGGTAGCGGCGCTCGCACTCCTTCGCGTCGATCAGGTCGAGCACGCGCGGCACGAGCACGTCTTCATAGTGGCTGCGGTTGAAGATCGCGAGCTCGCCCGCGGCCGGCACCTGCGCATGCACGCGCCACAGGAAATCGTGCGCGGCCTCGATCGGCGTGGGCGCCTTGAACGGCACGACGCGCAGGCCGAGCGGATCGACCTCGCGGAACACCGCACGCACGGTGCCGTCCTTGCCGCTGGTGTCCATCCCCTGCAGCACGAGCAGCACGCGCTTCTTCTGCTGCGTGTGCAGGCGCTCCTGCTGCACGTCGAGCTCGGTCGACACGGCCGACAGCCGCGCGCGGTCGTCGTCCTTCGAACCGGACGAGAACGGCTTCGCGGCCGGGTCGAACGCATCGAGCTTGAATGCTGCGGCTTCCTTCTCGTGCGTGCTGTACGGCACGCGGAAATCGTCGAGCGACGGTTGTTTCGCCATTCGTTCCTCCGTTGGACGCTGTGGTGCATACGATAACGCATCCACCAAACGCAACGGGCCGCCCCGATCCGGTTCGGGGCGGCCCGTCGTCATGCGCGGTTCAGGCGCGCGGTCATGCTCAGCCGAGCTTCTTCTTCAGCAGTTCGTTGACCTGCTGCGGGTTGGCCTTGCCCTTGGTCGCCTTCATCGCCTGGCCGATCAGCGCGTTGAACGCCTTCTCCTTGCCCGCACGGAATTCCTCGACCGACTTCGCGTTCGCCGCGAGCACCTCGTCGATGATCGCTTCGAGCGCGCCGGTGTCGGAGATCTGCTTCAGCCCCTTCGCGTCGATGATGCGGTCGGCCGCCCCTTCGTCGGTCGCCTTCTCGTCCCAGATCGTCGCGAAGATTTCCTTCGCGATCTTGTTCGAGATCGTGCCGTCGGCGATGCGCTGCAGCACGAGCGCGAGCTGCGCGGCCGACACCGGAATCGCGTCGATCTCGATGCCGTCGCGGTTCAACTGCGACGACACGTCGCCCATCAGCCAGTTCGCGGCGATCTTCGCGTTCGCGGTGCCGGCCTTCGCGACCACGGCCTCGAAGTACGCGGCCATCGCCTTGCTCGACGTCAGCACGCCCGCGTCGTACGCGGACACGCCGTATTCGTCGGCGAAGCGCTGCTGCATCGCGGCCGGCAGCTCGGGCATGCCGGACTGCACGCGCTCGATCCAGTCCTGGCCGATCACGAGCGGCATCAGGTCGGGGTCGGGGAAGTAGCGGTAATCGTGCGCGTCTTCCTTGCTGCGCATCGAACGCGTCTCGCGCTTGTCCGGATCGTAGAGGCGCGTTTCCTGCACGACCTCGCCGCCGTCCTCGATCAGCTCGATCTGGCGACGCACTTCGAAATTGATCGCTTCCTCGAGGAACCGGAACGAGTTCAGGTTCTTGATTTCCGCGCGCGTGCCGAACTTCTCCTGGCCGACCGGGCGCACCGACACGTTCGCGTCGCAGCGGAACGAGCCTTCCTGCATGTTGCCGTCGCAGATGCCCAGCCACACGACAAGCCCGTGCAGTGCCTTCGCGTAGGCCACCGCCTCGGCCGCGCTGCGCATTTCCGGCTCGGTGACGATCTCGAGCAGCGGCGTGCCCGCACGGTTCAGGTCGATCCCCGTCATCCCGGCGAAGTCTTCATGCAGCGACTTGCCCGCATCTTCCTCGAGGTGCGCGCGGGTCAGGTTGACGGTCTTCTCGTACGCAGGCTTGCCGGCCTTTTCATTGGCGGGCACCTGAATCGTGATCTGGCCGCCCTGCACGACTGGAATCTCGTACTGGCTGATCTGATAACCCTTCGGCAGATCGGGGTAGAAATAATTCTTGCGCGCGAAGATGCTGCGCGGCGCGATGGTCGAGCCGATCGCGAGGCCGAAGCGGATCGCGCGCTCGACCGCGCCGCGGTTCAGCACCGGCAGCACGCCCGGCAGCGCCAGGTCGACCGGGCACGCCTGCGTATTAGGCTCGGCGCCGAACTGCGTCGACGCGCCCGAGAAAATCTTCGAGACGGTCGACAGTTGCGCGTGCGTCTCGAGACCGATGACGACTTCCCATTGAGTAGCCATATGCTTACACCCCTGCCGGAACTTGCTTGTGCCAGTCGGTCGCGCGCTGGAACGCATCCGCGACCTGCAGCATCCGGGCTTCGTTGAAATAGTTGCCGATGATCTGCAGGCCGACCGGGCGCTTCGCATTCGCGCCCGCGCCGAAGCCGCACGGCACGCTCATGCCGGGCAGGCCGGCGAGGCTCACCGACAGCGTATAGATATCCGCGAGATACATCTGCACCGGATCGTCGCCCTTCGAGCCGAGATCCCATGCAACCGTCGGCGACGCCGGGCCCATGATCACGTCGCAGGACTTGAACGCTTCCTGGAAATCGTTCGCGATGATGCGGCGGATCTTCTGCGCCTGCAGGTAGTACGCGTCGTAGTAGCCGTGCGACAGCACGTACGCGCCGACCAGGATCCGGCGCTTCACTTCAGGCCCGAAGCCTTCCGCGCGCGACTTCTTGTACATGTCGAGCAGGTCGCCGTACTGCGCGGCGCGGTGGCCGAAGCGCACGCCGTCGAAGCGCGACAGGTTCGACGAGGCTTCGGCCGGCGCGATCACGTAGTACACGGGAATCGACAGTTCCGTCTTCGGCAGCGACACCGACACGAGCGTCGCGCCGAGCGCTTCGTATTGCTTCAGTGCCGCGTCGATCGCCGCGCGCACGTCGTCGGCGAGGCCGTCGCCGAAATACTCGTTCGGCAGGCCGATACGCAGGCCGGCGAGCGGCTTGCCCGCGTCGTTGCCGGCCGCCCAGGGCTGGCCGAGGTGGCGCGTGAAATCCTCGTCGTCACGCTCGAGGCTCGTCGAGTCGCGCTCGTCGAAGCCGGCCATCCCGTTCAGCAGCAGCGCGCAGTCGGACGCGCTCTGCGCCATCGGGCCGCCCTGGTCGAGCGACGACGCGAACGCGATCATCCCGTAGCGCGACACGCGGCCGTAGGTCGGCTTGATGCCGGTGACGCCCGCGAACGACGCGGGCTGGCGGATCGAGCCGCCGGTGTCGGTGCCGGTCGCGGCCGGGGCGATGCGCGCGGCCACCGCGGCCGAGCTGCCGCCCGAGCTGCCGCCCGGCACCGCGTTCGTGTCCCACGGGTTCTTCACCGCGCCGAACGCCGAATTCTCGTTGGACGAGCCCATCGCGAACTCGTCCATGTTGGTCTTGCCGAGCGTGACCATGCCGGCCGCCTGCAGGCGGGCGACGACGGTCGCGTCGAACGGGCTCTCGTAATTCGCGAGCATCTTCGAGCCGGCGGTCGAGCGCCAGCCGCGCGTGACGAAGACATCCTTGTGCGCGATCGGCAGGCCGGTGAGCGCACCGCCCGCGCCGCGCGCGAGCTCCGCGTCGGCAGCTTTCGCCTGCGCGAGGGTGAGATCGGCGTCGACGTGGACGAATGCGTTCAGGTCGCGCGCGGCTTCGATCCGTTTCAGGTAGAGCTGCGCGAGCTCGACGGCCGAGCATTCCTTGGCGGCGAGCGCGGCGCGCAGTTCGGTCAGGCTTTTTGCGTGCATTGAGTGGTTTTCCTGGGAATTCTGGGTGGCGCGCGGCGCAGAGGCGGCGGCGCGCTTGTCATCGAATGCTTACTCGATCACCTTCGGCACGAGATAGAGGCCGTCCTGGACGGCCGGCGCCGGACGCTGGTTGTCGTCGCGATTGACGACTTCCGTCACGGCGTCGTCGCGCAGGCGCTGCGCGACTTCCTGGATCTGTTCGATCGGGTGGGCGAGCGGCGCGATGCCGGCGGTGTCGACCGCCTGCATCTGCTCGACGAGGCCGAAGAGTTCATTGAGCTGGCCGAGCATGTGCTCGGCGTCGGCGTCGGCCATTTCGAGTCGCGCCAGGTGCGCGATGCGTTTCACATCGGTCAGGGTCAGGGCCATGCGATCACCGGAAAAACAAGGCTGCGCAGCGCATCAAAAGCAGCACTGCGGCGGGGGGTTGGAGGGTGCGATCCCACCCTCAAAAATCGGGGCCGAAGCGGCAAAAATACCGCCCGTTTCGATTCAAATACCGTGAAATTATAAGGTATCATTACGCGTTCGACCCAAACCCGGCAGCCTTTTCCCGCACCGTTTCGCCCCGCTTCGGCGAGCCGTGCGTGCTTCGTGCGATCCCCGGTAGACATCACTCGCAGCTTCGTGCGCCGCGGCGGCCGCTTCCGCCACGCTTCCCGAGGCTGTTATTTTTTCCGCTGCCGCCCTCAGCGCTCGCTATGCAGGGCCGGCCCAGAGCGAAACAGGATTCTGAATGTTCGGTTTTTTGCGCAGCTACTTCTCCAACGATCTTGCGATCGACCTCGGCACCGCAAACACCCTGATCTACATGCGCGGCAAGGGCATCGTGCTCGATGAGCCCTCCGTCGTGTCGATCCGCCAGGAAGGCGGCCCCAACGGCAAGAAGACGATCCAGGCAGTCGGCAAGGAAGCCAAGCAGATGCTTGGCAAGGTGCCGGGCAACATCGAGGCGATCCGCCCGATGAAGGACGGCGTGATCGCCGACTTCACCGTCACCGAGCAGATGATCAAGCAGTTCATCAAGACGGCTCACGAGTCGCGCATGTTCTCGCCGTCGCCGCGCATCATCATCTGCGTGCCGTGCGGCTCGACCCAGGTCGAGCGCCGCGCGATCAAGGAAGCCGCGCACGGCGCCGGCGCATCGCAGGTCTACCTGATCGAAGAGCCGATGGCCGCTGCGATCGGCGCGGGCCTGCCGGTGTCGGAAGCCACCGGCTCGATGGTCGTCGACATCGGCGGCGGCACGACGGAAGTCGGCGTGATCTCGCTCGGCGGCATCGTGTACAAGGGTTCGGTGCGCGTCGGCGGCGACAAGTTCGACGAGGCGATCGTCAACTACATCCGCCGCAACTACGGGATGCTGATCGGCGAACAGACCGCCGAGGCGATCAAGAAGGAAATCGGCTCCGCGTTCCCGGGCTCCGAAGTCAAGGAAATGGAAGTGAAGGGCCGCAACCTGTCGGAAGGCATTCCGCGCAGCTTCACGATCTCCAGCAACGAAATCCTCGAAGCGCTGACCGATCCGCTGAACCAGATCGTGTCGTCGGTGAAGATCGCGCTCGAACAGACGCCGCCGGAACTCGGCGCCGACATCGCCGAACGCGGGATGATGCTGACGGGCGGCGGCGCACTGCTGCGCGACCTCGATCGCCTGCTGGCGGAAGAAACGGGCCTGCCGGTGCTCGTCGCGGAAGATCCGCTCACCTGCGTCGTGCGTGGTTCGGGCATGGCGCTCGAGCGCATGGACAAGCTGGGCAGCATCTTCTCGTACGAGTGATCGTCCAGGCAGTTCCCTGACATGACGCAACCGCGGCGTGGCCGGCTCGCTCGTTTAGAACGAACCGCCGCGCCGTTTGCGCGTCTGAGCATCATTTAACCGATCATTCGCGCCCGGCGCCGACCATGGAATACAGTCCGCCGCCCCTCTTCAAGCAAGGTCCGCCCGCGCTCGCGCGGCTCATCTTCTTCGTTGCCCTCGCCATCGCGCTCCTCGTCTCGGACGCGCGCTTCAGCACGCTCGAAATCGTCCGCGGCGTGCTCGGCACCGTGCTCTATCCGCTGCAGCGCGCCGCGCTCGTGCCGCGCGACCTGTTCATGGGCGCGGCCGACATCGCCGTCACCGGCGCGTCGCTGCGCCACGAGAACGACGACCTCCGCAAGCGCAACCTGCAACTGTCCACGCAAGCCAACCAGGCCGCCGTGCTCACGCAGGAGAACGCGCACCTGCGCGCGGTGCTCGAGCTGCGCCAGCACATCGCGACGCAATCGACGCCGGCCGAGATCCAGTACGACACGAGCGACCCGTTCACGCAGAAGATCGTGATCGGCCAGGGTTCGCAGCAGGGCATCCAGAACGGCTCGCCCGTCGTCAGCGAGAACGGCGTGGTCGGCCAGGTCACGCGCGTATTCCCGCTGCAATCCGAAGTCACGCTGGTCACCGACCGCGATCTCGCGATTCCCGTGCAGGTGCTGCGCACCGGCCTGCGCAGCGTGATCTACGGTACGCCGAAGGGCGATTCGCTCGACCTGCGCTTCGTGCCGACCAGCGCGGATCTCGTCGTCGGCGACGAACTCGTCACGAGCGGCCTCGACGGCGTCTATCCGCCCGGCCTGCCGGTCGCGAAGGTCGTGCGCGTCGACAAGCTCGCCGACACGGCGTTCGCGCGCGTGACCTGCGCGCCGATCGCCGCCGTGCGCGGCGCGCGCCAGATGCTCGTGCTGCATTACCAGAACGACATCCCGCCGCGCCCGGCCGAGGTCGATCCGGCCGCCGACAAGAACGCGAAGGGCAAGAAGAGCGCGAAAGCCGCCGCCAAGGGCGAGAAGAGCGAGAAGGCCGACAAGGCTGACGCGAACGCGAAGCCGGCCGCCGCGGCCCAGCCCGGCGCGAAGCCCGCGCCTGCGGCACCGGCCGCTCCGGCCAAGCCCGCCGCCACGCCCGCGAAGCCCGCGGCCGGGCAATCAGGAGCCCAGCGATGAATCGCCCGCAATACATCCTGCAGCCGGTCAATCCGTACTTCATCGTCTTCAGCCTCGCCGCCGCGTTCCTGCTGAACCTGATGCCGTGGGGCCGCCTGCCCGGCGTCCCCGACTTCGTCGCGCTCGTGCTGCTGTTCTGGAACATCCACCAGCCGCGCAAGGTCGGGATGGGCGTCGCGTTCGCGCTCGGCATCCTGATGGACGTGCATGACGCGGGGCTGCTCGGCGAGCATGCGCTCGCCTATACGCTGCTGTCGTACGGCGCGATCACGATCCACCGCCGCGTGCTGTGGATGCCGATCGGCGTGCAGGTGCTGTACGTCACGCCGCTGCTGGTCGTCGCGCAGCTCGTCCCGTTCGTGATCCGCCTCGTGATGGGCGCCGCGTTCCCGGGCTGGCGCTACCTGGTCGACGGCTTCGTTGAAGCCGCGCTGTGGCCGATCGCGAGCCACCTGCTGCTGATGCCGCAACGCCGCCCGGTCGATCCGGACGATACGCGCCCCATCTGAGCCAGGGGCCTGCCTTGAATACCCGCCGCCTCCACGCCCGCCGCGCGCCGCGCTCCGGGGCAGCACCTCGCCCGCGCCCGCACGGCGCCGTGCGGGCCAGATCGCTCCTAACCGCATGACCGAATTCAACGACACTCAACAGCAGCTCTCGAAGTTCCGCCTGCGCGTCGCGGCGGCGGGCGTGTTCGTGTTCGTCTGCTTCGGGCTGCTCGCGAGCCGCTTCTTCTACCTGCAGTTGATGCAGCACGGCAAATACGCGCTGCAGGCCGAGGAAAACCGCATCTCCGTCGCGCCGATCGTGCCGAACCGCGGGATCATCACCGACCGCAACGGCGTGATCCTCGCGAAGAACTATTCGGCCTATACGCTCGAGATCACGCCGTCGAAGCTCGACGACACGCTCGACAACACGATCGACAAGCTGTCCGAGATCATCCCGATCGACGCGCGCGACCGCCGCCGCTTCAAGAAGCTGCAGGAAGACTCGAAGAACTTCGAGAGCCTGCCGATCCGCACCCGCCTCACCGACGCCGAAGTCGCGCGCTTCACCGCGCAGCGCTTCCGCTTCCCCGGCGTCGACGTGCGCGCGCGGCTGTTCCGGCAATATCCGCTCGGCACGACGGCCGCGCACGTGATCGGCTACATCGGCCGGATCTCGAAGCGCGACCAGGATCGCATCGACGCGATGAGCGACGACAACGACAGCGATCAGGAAAACTACGATCCGCGCCGCGACGCAAACAACTACAAGGGCACCGACTACATCGGCAAGATCGGTGTCGAGCAGAGCTACGAGACCGAGCTGCATGGCCTCACGGGCTTCGAGGAAGTCGAGGTGACGGCCGGCGGCCGGCCGGTGCGCACGCTGTCGCGCACGCAGGCGACGCCCGGCAACAACCTCGTGCTGTCGCTCGACATCGGGCTGCAGCAAGTGGCCGAGCAGGCGTTCGCCGGCAAGCGCGGCGCGCTGGTCGCGATCGAACCGAAGACGGGCGACGTGCTCGCGTTCGTGTCGTCGCCGAGCTTCGACCCGAACTCGTTCGTCGACGGCATCGACCAGCAGACCTGGGACGAGCTGAACAACTCGACCGACAAGCCGCTCCTGAACCGCCCGCTGCACGGCACCTACCCGCCCGGCTCGACGTACAAGCCGTTCATGGCGCTCGCCGGCCTGACACTCGGCAAGCGCACGCCGGGCTGGGGCTTCCAGGATCCCGGCTACTTCACATTCGGCGGCCACACGTTCCGCAACGACGTGCGCTCGGGCCAGGGCTGGGTCGACATGAACAAGGCGATCATGGTGTCGAACGACACCTACTTCTACATGCTCGCGCGCGACCTCGGCGTGAACTCGATCGCGAATTTCATGAAGCCGTTCGGCTTCGGCCAGATCACCGGGATCGACATCCAGGGCGAGGCGCGCGGGATCCTGCCGTCGACCGACTGGAAGAAGAAGGCGTTCAAGAAGGCCGCACAGCAGAAGTGGTTCGACGGCGAGACGATCAGCCTCGGGATCGGCCAGGGCTACAACTCCTTCACGATCCTGCAGCTTGCGCACGCGACCGCGACGCTTGCGAACAACGGCGTCGTGATGAAGCCTCACCTCGTGAAGGAAGTCGAAGATCCGATCACGCGCGGGCGCCGCCTGACCGTGCCGAAGGAAAGCGAAACGATCCCGCTCAAGCAGGCCGACATCGACGTCGTGAAGCGCGGGATGGAGAACGTGATCGAGAACCCGTCCGGCACCGCGTACAAGGTGTTCCGCGGCGCGCCGTACCTCGCCGCCGGCAAGACCGGTACCGCACAGGTGTTCTCGCTGCAAGGCTCCAACTACAAGGGCCACCTGCTCGCCGAGCACCTGCGCGACCACGCGCTGTTCATTGCGTACGCGCCGGTCGACCATCCGCAGATCGCCATCGCGCTGGTCGTCGAGAACGGTGGCTGGGGTGCGCAGGCCGCCGGCCCGATCGCGCGCCGCGTGCTCGACTTCTACCTCGTCGACCGCCAGAACCCGCAGAACGAAGCCGCGGCCGTGGCTGCCGCGGCGTCGGCGACCGAACCCGTCAACGCGCCGGTGATCGGTGACGCGAACAAGCCCGCTGCCGTCGCGGCCGGCTTCACCGCGCTGCCGCAGCCGGTCGTGCCGACCGCGGCCAGCGCGGCGGAAGCGGCATCGGCCGCGGCCGCTTCCGAAGCGTCGGCTGCCGCCGCCGCGAGCGCCGCCCCGCCGGCCAGTGCCGCTGCGCCGAGGGCCGCGAGCCTGCCGCCGATCCGGCGCCCGCACCGGCCACGCCGGCCCGCCAGCGATGCGCAGCCGCTCGTCGCCACGCCGCGCGACGACAATCACCGTGCAACGGCCCCCGCGAAAGCGGCGGACGCCGGCACCGCTCATTAACGGAGAAAGGCATGCAATTCGACAAGCGCGCCTGGCTCGACAAGATCAAGCAGATGTTCGCGGGCTTCGACCGCCCGCTCGCCCTCATCGTGTTCCTGCTGCTGTGCGTCGGCATCGTCACGCTGTACAGCGCGGCGATCGACATGCCGGGCCGGGTCGAGGACCAGTTGCGCAACATCCTGCTGACGTTCGTGCTGATGTGGGTGATCGCCAACATCCCGCCCACGACGCTGATGCGCTTCGCGGTCCCGCTCTACACGTTCGGGGTCGCGTTATTGGTCGCGGTCGCGCTGTTCGGGATGACCAAGAAGGGCGCGAAACGCTGGCTGAACGTCGGCGTCGTGATCCAGCCGTCTGAAATCCTCAAGATCGCGACACCGCTGATGCTCGCGTGGTACTACCAGCGCCGCGAAGGCGGGCTGCGCTGGTACGATTTCATCGCCGCGTTCGGGATCCTGCTGGTGCCGGTCGGGCTGATCGCGAAGCAGCCCGACCTCGGCACGGGCCTGCTCGTGTTCGCGGCCGGCTTCTTCGTGATCTACCTCGCCGGCCTGTCGTTCAAGCTGATCGTGCCGGTGCTCGTCGCGGGCGTGATCGCGGTCGGCTCGATCGCCGTGTTCGAAGAGCGCATCTGCCAGCCCGAAGTGCAGTGGCCGCTGATGCACGATTACCAGAAGCACCGCGTGTGCACGCTGCTCGACCCGACTTCCGACCCGCTCGGCAAGGGCTTCCACACGATCCAGGCCGTGATCGCGATCGGCTCGGGCGGCGTGCTCGGCAAGGGCTACCTGAAAGGCACGCAGGCGCACCTCGAATTCATTCCGGAGAAGCACACCGACTTCATCTTCGCGGTGTTCTCCGAGGAATGGGGGCTCGTCGGCGGGCTTGTGCTGCTGACGCTGTACATGGCGCTGATCGCGCGCGGGCTCTATATCGCCGCGCAGGGTGCGACGCTGTTCGGCCGCCTGCTCGCGGGCTCGCTCACGCTCGCGTTCTTCGTCTATGCGTTCGTCAACATCGGGATGGTGAGCGGCGTGCTGCCGGTCGTCGGCGTGCCGCTGCCGTTCATGAGTTATGGCGGCACCGCACTCACGACGCTCGGCATCGCGATCGGGATGATCATGAGCGTCGGGCGACAGCGGCGGTTGATGAAGAGCTGACCGCGCGGCACGCACCGCATCAAGAAAAACGGCGCTTCCGCGCCGTTTTTTTCGACCGCGGACGACAAACGCGGCCACCCAGTGCCGCGTGGCGCCCGCCCCGCTCACGGCGGCGGCGCGTGCGCGCCGCCCGGCTCCGCGCCGGCTCCCGATGCCGGCCCCTGCGCCTTCAGCCGCGCACTCAGCTCCTTGAATTTCAGCCCGGCCGTCTCGTCGCCCTGCGCGGCCGCCGCCGCGTAATACGCCCGCGCGATGTTGAGGTTCTGCGCGACGCCGTCGCCACCGCGCTCGTAGAACGACGCGGTCACGTACTGCGCGGTCGGCTCGCCCGCGTCGGCCGCCTGCTTGTACCACGCAAACGCCTGCCGGTTGTCGCGCGGCGTACCGCGCCCGTCGAGGAACTGGTTCGCGAGCGACAGCTCGGCCTGCACGTGCCCCTGCTTCGCCGCCCGCAGGAACCAGCGATGCGCCTCGGCCGGATCGCGCGTGACGAACTCGCCGTCGTCGAACATCCGGCCATACACATACTGCGCATGCGACATGTTCGCGTCGGCCGCGCGCTTCAACCAGCGCAGCCCTTCGTCGACGTTCGCCGTCACGCCTTCGCCGGTCAGCAGCATCATCGCGTAGTTGAATTGCGCGAGACGGTCGCCGCGTTCGGCCGCGTCGTGGAACTGCACCAGCGCCGCGCGATAGTCGCCGGCGTTGTAGTCGGCGACCGCCGATTGCGTCTCGTGCGACGGATCGGGCTTCGCTTGCGGCGCACCCTGCGCGGCCACCGCGATACATACGGTCCACAGGCCGAGCAGCGCGCCGACCTGCCCGCGTACCCCGATCCCACCCTGCGCGCGCCCACGGCACGCGCCGTCGCCACCGTTCATGACCGTACCTCCTGCAGCGCCTGCCGCGTTGCGCGCAACAGCCAGCTGACGTCGGCCGACACCGTGATCATCCGGTAGCCGGCCTCGCGATACTGGCGCGCGGCCGCCGTATCGCCCGCGAAGATGCCGACCGCGACGCCGGCCTGCCGGCCGGCCGCGAGCACGCGCGCCATCGCGGTTTCGACGTCCGGGTGACGGATATCGCCGAGATGCCCGAGACTCGCCGCGAGATCGGCCGGGCCGACGAACAGGCAATCGATACCGGGCAGCGCCGCAATCCGCTCGACTTCATCGACGCCGCGGGCCGATTCGATCTGCACGATCACCGCGACCTGCGCGTTCGCCGTCTGCACGTAATCGCGGCGCATGCCGAACGCCGCCGCGCGCACCATGCCCGCGACGCCGCGCAGACCGTCCGGCGAATCCGGCGACGGATAGCGCGTGAGCCGCACCGCGTGCGCGGCGTCGTCCGGTGTCTCGATACCCGGAAACATCAGCGTGCGCGCGCCCGCATCGAGCGCGCGCTTCACGAGCCACGGCTCACGCGCCGGCACGCGCACGACGGGCTCGCTCGGCAGATGGGCGGCTGCGATCGCGCGCAACTGCGATGCAACATCGCGGCTGTCGTTCGGCGCGTGCTCCATGTCGATGCAAAGCCAGTCGTAGCCGGCATGCGCGAGCGCTTCCGCGGCCGACTCGCTGCCGAGCGACAGCCACAGGCCGTACAGCGGCTCGTCGCCGTCGCGCAGGCGTTGTTTGAGGGAATTGGTGAGCGTGCTCATCGATACGGCCTCCGGGACGGAACGGCAATCGAACGGGACAAGCAACGGGCAAAGCGGCGCGACACGCCGGGCAGCGAAGCACGGCGGCGCCGGGACCGGGCCCTGGAACGTTGGTCGCCCGTGGGCGGCCGATCTGACAGCGCCGGCCGCACGACCCGCGCACGGCTGCGCTTTTCGGCGCCACGCAACGATCATAGCGCGGCGTTACGCGGAATGTGGAAACGGACGGGGAGCCGGGCGGGACGAGGCCGCAGGGTGCGGCGTCAGGCAGCCCGCGCGGGCTGGCGGGGCTGCCGGGAAGGCGGGATCAGCGGCCGGGCTGGCGCTCGACGTCGGCCCAGCAGTTCGGCGTTTCGTACAGGCGCACGCGCTCGAGCCGCAGGTTCACGCCGTAGTGCGCGTCGTACACGTTCGCGAGGATGTCGAACGCGATCGCCGCGAGGTTCTCGACGGTCGGGATCCGGTCGATCACGACGGTCTTGTGATCGGCCATCTGCTCGAGGAACGAGCGTACGACCTCGTCGCGCGCATAGACCAGGAACGCGTGGTCCCACTTGCCGACCAGGTGCTCCATCGCGAGCGCCTTCACGTCGGCGAAATCCATCACCATGCCGCGGTCGGGCGCCCCCTCGGTATCGACGAGATCGCCGCGCAGCGTGACTTCGAGCACATAGCGATGGCCGTGCAGGTTCCGGCACTGGCTGCGGTGATCGGGAATGCGGTGGCCCGCGTCGAATTCGAGTTTTCGGGTAATCAGCACGATGTCAAAAGCCGGGGCTCAGGGAATGTTCAGATATTTGTGGGTCTGCATCGACAGCCGCCACTGCGGATGACGCTTGCACCAGTCGATCGCGAGCTTCGTATTGAGGTCGCGCGACGGGCCGTCCATCGGCTGGACGAGGTAATACTCGAAGTCGAGCTTCGCGTAGTCGGCCAGCCGCTGGTTGTCCTGCGGGATCACGACCTTCAGCTCATTGCCTTTCGTGACGACGAGCGGCGCGTCGGCCTTCGGGCTCACGCAGATCCAGTCGATCGATTCGAGCACCGGCAGCGAGCCGTTGGTCTCGATCGCGATCTCGAAACCGGCCGCGTGCAGCGCGTCGACGAGCGGCTGGTCGAGCTGCAGCATCGGCTCGCCGCCCGTGCAGACGACGAAGCGGTGCGCCTCGCCCTCCGGCCACAGGCCGGCGATCGTCGCGACGAGCGCTTCGGCATCCTTGAACTTGCCGCCGTTCTCGCCGTCGGTGCCGACGAAGTCGGTATCGCAGAAGCGGCACACGGCCTCCGCACGATCCTCTTCGCGGCCCGACCACAGATTGCAGCCGGCGAACCGGCAGAACACGGCCGGCCGGCCCGCGTTCGCGCCCTCGCCCTGCAACGTGTAGAAAATTTCCTTGACCGCGTAAGTCATCGTGCTTCGTCCGGCTCGCGCCGCTCGTTGTCGATCAGAATCCGTTATCCATCCAGCGCTGCCCGCACACCCGCGTCACAGCGGCGCTTCGGTCACCCGCTCGCCCTTCAGGTAGGCCTCGTAGCCGCGCTTGCGCAGCTTGCAGGCCGGGCATTCGCCGCAGCCGAAGCCCCAATCGTGCAGTTCCGCGCGCTCGCCCACGTAGCACGTGTGCGTCTCGACGCGGATCAGTTCGACGAGCGCTTCGCCGCCGAGCTGTTCGGCGAGCTGCCACGTCTGCGCCTTGTCGAGCCACATCAGCGGCGTCTCGAGCACGACGCGCGTATCCATCCCGAGGTTCAGCGCGACCTGCAGCGCCTTCATCGTGTCGTCGCGGCAGTCGGGATAGCCCGAGAAATCCGTCTCGCACATCCCGCCGACCAGCACGCGCAGCCCGCGGCGATAGGCGATCGCCGCGGCGATCGTCATGAACATCAGGTTGCGGCCCGGCACGAACGTGTTCGGCAGGCCGTTCGCCGCCGTCTCGATCTCGATCGTGCGCGTCATCGCGGTATCGCTGATCGCGCCGAGCACCGACAGGTCGATCATGTGATCGTCGCCGAGCCGGTCCGACCAGGCGGGAAAGTCACGCTTCAGCGCTTCGCGCACGCCTTCGCGACATTCGAGCTCGACGCGGTGGCGCTGGCCGTAATCGAAACCGAGCGTCTCGACCGTCTGGTAGCGTTCGAGGGCCCATGCCACGCACGTGGCCGAGTCCTGCCCGCCGGAAAACAACACGAGCGCGCCGTCTTTAGCGTCTGTCCGAATCACCGTGATACTCCGTGAATGTGTAGGCTCGCGTCGCGCTGCGCGCCGGGGCCGGCTGCCGCCGGGCGGCCCGACGCGTGCCGGCATGGGCCGGCTCGACCAGTATAGGCAGCGCAATCGGCCGCGAACGCGGCGGAGCGCTTATACCGCCCATCGCGCGGCATCGTTGCCGCGCGCCACGGCGGCGCCACGCTGGCAGCCTGCCGCGCGCATGAAGCGATGCGCTAAGTTATTGAGCGGACACGGATTTTATCATGCCCTCGTGAACACTGCCGGGCACGCCATCCCACGCCTCTCGTCACGCAAACCTCACCACAAACGAAAAACCCCAAGAATCTTCCGATTCTCGGGGTTTTAAAATTCTGGTGGCCTGGGTCGGAATCGAACCAACGACACGCGGATTTTCAATCCGCTGCTCTACCAACTGAGCTACCGGGCCAACGAAGAAGAGAAAGTATATCCACCCTTCGTTACTTGATCAAGTACTTTCGCAAAATATTTTATACGGCGCCTTCGGACGGCTTCTTGCCGAGCTCGACACCGAGCTGCTTGAGCTTGCGATACAGGTGCGTGCGCTCGAGGCCCGTCTTCTCCGCGACGCGCGTCATGCTGCCGTTTTCGCGCGCGAGGTGATATTCGAAGTACGCGCGCTCGAACGCATCGCGCGCTTCGCGCAACGGGATGTCGAACGGGATCGCGGCTGTCTGGCCCGCGAGGCCGAGTGCCGAAGCCATGTCGTCGCCGAGCGTCGGCAGCGCAGCTGCGGACGCAACCGCCGCGGGCCCCGCCGCCTGCCCTGCGCCGGCCTTCGCCGCCGCGTTCGCTGACACCGGCGCCGCACCGCGTGCAAGACCGTGCTCGACGGACTTCAGCAGCTTCTGCAGCGCGATGGGCTTCTCGAGGAAATCGAGCGCGCCGATCTTCGTTGCCTCGACGGCCGTATCGATCGTCGCGTGCCCGGACATCATGATCACGGGCATCGTCAGCAGCCCCTGCGCCGCCCACTCCTTGAGCAACGTCACGCCGTCGGTATCGGGCATCCAGATATCGAGCAGCACGAGATCGGGCGCCTGATTCAACCGGTATTCCCGCGCGGCCTGCGCGTTCTCCGCCGCCTCGACGACGTGTCCTTCATCGCTGAGGATCTCCGAGAGCAATTCCCGGATGCCCATTTCATCATCTACCACCAGGATGGTTGCCATTTACGCTGCCTTTGTCTGCTCACTTGCTTTTGTCTTGGCGGGGGCCGCCCCGTCCTGCACGCCCGATTCGGCGCCTGGCGCATCGCTCGCCATCTGCAGGAACAGGATCGACACCTGCGCACCCTCGACGGTCTCGCCGTGCATCCGATTGCGCAGATCGATCCGCGCACCGTGCTCATCGACGATCTTCTTGACCGTGGCCAACCCCAGACCCGTGCCCTTCGCCTTCGTCGTGACATAAGGCTCGAACGCGCGAGTCAGGATGCGCGCCGGAAAACCGGGCCCGTTGTCGGACACGGTAAGACGTACCGCGACGCGCGTTTTGCCCTCGGCGTCGGGATCGCCATATTCTACTGTCTTGGTTTCGATCAACACACGCGGATGCGCCGACTCCGCGACCGAATCCTGCGCATTCTGCAGCAGGTTGTGAATCACCTGGCGCAGTTGCGTCGCATCACCGCGTATCACCGGCAGCGACGGCGCGAGCTCGGCGACGATCGCGCTCTTGCCTTCGCCCACACCGTACAGCCCGAGCACCTCGCTCGCCAGTTCGTTCAACTGCAGGTTCGAGAGCACCGCCGGCGGCGTGCGCGCGTACTCGCGGAAATCGTCGACCATCCGCTTCATCGCGGCCACCTGGTTGACGATCATCGTCGCACCGCGCTTGAGCACGTCGGCATCGGGCGGTGCGAGCTTGTCGGAAAGCTTCATCTGCAGCCGTTCCGCCGACAGCTGAATCGGCGTCAGCGGATTCTTGATCTCGTGCGCGAGCCGGCGCGCAACTTCGCCCCACGCGACCGAGCGCTGCGCGGAAATCACGTCGGAGATGTCGTCGAACACCACGACGTAACCGGACGTCTGCGGATCGTCGGCCTGCCCCTCGACCGTCGACACGAGGCGCGTGCCGCGCACGAGCAACGTCAACGGATCGGCTTCGCCCGGTACCTCGATCGCGAACTGCTGCTGCCAGTGGCCGCGATCGCCGCTAGCGCCGTCGGACGCCGCTTCGCGATCGGCGAACGCCTTGCGCACCATCGCGCCGAACCCGGCGGCCACGCCGATCCGGTCGAGCGTCGTGCCGATCAGCGCGTTGAACGGCTGCCGGAAGATCCGCTCGGCGCCGCGATTGGCGGTCGTCAGCCGGAACTGGCGGTCGAGCACGAACACGCCAGCCGTCAGGTTCGCGAGGATGCTCTCGAGATACGTCTTCGAATGCTCGAGCGCGATGCGGTTCTTCTCGACCGCGAGC
This sequence comes from Burkholderia sp. 4NA327C6, assembly GCF_005502655.1. Classification (NCBI taxonomy): domain Bacteria; kingdom Pseudomonadati; phylum Pseudomonadota; class Betaproteobacteria; order Burkholderiales; family Burkholderiaceae; genus Burkholderia; species Burkholderia sp. 4NA327C6. The sequence goes on along the minus strand of NZ_SCNZ01000031.1, from coordinate 71,994 downwards.
CGCGCCTCGGACAACTGGCGCGTCATCGCGTTGAACGACTGCGTGAGGAAACCGAGCTCGTCTCGCGTCTTGATCTCGCGCTTCGGCGTGTAGTCGCCTTCGGTGATCTCCTTCGTGCCTTGCGCGAGCAGGAACAGCGGCCGCGCGAGCTGCTGGCCGAGCGCGAGCGCGAGCATCATCGCGATGAAGGTTGCGAGGAACAGCGCAAGTGTCAGCGTGCCGATGTACATCTTGCGCAGCCCCGTGCGGCCGAGCGACTTTTCCTGGTACTCGCGATACGCGCGCTGCACGGCATCCGCGTTGTGGGCAAGCGTCGGCGGCACCGGCTGCGTGAGCTGCAGGAAGCGTTCCGCCGGCTGCAGCAGCGACGTCGACGCATCGGGGATCGGGCGCACCACGCGCAAGCGCAGCGCGCCCTTCGCGCCGTGCGCGCGCGGGTCGCCGTCGACTTCGCCCTCGATCGCCGCGTACGCGCCGTGTTCACGCGCCTGGTTCAGCATCAGCGGCGTTGGCAGGTCGTCCGGAATCAGCGCCGCGAAATTGCCCGACGCCTGCGCGACGATGTGCAGGTCGGGGGCCGCCCCCGAGCCGGCGCGGCTCGGCTCGACGATCGTCGCGTCCTGCACGCCGAACTGGTCGCGCAGCCGCAGCAGCGTGAGCGTCGTGCCATTCGTGTTCGCATCAACGCTCGCGAGCTGGTCGGACATCAGCCGCGCCTTCGTCTGCAGATCGGACAGCGACGCATCGAGCATCCCGCGGCCGAGGTTCAGGCCGGCCGTCAGCGCCGTCTCGACGTTCACGTCGAACCACGACTCGATGCTGCGCGACACGAACTGGTACGACACGATGTAGATGATCCCGCCCGGCACCACGCCGACGAGTGCGAAAAACACCGCGAGCTTCGCGAGCAGCCGCGTGCCGAACTTGCCCTTCCTCAGGCGCACGACGATCATCCCGATCAGCCCGAGCACCACGAGCAGGAACACGAGCGCGACGACGATGTTCGTCGCGTACAGCCACGAGTAGTAGCGGTCGAAGAATTCGGTATTCGCGCTCGCGGCTGCGAGCAGCACGAGCAGCAGCAGCGCGGTGAGCGCGACGGTCGAGACGATCACGCGAATGAGGAGGCTCTTCCCGCTGGCCGCGCGGCGCACTTTATTTAGCACGTTCGGTCACCGTGAAGTTGAAGCGCTTCCAGTCCGACCCGAGCGTCCAGTCGCGGTTGTTCACGGCATCGACCTGGAACGGCTTCGGCATCAGCGCCGTGTCGAGCTGCATCCGCACCGATGCCGTGTAGGTTTCACCGGCGCGCACCTGGTTGCGGTCGATCACGTGCCACGACGTGATGTGCCTGACGACCGCAAGCGCGTCCTTCAGCGACGGGAAGCCGAGCTGCAGGCCCCCCGTCGACACGCGATACTCGCGCGTGAGCGGCTGGAACGACAGGCGGATCGTCTGCGTCACCGCCACCGGCTGCTCGTCGAACCAGTACCAGCGCGCACGGCTCAACTCGAAGTCGGTCGTGAAATAAAGCGGAATGCCCTTGTTGACGGCATCCTCGAGGTTCGGGTTCAGCTCGAAATCGAAGCGTGCGTCGAGCGCCCAGCCGCTTCCGTCGGACTGGAGCGACGCGCGCTGCACGGCGATCGACTCGGCTTGCGCCGGCCGGACGACGGCCAGGCACAGCGTCAACGCGACCATCAGGACGGCCGCGAGCCGAAGTGGAAAAAGGTGTTTGATCGTCACCGTTTCTGAAACCGCGCGTAGAAAAATCCGTCGTGATCGGTGTTCTGGTCGAGTGCGCCGGCGGCCGCCCCTCCCTGCACTCCGCCCGGCAGCAGCTGGCCCGGGGCGTCCAATCGTACCGCATCTTCACAGGCCGCTTCAAACCAGCGGGCCTGCCATTCGCCTTCTTCGGGGAAGACCGAACAGGTCACGTAAAGCAGTTCGCCGCCCGGCTTCACAAGCGGCCACAACGCCGACAGGATGCGGCGCTGTTCCGCGACGAGCGCCGGGATGTCGGCCTCGCGGCGCAGCCAGCGAATGTCGGGATGCCGGCGCACGATGCCGGACGCCGAGCACGGCACGTCGGCAAGGATGCGGTCGAACGGGCGCCCGTCGTACCACGCGTCGGGGGCACCCGCATCGCCGACACGCACGTCCGCTTCGAGCGACAGCCGCACGAGGTTCTCGCCGATCCGTGCCGCGCGCGCGGCATCGCTTTCCAGCGCAACGACTTCCGCATCGGCCAGCTCGAGAATATGGCCGGTCTTGCCGCCGGGCGCCGCGCATGCGTCGAGCACGCGCATGCCGTCGCGCGCACCGAGCCATTCGGCTGCGAGCTGCGCGCCGGCGTCCTGCACCGACACGACGCCGTCGGCAAACCCCGGAATGCGATCGACCGGCAGCGCCGACGCGAGCCGCACCGCATGCCGGCCGATCGCGGTCGCTTCGATCCCGTTCGCGCGCAGCGTCTCGAGATAGGCGTCGACGCTCGCGCGGCGCGCGTTCACGCGCAGCGTCAGCGGCCCTTGCCGCTCGCCGGCCGCGAGGATCGCCTGCCATGCGTCGGGCCACGCGCGCTTCACCGAATCGACCCACCACGCGCGGTAGTTCCAGCGCGCGACGACATCGTCCTGCAGCGCCGCGACGAGCGCGTCGCGCTCGCGCAGGAAACGGCGCAGCACCGCGTTGACCATCCCCTTCGCGAACGCGCATTCGCGGCGCGCACCAATCACGGTCACGGCCTGGTCGACCACCGTGAACGCCGGATACGCGGCCTCGTCCGCCGGGTCGAGCAGCAGCGCGAACGCACCGGCGAGCACCGCGTGCACGTAGGCGGGCGGCGCCTTGCTGATGAGTCGGCCGATCAACCAGTCCGCACTGCCGAGGCGGCGCATCGTCCGGTAGGCGACGTCCTGCGTCGCCCCGCGCGCGAGCGCCTGCGCACCGGACGGCATCTGCGCGAATACCGCCGACAGCGCTGCCGGCAGCGCGGTGCCGCGCCGCACCGCATCGACCGCCTGCGCGGCCGCGTCGAGTGCGAAGCCGAGCGAATCGGGCGCGAGATGCAGCGCGGACAGGCGCGCCGGGCGGCCGGAAGAAGACGGAGCGGTAGAACGGGTTCGTGTCATCGGAGCAAATTCGGCAAACAAGCGCGGCAAGGGCACAGCAAGCAAATGCGGCAAACGGCGGGATCGCGGCGCCCGTGGGCCCTGCGATCCCAAACCGGGCATTGTAGCGTGCGATGCTGCAGGCCCTTTGGCCCCTTTACGGCTCGTGCAAATGAAACACCCCGCAGCGCGGGGCATGCGGGGTGGTGCGGCGGCCCCCGCGCGGCAACTGCCGCACGGTGTGCCGTGGCTTAGTCGAATCGGCCGGTACGCGCCATCTCCATCAGGCGCGCGATGCGCTCCTCGGTGGCCGGGTGCGTCGAGAACAGGTTCTGCAGGCCGCCGCCGTGCAGCGGGTTCATGATCATCATCTGCGCGGTGGCCGGATGCTGCTCGGCCGCCTGGAACGGGATGCCCGCCGCATAGCGATGGATCTTGTCGAGCGCGGTCGCGAGCGATTGCGGATCGCCGGAAATCTGCGCGCCGCCGCGGTCGGCCTCGAACTCGCGTGCCCGCGAAATCGCCATCTGGATCAACGCGCCTGCGATCGGTGCGAGCAGCGCGACCGCGATACCCGCGATCGGGTTGGCCGGCCGGCCATTCTCGTCGCGCCCGCCGAAGAACATCGCGAAGTTCGCGATGGCCGAGATCGCGCCCGCCATCGTCGCGGTGATCGTCGAGATCAGGATGTCGCGGTGCTTCACGTGTGCGAGCTCGTGCGCCATCACGCCGCGCATCTCGCGCTCCGACAGCACGCGCAGGATGCCCGTCGTCGCGGCGACCGCCGCGTGCTCGGGGTTGCGGCCCGTCGCGAACGCGTTCGGCGCATCCTCGTTGATCAGGTAGACGCGCGGCATCGGCAGGTTCGCGCGCGTGGCCAGCTCGCGCACCATCCGGTAGAACTGCGGCGCGGTGTTCTCATCGACTTCCTGCGCGTTGTACATGCGCAGCACCATCTTGTCCGAGAACCAGTAAGAGAAGAAATTCATGCCGAGCGCGAACAGCAGCGCGATCGTCATGCCCCGCGAACCGCCGATCATCCCGCCGATCACGATGAACAGGGCCGTGATCGCGGCCATCAGCATCGCCGTTTTGACCCAATTGAACATACCCACTCCTTATCCGTCAGGGGACCCGCCGCGCATCAAAAAGGCGCGACGGAAAATTGTAAGCGTTTTGTTAGATAAGGTCTTGCCGGAAAAATTCAATCTCACCGTTGCGATGTTGCAAGACGAAGACCGAGGCCGACGAAAGCGCTGCCGACCGTGCGGTCGAGCCATTTCCTGACGCCCGGCTTGCCGGAGAAGCGCGCCGTGACACTGCCCGCGACCCACGCGACGAGACTGGTCCACACCGTGCTCATCGCGACGAACACGCCGCCGAGGGTCAGGAACGCCCATGCCTTGTGCGGGCTGTCGGCCGACACGAACTGCGGGAAGAACGACACGAAGAACAGCACGACCTTCGGGTTCAGCACGTTGGTCCAGAAGCCCTGCATGAACAACTGGCGCAGCGGCTTTTCGGCTTGCGTGGCCGCCGTGCCGGACGGCCCGGCTGCCTGCTTCGCGACGATCATCCTCACGCCGAGGTAGATCAGGTAGGCGGCGCCGACCAGCTTGATCACCGTGAATGCGGCAGCCGATGCCGCGAGCAGCGCGGTCAGGCCGAAGGCGCAGGCGAGCGCATGAACGCAGCAGCCGGCCGAAATGCCGAGCGCCGACATCAGCCCCGCGCCGCGGCCCTGCGCAACGCTGCGGCCGACGATATAGGCCGTATCGGGGCCGGGCGTGACGTTCAGCAGGAAGACCGCCAGCACGAAGAAGCCGAAATGGGTGATGCCGAACATGAAAACCTCGAAACCGGGGAGCGCAGGGAAATTCTACGCGCGCCTGCCGCGCCGCGCGACTCGGCCATCCGGCCGATTGCGCACGCCCGGCAGGCCGTGTCGAATGACGGTCAGGTCGCGTCAGGCAACGTCGGTCAGCGCGAAACGCTGGCCCGCGGCGAGCGGCGAGCCGGCCAGGAATTCGCGCGCGGGCAGCCGCTTGCCGCCCGGCTTCTGCAACTGCGTGACGCGCAGCGCACCGCTGCCGCATGCGACGACCACGCCTTCCGGCGCGGCTTCGACGATCGTGCCTGGCGCCGCGTCGCCGCGCGCCGCCACCGGCTCGGCTGCCCACAGCTTGATCGCCGCGCCGTCGAGCGTCGCGACGCCGCCCGGGAACGGATCGAACGCACGCACCTGGCGCGCAAGCACGTCGGCCGGCTTGCGCCAGTCGAGCGCCGCTTCGTGCTTGCCGATCTTTTCCGCATAGGTCACGCCGTCGGCCGGTTGCGGCGTCGCCGGCAGCACGCCGTCGCGCTCGAGCTTCACGAGCGCGTCGACGATCAGTCGCGCGCCTTCGGCGGCGAGCCGGTCGTGCAGCGTCGCGGTCGTCTCGTCGGGCGCGATCGTCACGCGCGCTTCCTCGATCATCGCGCCGGTGTCGAGGCCGATGTCCATCTGCATCAGCGTGACGCCCGTCTCGGCGTCGCCGGCCTCGATCGCGCGGTGGATCGGCGCGGCGCCGCGCCAGCGCGGCAGCAGCGACGCGTGAATGTTGATGCAGCCGTCGCGCGGAATGTCGAGCACTTCCTGCGGCAGCAGCAGGCCGTATGCGGCGACCACCATCACGTCATGCGGCGTCGAACGCAGCAGCTCGATCGCGTCGGCCGCCTCGGCCGGATACTTGCCCGCGCGGCGCAGCGACGGCGGTTGCGCGACGGGCATCCCGTGCTCGACGGCGTAGCGCTTCACCGCGCTCGCCTGCAGTTTCATTCCGCGCCCGGCAGGGCGATCGGGCTGGGTGAGCACGAGCGGCACCGGGAAACCGGCCTCGTGGATCGCGGCGAGGGCAGCCGCGGCGAATTCCGGCGTGCCGGCAAAAACTACGCGCAACGTATGGGTCATGACAGCGTTCGGGGTCGGGCTGGGCGAACGCGCGTTACATCGCGCGTTCGAGTTTCTTCATCTTCGTCTTGATGCGCGTCTGCTTGAGCGGCGACAGGTATTCGACGAACACGCGCCCCATCAGGTGATCCATCTCGTGCTGGACGCACACGGCCAGCAGGCCCTCGCAGTCGAGCTCGAAAGTCTCACCCTGCTCGTTGAGCGCGCGCACGCGCACATGATCGGGACGCTCGACTTCGTCGTAGATGCCGGGCACCGACAGGCAGCCCTCTTCATAGATCTGCTTTGCATCGCTCGACCACACGATCTCGGGGTTGATGAACGCGCGCAGCTCGTTCTTCTCCTCGGAGACGTCGATCACGATCACGCGCTCGTGCACGTCGACCTGCGTGGCCGCAAGGCCGATGCCCGGCGCCGCATACATGGTCTCGGCCATGTCGGCGACGAGCTTGCGGATCCGGTCGTCGACCTTGTCGACGGGCTTCGCGACCTTGTGCAGCCGCTTGTCGGGGTAATGAAGAATATTGAGTAAAGCCATGGCGTTCGGTATTCGGTGGAGCGGCGTGCCGCATCGGCCATCCGGCCGGCTGGCGCTGCCGCCGGGATGCAATGAAGATGAGGCGGACGCGCGGCGAATCAATGCCGCGGATCATGCCTCCTGCAATCGGCCGGGCGCCTGCGCGCGCGGCCCTGTCGAGTATTTCGGATGATGAAAATTTTATCATGGCGGCACGCCGTCCGCTGGCCACCGCATTCGAGGGGCGCCTCATGTCGCCGCACGCGCTGACCACCTCCGCCGTGCGCGCGTGGCTGCAGCTCGCGCATGCGCCCGGCCTCGCCCCCGCCGCGCTGCAGGCACTGCTCGATGCGTTCGGCTCGCCGGACGCGCTGCTGCGTGCGCCCGACCACGCCATCGCCGCCGTGACCAGCGCCGCCGCCGCCCTGGCCGTGCGCGCAAGCGAGCGCGGCGATCTCGACGCGCGCACCGACGCCGCGCTCGCGTGGCTCGACGCGCCGGGCAACGCGCTCGTCACGCTCACCGATCCGGCCTATCCGCCGCGGCTGCGCGACCTGCACGATCCGCCGCTGCTGCTATATGTAAAGGGCCGGCTCGACCTGCTGCACGCGCGCAGTCTCGCCGTGGTCGGCAGTCGTCACGCCACGCCGCAGGGGCTCGCCGACGCAACGCACTTCGCACGCGAGCTGTCCGACGCCGGGCTGCCGATCGTGTCGGGCCTCGCGCTCGGGATCGATGCCGCCGCACATCGTGGCGGGCTCGACGGCCCGTCGGGCACGGTCGCGGTGATCGCGACCGGCGCCGATCTCGTCTATCCGGCGCGGCACCGTGCACTCGCCCACGAGATCGGCGCGCACGGCGCGATCGTGTCGGAATGGCCGCTCGGCACGCCGGCCCGCGCCGCCCACTTCCCGCAACGCAACCGGCTGATCGCCGCGCTCGCGGTCGGCGCGCTCGTCGTCGAGGCCGCGCCGCGCTCCGGCTCGCTGATCACCGCGCGGCTCGCGAACGAACTGGGGCGCGACGTATTCGCGATGCCGGGCTCGATCCACGCGCCGCTCGCGCAGGGCTGCCACGCATTGATCCGCGACGGCGCGAAACTCACGGCGGCGCCGCTCGATGTACTCGAGGAATACGGGCTGGGCGAAGCGAAAGCCGGCACGGCGGGCGGTGCGGCGTGTTCCGGGCATCCGTGCACGGATACCGGTGGCCCGCGCGAAGACGAAGCCGCCGCTCGGCGTGCCGTTACCGGGGTTATCCAGACTGGCGATGCCGTTCCGGCCACCGCGCCGGCCCGCAACGAAGCTCCGTCGCCGGCGCCACCGCTGCCCGCCACCCCGTCCGAACAGGCCGTGCTCGCCGCCTTGGGATACGGCCCCGTCACCTACGAATGGCTCGCCGAGCACAGCGGTCTGTCTGACGACGTGCTGCACCGGGCGCTGCTTGCGCTGGAACTGGCCGGCCGCGTTGCCAGCCTTCCCGGCGGACGCTTCGCACGGCTTGACGTGGCGCGCACCCCGCCCGTGCACGGCGTGCTACATTCCCCCGCATAGGGGCGGCCCGGCCGCCGACGATACCCAAGGAAACCCATGCCCGCGCTGAATCTCGACACCGATGCGGATCGGATCGCCGAGCGCCTCGCCGATCCCGGCACGTTGCTCGTCGCCTGCCTGTGCGCCGAGTGGTGCGGCACGTGCCGCGATTACCGGACGGCCTTCGACCAGCTCGCCGACGCACATCCGGACGCCTGCTTCGCCTGGATCGACATCGAAACGCATGCCGACCAGCTCGACGATCTCGACGTCGAGAACTTCCCGACGATCCTGATCGAAGATGCCCACACCGCCCGCTTCTTTGGCACGGTGCTGCCGCATGCGGCGATCGTCGAGCGGATGCTGTCCGACCTGAGCGCGGTACCCGGTGCGCCGCACGCACCGAAATTGCGCAATATCCTGGTCGTCGAAGCCTGAATTCGCGAGCCGGCCCGGTGGTTTTGCGCGCGTTTGCGCGCCCCGCCGCGCCGGGCGCTTGCCGCCGTTGCGGCCCCCCTCTATGATGGGCCGCTTTTTACGCGCTGAGCCGCCATCGCTGCGGCGTGTGCTATAAAGCGGTCGTAAAAGGGACCCACAACCGGCGAACCCGGTCTACCAACACACACCTGTCATGTCCAAAGCACTGATCATTGCGGAAAAGCCTTCTGTCGCGAACGACATCGCACGCGCTTTGGGCGGCTTTACCAAGCATGACGAGTATTACGAAAGCGACGATTTCGTCCTTTCGTCCGCTGTCGGCCACCTGCTGGAAATCGCCGCCCCGGAAGAGTACGAGGTCAAGCGCGGGAAATGGAGCTTCGCGCATCTGCCCGTCATCCCCCCGCATTTCGACCTGAACCCGATCGCAAAAAGCGAGTCGCGCCTCAAGGTGCTCACCAAGCTGCTGAAGCGCAAGGACGTCGACCGTCTGATCAACGCATGTGACGCGGGGCGCGAGGGCGAACTGATTTTCCGCCTGATCGCGCAGCACGCGAAGGCGAAACAGCCGGTCCAGCGCCTGTGGCTGCAGTCGATGACCCCGCAGGCGATCCGCGACGGCTTCGCGAACCTGCGCAGCGACGCGGACATGCTGCCGCTCGCCGACGCCGCACGCTGCCGCTCGGAAGCCGACTGGCTCGTCGGGATCAACGGCACCCGCGCGATGACCGCGTTCAACAGCAAGGGCGGCGGCTTCTTCCTGACGACAGTTGGCCGCGTTCAGACGCCAACGTTGTCGATCGTCGTCGAACGGGAAGAGAAAATCCGCCGCTTCGTCCCGCGCGACTACTGGGAAGTGAAGGCCGAATTCGCGTGCGCGGGCGGCTTCTACGAAGGCAAGTGGTACGACCCGAAATTCAAGCGCGACGAATTCGATCCGGAAAAGCGCGACTCCCGCCTGTGGAGCCTGCCGGCTGCCGAAACGATCGTCGCCGCGTGTCGCGACCAGGTTGGCACTGTCTCCGAGGAATCGAAGCCGTCGACGCAGCTGTCGCCGCTGCTGTTCGACCTGACGAGCCTGCAGCGCGAAGCGAACAGCCGCTTCGGCTTCTCCGCGAAGAACACGCTCGGCCTCGCGCAGGCACTGTATGAAAAGCACAAGGTGCTGACCTACCCGCGTACCGATGCACGCGCGCTGCCGGAAGACTATCTGTCGACGGTCGAGTCCACGCTCGAGATGCTCAAGGAGAGCAACAACTACCTGCCGCATGCGAAGCAGGTGCTCGACAAGGGCTGGGTGAAGCCGAACAAGCGGATCTTCGACAACTCGAAGATCAGCGACCACTTTGCAATCATCCCGACGCTGCAGGCGCCGAAGTCGCTGTCCGAGCCGGAGCAGAAGCTGTACGACATGGTCGTGAAGCGCTTCCTCGCCGTGTTCTTCCCGGCGGCCGAATTCCGCGTCACGACGCGGATCACCGAAGTCGCCGGCCATCACTTCAAGACCGAAGGCAAGGTGCTCGTCGAGCCGGGCTGGCTGCAGGTGTACGGCCGCGACGCCGAAGGCGCGGATGCGAACTTGGTGCCGGTGCAGAAGGACGAGAAGGTGAAGACGGACGAGATCGCCGCCGTCGCGCTCGTCACGAAGCCGCCCGCACGCTACTCGGAAGCGACGCTGCTGTCCGCGATGGAAGGCGCGGGCAAGCTCGTCGAGGACGACGAACTGCGCGAGGCGATGGCCGCGAAGGGCCTCGGCACGCCGGCCACGCGCGCGGCGATCATCGAAGGCCTGCTCGGCGAGAAATACCTCGTGCGCGAGGGCCGCGAACTGATCCCGACCGCGAAGGCATTCCAGCTGATGACACTGCTGCGCGGGCTCGGCGTGAAGGAACTCACCGCGCCCGAGCTCACCGGCGAATGGGAATACAAGCTGTCGCAGATGGAGCGCGGCAACCTCGGGCGCGAAGCGTTCATGCAGGAAATCGCCCGCATGACGCAGCAGATCGTGAAGCGCGCGAAGGAATACGATTCGGACACGATCCCCGGCGATTACGCGACCCTCGAGACGCCGTGCCCGAACTGCGGCGGCCAGGTGAAGGAAAACTACCGCCGCTTCGCATGCACGAAGTGCGAGTTCTCGATCTCGAAGATCCCGGGCAGCCGGCAGTTCGAGATCGCGGAAGTCGAGGAGTTGCTGCGCGAGAAGATGATCGGCCCGCTGTCCGGCTTCCGCAGCAAGATGGGCCGCCCGTTCTCGGCGATCCTCAAGCTGACCTTCGACGACGAGACGAAGAACTACAAGCTCGAATTCGACTTCGGTCAGGACACGGGCGGCGAGGAAGGCGAAGCGCCCGACTTTTCCGCCCAGGAGCCGGTCGGCGCGTGCCCGAAGTGCAAGGGCCGCGTGTTCGAGCACGGGATGAGCTACGTGTGCGAGCACTCGGTGGCCAACCCGAAGACCTGCGACTTCCGCTCGGGCAAGGTGATCCTGCAGCAGGAAATCACGCGCGAGCAGATGGGCAAGCTGCTTGCCGACGGCCGTACGGATCTGCTGCCGAACTTCAAGTCGTCGCGCACGGGCCGCAACTTCAAGGCCTTCCTCGTGAAGCAGCCGGACGGCAAGATCGGCTTCGAGTTCGAGAAGAAGGAGCCGAAGGCCGCTGCCGCGAAGAAGACGGCAAAATCGGCGACGAAGGACGCCGAAACCGTGACGGAAGGCGCCGAGGAGAAACCGGCACCGGCTCGCAAAACCGCCGCACGCAAGACGACGGCGCGCAAGACTGGCTCGTGACGGCCTGACGGGCCGGGGTTCTCCCGGCCATGCCGAACGCCGGCAGGCAGCCATAAAAAACGCGGATCGATTGCTCGATCCGCGTTTTTCTTTGTGCCGGCGACAAGTGCCGCCCGGCCATCGCGCCGTTACAGCGGCGACGGCGCCGCGACGCGCGTGCGCGGCGAACGCGGCAGGCGCGGCGACAGGTTCGGATCGGCCGACTCCGGCTGCTCGGCACGCGTCTCGACACCGATCGGCGCGAGCACCGAACTCTGCGCGGCCCACTGCTCGCCCATCGTCGCGTCGGTCGAGTGGCTGAAATGCTCGACGAGGTGGTCGATAAACGTGCGCACCTTCGCGGGCAGATGGCGCCGGCTCGGGTAAGCGATGTTGATCTCGACCTGCGGCAGCCGGAAATCCGGCAGCAGCCGCACGAGCGCGCCGCGCGCGATGTCGCCGCCGATCAGGTAGCTCGGCAGGATCGCGACACCCATCCCGAGCAGCGCGAACTGGCGCAGCATCGCGGTGTTGTTCGCGACGATCACGTTGGTCGGGCGCACGCGCACTTCGCCGTCCGGCCCCGTGAACACACGCTCGTCACCCCAGTATTCGGTCGGCAGGCTCAGGCTCGGGTGCTCGGCGAGATGCTCCGGATGGGTCGGCACGCCGTGCTTCTCCAGGTAGCTCGGCGTCGCACACACGGTCATGCAGCCGGTGGTCAGGCGCCGCGTGACGATGCTCGCGCTACGCATCTGGCGCGTGACGACGATGCCGACGTCGAAGCCTTCCTCGACGAGATCAACCTGCCGGTCGACCAGCGTGAGATCGGGCACCACTTTCGGGAAATTCTCCGTGTACGACTGCAACACGGGCGCAAGGTTGTGCAGGCCGAACACGACAGGCGCAACGATGCGCAACGTTCCGACCGGCTCGTGATTGCGGGCGACGACCATCTGCTCGACGTCCTCGAGCTCATCGAGGATCTGGCGAGCCCGCTCCAGATAGACCTGGCCTGACTCCGTCAGGGAAAGACTGCGCGTAGTGCGGTTCAGCAAACGCGTGCCGAGCCGGCCTTCCAGATCGGCGACGTGACGCGTCGCGACCGCGTTGGAGATATCCATTGCACTCGCGGCCCGCGCAAAACTGCCGAGATCTGCAACCTTGACGAACACGCGCATCGACTGCAAATGATCCATAAACGACTCCTGCCGCTGTTACAACTTCAAAAAGATGAAGCAAATGCGTAATTCTCCTACGACAGCGGAAATGATGCAGAGTTGCTCAACAAGGCCCCTCTTGGCGATAAAAATAGTCAAAAATCCTCGGCTCCCGCGGATAGTTGATCCAATTATTCTGATTGGAGCAACAATTGGGTGAACCTCGTCGAGTAAGCGGCCGAATCAGGAAGGACGTATTTGATGCGACACAACAGCGCACCCTTCCGCCCACCGCGCGAGCGGCGCCGGGTCAGGCTGCCGCCAATTGCGGCGGAGCGTAACAACCTGTTAAAAAGACACCATGAAGGCGGCCGACGTAGCATCATGTCGGCCCCGGCCGGGCGGGACGGGTGCGCAACGTGCGCCGCCGCCACCGCCGCTTTCAACGCGCGACACCCGCTCACCATGAAAATTGCCATCCTCGACGACTACCAGGACGCCGTCCGCAAGCTGAACTGCTTCGAGATGCTTGCCGACCACGACGTGAAGGTCTTCAACAATACGGTGCGCGGATTGGGACAACTCGCCAGCCGTCTGGCGGAAGTCGAGGCACTCGTGCTGATTCGCGAACGGACCCCGATTTCGTCGCAACTGCTCGCCAAGCTGCCGAACCTGCGCATGATCAGCCAGACCGGCCGCATTTCGAGCCACATCGATCTCGACGCGTGTACCGACCGCGGCATCGCGGTGCTCGAAGGCACGGGCTCGCCGATTGCCCCCGCCGAACTGACCTGGGCGCTCGTGATGGCCGCCCAGCGCCGCATTCCGCAATACGTCGCGAACCTGAAGCAGGGCGCGTGGCAACAGTCGGGCCTGAAGACGTCGGCGATGCCGCCGAACTTCGGCCTCGGCCAGGTGCTGCGCGGCCAGACGCTCGGCATCTGGGGCTACGGCAAGATCGGCCGGCTCGTCGCCGGCTACGGCAAGGCGTTCGGGATGAACGTGCTGATCTGGGGCCGCGAGCATTCGCTCGAGGCCGCGCGCGCCGACGGCTATACGGCCGCCGAAAGCCGCGAGGCGCTGTTCGAGCAGAGCGACGTGCTGTCGCTGCACCTGCGCTTGCATGACGACACGCGCGGGATCGTGAAGCAGGAAGACCTCATGCGGATGAAGCCGACGTCGCTGCTCGTCAACACGAGCCGCGCCGAACTGCTCGAGGAAAATGCACTGGTCAACGCGCTGTCGCACAACCGTCCGGGAATGGTCGCGATCGACGTGTTCGAGAGCGAGCCGATCCTGCAGGGCTACAGCCTGCTGCGGATGGAAAACGTGATCTGCACGCCGCACATCGGCTACGTCGAACGCGAAAGCTACGAGCTCTACTTCAGCGCGGCATTCCGGAACATCCTGGCGTTCGACCAGGGCGACATGTCGAGCGTCGTCAATCCGGAAGCACTGACGCCGCGCCGCGTGCGCTGAGCGCCGCGGGCCGCGCCTGCCGCGCGGCCCTGCATCCTGCTTCCCGTCTTCAGGCGGCCACGCGGCCGCCCGTCATCGCGCCGACGCGCGTGAGGAAATGCTCGCCGTCGCGCCGCCCGAGGTCGTACGCATGCCGCATCTGCGACGGGCTCGTGTAATCCCAACTCGAAATCGGCACCTTGCTCGACGGCTGCACGTACAGCCGCCGCTGCTCGCCATGCGCGACCGTGAACATCTGCGGGCGCGGGTACAGCCGCGTGACGAGCACCAGCACGTCGCCGGGCGCCGGGTCGAGCGCGTCGACCGGCACGTTGTCGACCATCCCGCCGTCCAGCACGGGCCGGCCGCCGCGGCGCAGCACCGGCGTGAACGGCGGCGTGCAGGACGACTGCAGGATCAGGTCGGCGAGCTCGTCGACGCTCGCGCAGGCCTGCGCGCGCACGAATTCCGGCCGAAAGCCGAGCGTGCGCCCGAGCGTCGGGTGCAGCGTCTTGCGCACGTACTTTTCGATGTTGTACGCGACGAGGCCGGCGGCCACTGCGCTGCGCGCGCCGAGCCAGCGCGGCACGTGCGACACGCCGATGCGGATCTCCGGTGCCGCGGCAAGCTGCGCGAACGGCTCGCCGTAGATGTCGAGCAGCGCCTGGCGGTAAATCCGGTAATGCGGAAACACGGGCTCGCGCCCGAACAGGTTGCCCCAGTACGCGTTCTTCCGGTTGTGGCGCAGCGCCTCTTCGTAATAGCGCATCACCCAGGCGGCATCGCGCGTATACAGCATGCATGCGGTCGCCGCGCCGGCCGAGATGCCGGTGATCACGCGCGGGCGCAGGCCGAGCGCCGGCTGGGCGATGTCCCAGAAGCCAGCCTGCCACCAGCAGCGATTGCCGCCGCCCGCAAAGACGATCTGGTCGAACATCGCGCGCTCAGCTGACGAGCGCGTAGGTCGACGTCGCGTGGACGGCCATCTTGCCGTCCTCGTCGAACAGCTCGACTTCGCCGAACACGAGGTTGCGGCCCATCCGCAGCACGCGCGCGGTGACGAGCACGTCGCCCTTGCGCACGGGCCGCATGAAGTTCGTGTTCAGCGATACGGTGGTCATCGGCCGGAACTCGCCGAGCGCGGCCGAGATCGCGACCACCATCGCGGTGTCGGCGGCCGCCGTGAACACCTGGCCGCAGATGATGCCGCCCGAATGGCGGAATTCGCCGGAAAACGGCAGGCGCAGCGTGACGCTGTCGTCGCCGATCGACACGGGGACCAGACCGAGCGAGCGGACCCAGGGGGCCAGCAGGCGATCCAGCAATTCGCGGACTGCGTTTTCGTCCATCTTCGAAAGCCCAGAAAGCGTTGCGCGACCGCCGCGCAACACGTGTGGCGTCATCATACCGGGAGCGCGGAAACTGCGATCGCTCGTCACCGGGCCGACAACTGCCGTCGTCGTTGCGAAATATTTTGAGGAAATTTGCAGAAAGAGCTTGCAAGACTCGAAATACCCATGCATAATCTTTCTTCTGTTGGGGGCGTTAGCTCAGTTGGTAGAGCAGCGGACTCTTAATCCGTAGGTCGAGTGTTCGAGTCACTCACGCCCCACCAAAGAATTCAAAGGCTTAGCTTCGGCTAGGCCTTTTTTCTTGCTCCGCAGAAAACGCGTTGCTCCGCAATGCACCGGACGCGATCGCTTCATCCACCGCCAAACAGGCACGCTCGGCGTCACGGCGAGCACCGCGCCAAAGTAGCAGCCGCGCCATCCAAATAACGGCTCCAACGCCCACGGCCGCACGTACAAACTTCGATCCCAACCGCCCCATCGCACGTCTCCGACTAAAATACGACACCAGCTAGCCTAGAGCGCCCCCATGACCGGCGACGACAACTTGGACACCATGACGCCCGAGCAAGACCATTCCTTCTGGCTCAAACTCAGCTCTGACGACGGCGCAGCCGCTCACGACCACTTGGCACGCGGATTCCCCGTCTACTTTCAGACACCCAAAACGCCGGCAGGCGTCATCGAGAAGCTCTATCCCAACGGAAAACGGGAATATGTCCGATTCGACCTTACCGGCGAACACCCCGCCATGGACATACCCTGCCCGGAAAACATCACTTCGTAGGTCCGACCTTGTCACCCTTACGTTCCCGAACGTAGTGCTCCGTCATCGTCAAAGACGCATGACCTAACTGAAGCTGAGCCGCCCGAATATCACCAGACGACTCCGTTTTATCCGTGCCGGCCTTTGCACGAAGATCACGAAACTGGAAATCGCCTTTACCGACCTTCGCAGCCAGCCTGGCACGGTCGAACCGAAAACGCAGCGCGTCGGAAAGCATACGCTCACCCTTCTCATTCACAACCAGCGCATCCGTCTTCGCCCCGCACCGAACCTTGCGATCCCTGATGCGCTGAATGACCACCGCCAGCTCACCGGATACCGTTATGCGGAGCTTCTTTCCCCGCTTACCCTGCTCAATCCAAAGTTCATCGCCCCGAATGTCTGCCTCACAAAACCTCAACGTATCGGCAGGCCGCTGACCCGTCAGGTACGCAAGATCCATCGCATCGCGGGTAGGCTCGTCGGCCACGGCCCAAACCCGCTTGAAAACATCATCCTCGACATATACGGAGCGCCCACTCTCCTTATTCCGCCTAACACCCACGCAAGGGTTCACCGCGTCAGTAATGCCGTGCTCCCGAGCAAAATTAAACACATGCGAAAACAAAGCGACCTCCCGATTCGCCCGGATATGCCCAGGCCTCACCGGCACCGGCCTGCCTCTCTCGACATACCACTGACGCGCCTGCTCGGAACGCCACGCGAGATACTGCTTCACATGCACTGGCCTAATTTCCGATAACTTCGCCGGAGGATTGTCAAAAAATTTATAGAGGTTCACGAGCTCAAGCAAATTGTCGCGCTGAGTGCGCCGCGCTTTTGTAGGCAGAACTTCCCGCACGTATCGCTCAGCGGCGTAGCGAAAAGTCACAAGCTCGGCATGCGCAGATTTACCGTCGGCCTCCAGCTCAGACCACTTTCGGACCGCCTCAACGAAATCTGCCCCTAACGCAATCTCGCGCCGAGGCGAACCGCCCGTGTCGTAGTAGTAGTACACCACCCCGCTACGTTGCTTACGCGCACGCAACCGAGGCGGCAAATTAAGGTTCTTCCACGGACGACGACCCATATCACCCCATCAAAACGTTCGGCTGCCACGACGGACGCGGCACCTGTTCCCTACGCCCTTCAACGACCGACCGAGCCACAACCGGACGGCCCGCCGCGTTGACAAAAAACGCTATCCCCATACGCCGCAATGCTTCGATCTGCTTAGATTTCACTTTGCGCCCAGTCAAAACCACAAGCTCCTCAACCGACAGAAAGGTGTTGGTCACAGTCACACCTCTCTGGTTGAAAGCCAAAAACACCCAAGCCCTTCATTCCAATAACTCTGACAGCGGTCCAACGTCGCCCCCGCCCACTGCGCGGCACGAAACGCCGTCTTGATCGCCTCAACCGGGGAGTCCCCCGCCAACTGCGCAATCGCCTGACGCTCAGGAACAGGTATTCCCCTGCTAGTCCAATACCGCTTCTCATTGAGGGCGTGCTCTGCGAAATCCTTTGTGATGTACTTGCCAATATACGAAGCCAGCTTGTGCCGAAGTCCTTTCTCTCTGAACGGGTTTTTCACATGGACCCGAACGCTTTCACAACCAACCACGCGCCCCCAAACAGAGCGCAACACGCGGTAGTTCTGTCGCCCCTTCACAGCTATGTGCAGATGCCACGCGCCACGCTTCTGACGCTCCGCGACCGCCACGTAATGAAAATCTTGAAGTCTCGATAAGCGTCTACGGAAAGCATCGAAATCCTTCTTCAGCCGCGCCTTGTCCGTCATGTTCTCGTGGTACGTCAGTGTGATCATGCGATCAGCGCCGATCGCCTTACAGCGCAGCCGAACCTGTTGCTTAGCGCGCTTCGCAGCGTCCATCAGATTCTGGTCAGTGTTCTCCGACTCTCCGCGCTTGGCACGAGGCATCAAACACAGTCTCCCAGCACCCACGTATCGATCAAACCGATCCACCGTTACCTCGACCTGTCCATCATCGAATTTCCGGCCGCGAACAACCCACTCTCGACTGAAAGCCGAGAAATTGCCTATACTCTCGTCGTGCATTGCAACTCACCTTTGTAATGCAGTTGTAGGAAGCCTCGAACCGTTGCAGCGGCCGAGGCTTTTTTTTTTTACATAACAACCATCTCGAAAAGCTCTCGACTAATGCCTTCCTGGCGAATCTCCGCCACCCAGTTCCGAAGCTCTTCTAGCGTCCGAAATCGCTTAATGCCGTCCGGCATCGGACCGTGCCCACCGGTATAGAGCCAGCAGCCACCAAGCTGCTTTTCAGGTCGATTGGCAAGCACCAATGAACCCGCGACTACGCACCAATCCTGCCCAACACCGACGACGCTCACGGGAATGCACCCCTCGGAAGTCGTCACCTGCAAACCCTTCACGACCCCGATAAGCTCCACTCGCTCTTCAAACGTCGTTTCCCAAAAGTCCGGGAGTTCCTTCGCAATACGAATCCGCTCAGCATTCATCGCATGTCTCCAAAGTAGTCCTCACCCTCATCGCTACGTCGCTTACGTTAAGTGTCCCTGATATAAAGATAGGCGCGCTTCGCGCGCCGGGCTGTACGCGCTACGCCGCGTCCTACCCGGCGCGCGCCACACGCAACCTCTTTCTGCACTGGTCCACCCCCTACCTAGCATCGCGCTACGGTTCGGCATGGGTTGCGCCGCCCCATGGCCGACACAACCCACGACCTCAGCGTACAGCGGTATAGCTGGCGTCAAGGCCACGCCCTCCGGGTCGCTATCGCGAGCCTTGACCCCAGCGCACACTCCATCGCCTACGTCACAACTTGGGTGCTTCCACACGCTGCACCTGCAAGACAAGCAACACCTCCGTCCGCCCCTTCGACGAGCCGTGACCATCGAGGAAACGCGGCAACCAGCCGAGGCTGTTATTGGTCGAGCTATCCGTGTCCTGCACCAGCCCACCGATCACGATTACCTCGCCATCCTTCATGCTCACCGTCGTCTGCATCTGGCGAGTGTTCTTCGTCGGCGAGTTGTTCACGCCAGTCGTCGTCGCCACGAAGCTAGACATCTGCTCTTGCAGCTGCACCTGTATCGCGTCAGCCATCACGGTCGGCTGCACATCGAAAATCAGACCTGCATCCTGATACTGCACCGACTGGACAGGCGTCCCGCTAACGCCCTGGTAGCTGATGCTGCCAAGCGTCGGCACCTGCGACCCAACATTCAGCCGCACGCTCGAACCCGACAGCACCCTCGCATGCGGATCGCTCACCTGCTTGAACCGAGTATCAGCGTTCAACGCCGAAATCGCGACGTTCAAGTAGTTGCTCGTAAAGCGCAGCGCAGTCGCATCCTGATCGGTCGGCCCGTTCGACAGCGACACTTGGCCTCCAATACCGTTCAGCACTTTCGCCGCAATCGAAAACGCCGAATTCGTGTCGTTCTCGGTGCTCACCTCATATACCCAGCCACGAACCACGACCTCGCCAGCGGCCCGGTCGAGCTGCGGCAACAACTGCTTGACCTTCCGAACCTCCGACGCCGACGCCACGAAAACCAGATCATCAGCCGCCGACACGCCCGAACGCGACGGAACCGGCAATGCGGCAGGCATCGCAGCGGACACACCAGAAGACGCCACAGGAGTCGCCGCCGCATCAGACGGCAGACCACCAACCGCAGCCGCCGAAGCCGTCATACGCCCGGAAAACAGCGGCTGCACCACTTGCGCCAAATAATCCGCCGTGCGGTAACGCGGGCGATACACAAACGTCTCCTGCTCGGGCTGCTTAACCTCTTCCGCTGGCTTCTTCGACACGAAGTCCACGCCGTCACGCGTTTCGACCTTAAACCCCTGCGAGTCGAGAAACACCTTCACAAACGAGTGCAGATCGCCCGACTTCCCGTCGTACTGGAAGGACACGAGCCGTGTATCCGACAACACATCGGAGCTGATAACGTGCGGCACGTGCATGGCATCGCCATAGAGCAGATCGACAAGCTGCCCGACATTCACAAACCGCAGATCGAACGCCCCGCCCTTCACGCGCGGAAACGGCCGAAGAGGCACGGTCGGCAACGACTCCGCGCTGGCCGGCACAACCGATCCCAACGCCGGCAACGAAGGCAACGGCGGCACCGACTCCGCAGCCACGGCCGACCACGACAACAGCACTCCACACACTGCCCCGGTCAACCGTTTCATCCGCGCCCCCCGCCCGCGTTATCGTTTTTCCCAGCCGACCCGCCCGTCCACACCGCCACCCGTTCGCCGTCCACCATCCCGCTTACGCCCAACGTCTCACCTTTGAAGTCATCCGCAGACTCACGCCGGAAACGACCCGCGTTGTCGGCAAGCAGCACGAACCCCCGACCGTCGATCGCGTACTGACCGGCCACTCGCCACTTATCCGACGCCTGGCCCCTCGCCCTACCCCCCGACGACGAACCGCCCACGGACGCACCTGAAGCGCCCACAGCGCCCTCCGCAGCCTTCGCCTTACCCAACACGCCGAACCCACCGGAAACACTCGAAAAGCCCCGCCACGCGAAAAACACCGCACACAGCAACGCCACCGGCAAAATGAAAAGCGCCTTCGGTGTCACCGCCTTCGGTTTCGTATGCAGCTCCGCGCTCGTGTACAAGTTAAACACGTCTCTCGGATAACCCCACACGTGCTTCACGGCATCCCGAAAACCGCTGTTCGGGTTGTGCGTCATATCCCACTCGTAGATCATCGCGCGCCGACCACCAAACAACCGACGCACATGCACATGCCGCCCGACCAGATCGCGAATCGTTTTGTTCATCCGGTTCGGATGCTGCGTTATAACGACGATGTCCACCCCGTAATGCCGGTGCACGTGCAACTTCTCGATATCCTCACTGGCCTTCGTCGACGCCGGCACCTGCGGCCAAATACGCTGCACCTCATCGACCACGATCACATCATTAGGCTGGCAGTGCTTGAACCACTCCCGCACCATTTCGTCGTCCCACAGCTCGTGATCGATCGCCAAACCCTTAATGCCGTTCGCCACGATCCGCCGCCCCGCCTTAATCTCCTTCTGCAATGACCAAACCGTCCACAACGTCTTGCCGCTCCCCGGCACCCCAGTAACCAGCGTGATAGCCATATCGCCCCCTACTTAATGAAGAACTTCTTCGCGCTCGACGCGCCCGCAATCGCAACACGTGCACTGATCGCCCCACCGATGTACCCGAACCCCTGAAAAATCCCGCCCATCGCCAACAAGCTCGCAAGATCGGACGGCAAACCACCGACCGACGACTGAAGCCACGAAATCGCCTGATTCACGGCCAGATCAATCCCGCTCACGGTCAACACGCCGACGCCCAACGCGATCAGCGCATTCACAACCAGCGGAGCCGCCAGCGAAAGCAACCACGCGGCCCAAGTCATCGCGAATACCTCGCCACCACCGCGTCAAAGGCATCCCCCGCATGCTCGGCCCGGTGCACCAAGTCCCAAGTCAGATAGCCGAAAAACACCACGACCACCGAACAGAAAACACAAAGCACTTTCATCCCGACACCCCCATAGCAACAATCAACGCCGCCGCCAACGCGCAAAGCGCCAGCACCAACGGGCGCAGCTTCTGCACCATCGAACACAAAGGATCAAACGCAAACGACAACTGAGTACCCAGCACCGTCACCACCTGAGGCGACGGACATGCCCCATCGGACGGCCCCACGTCCCACGCATTCATCGGCACGTTCACCGAGCTCGTCGGAATCGGAGGCGTAGCAGGCGCAGTCCCCAAGGGCTGACACGCAGCCGCGTTCGGATACTGCGTACAGTCGTTAGGCGAGGACGAATTAGTGGTCGTGCCCGTTCCGGTCCCTGTTCCGGTACCCGTCCCCGTTCCCGTGCCTGTCGCCGAAGCCGTCGGCGAAATCGGAATCACCGTCGTTCCCGAAGGCGCGGGCACGGTCAGCATGTCGCCCCACGTTGGCGTCACACCGGCAGACCCCACATCCCCAGTCGTCACCGGATTCACCGCGTCATAAGGCATCCCCGTATATCCCGGCTGCGCCGCCGCGTCCTGCCACAACCGGTTAGCCAAGTCCGCCAAAAACTGCTGCGGCACAGGCGAGGCCGGCTGTGCAGCGGCCGCCTGTTGCAAATAGCCCGCCACAGTCGTCAAATTCCCCGTCACAGGATTCACCAAACCCTGCACCGTACCCGCAGTCGCATTCGTGATCTGACGCGTATAGTCAGGCTCATTCGCCTGATCGCTCGAGCCAGTACGCGTGTCGGTGACCGTCACGCTGATGTAGTTCGTGCCGCCCGTGTTCGTCACAATCGACCACGAGCTCAACGTGTAAGACTCAACCGCGCCATACGAGTCAGGCGTACCCGCGTTCCAAGGCATCGTCAAAAATGTGTACCACTGCGCGAACTGCTGCGGCGTCGTCGCATACAGCTCGGCCGCCCCATCAGGCGTGAAATACGAAATCCCCGGCTGCGTCGTTGACGACGGCGCCAGCGGCAATGCCCAACACGGCTGCGTCGAAAGACAGTTACTACCGCGATACATGGGCGCGCCCTGCGCCAACGCATTGATCCAGCAGTTGTAGCCCGGCGTACAGGTCTGCCCACTCCCAGCACTCAACGAACCCGGATACGCGAAATTCGTCACTGCCGCCGTCGGCCCCACCGTCACCGACACCGGCATAGGCGCACCGTCCGGCGTCTTAGCCGTCCCGGTCGCCAACGAAAACTGCACATCGCGCGACACCAAGTAAGCCGCACCGCCCAAAATCCCGGCTCCCGCCGCAACCGTCAGCCAGACCGGCGAAGTCGCAATGCCCACCACCGCCGTCAAAGCCGCACTGCCATACGACAATGCGCTCGCAGCGACACCGATAGCCGTCTCAGAAGTCGCCGCAGCCGCGGCTGACACCGCCAGTCCCCGACGCGCTAAATTAGCCGCAATCGAATTCCAGATAGCTGTGTTCACGGTCCCGGAGAACGCACCCGCAGGCAACGCGATCGACTGCGCCTGAGCCTGTTGCTGCACGAGCACCGACAGCAACGCAAAACCTACGACGAACTTCCTCATAGCAATCAACCAAAAATGATGTAACCAGCCACCAAACACGTAGCGCTGATAATCGCCACGACCTCGTAATACCAAGTCATCGCTAAAGCTCCCCTGTTGAGTTCACAAACTCACGAAGCGCGCGAACACACCACGCCATTGCCAACACGCCTATCACCGCCGCCCCAATCTGCAACCCGGCCACCTCGCCACCCGGCATCGGCTGATCGCTGCTAAAAGTCGAGACCTGCAAAAACAACGCGTTGCCGCTCGAATCCGTCCCGCAGCTCACCTGCTGACCGCCCGCCTGTGCATACGTGACCCCGCTCACGCCCCCCGGCCCGCACACAATTGCAGTCACAGCCATCGCAACACCTCACCTGAAAAAAAGGCGTCCGGAGCTACCCAGACGCCTCATACACGCGCTGCGGCCCCGCCGATCAACGACCGATAAAGCCCTTTACGATTCGATAACCCCATGCAACAACCACGATGCTTAACACGGCAGCTCCGATTGCAGCAATCGACGTTGCCACCGCGCTGATCGACGTAACGGTGCTCGTCACATCCACACCCGACGCCTGAGCGAAAGCGCCAGTCGAAGCAGCAGCACCACCAGCTACAACAGCCAACTTCTTATTCAGACTCTTCATCTTGCTTACCCTCTTTGGTCTACCTCACGGCCCGTTGAATAGGATTCGTTCGAATGGGCCACTTTCGAACGAATCGACTTCGTAGGAGGATCACGACGCAGCAGAATCCGCGTCGCGTAGTCCACCCCCTTACAGATCAAGTAAATGCTCAAAATCACGTTCAACAGGCAGAGCTGAGATGCCACCGGGTCAACCGCATAGCTACCCAACGCATCCATTTAGTTCTCCTCTACACAAGAACCAAAAAAAATTGCACCACAACAACACACCCAAGCCCTCGCGTCGGCTTCGATCATTAAGCCGCCTTAGGCTGAGGCTTGGGAGTTCCAAACGCCGTAAGTGAAACGATCTGCGGCACTAGCCGCCCCTGGTCTAGCCCGTAGCCCTCGCCGAACGAAAACTCGGCAAGATAATCGCCCGGCTGAATGTCTTCGAACTTTTTGGAAGGCAAGTTAATGGTGCCCACGACAACTTCCTCACCCCCTCCTTCACTGTGCTGAGTGAGGATGCAATGTGCCGTTCTAATAGTGAAGGCCAGCCCCGTCTTCCGCGAGCTCCCGGTTTTCGTCACGATTGCCAAAACAGTAAGTTTTTGTTTCGCCATGATTATCTCGTAAATTATTCAATGTGAAGTTGACTCATCGCGCCGTGCGCAGGACAAACATTACAAGCCACTCCGCAATTCATCAATCAGACAATTAGCGTTAAGCCGGTCCATTGATAGACAATAAGATTTACGAAATCGCGAAATCGGATATACATAATGATTTACAAACGCCGATATACGATGCGAATTACAAAACCACGCAAACCGTTGACAATAAAAGAATTTCAATGGGAAAACGAAGGGGGGATGCACAAGCAAGCACAAACCGCAACAAAATTATTTTTCTCGCGTTGCAACCTTGCAACTCCCTAGCCGATCACCCCGGACAAGCTCCAATTCACGCAAAACGCTTGCACCGCAACGCCGCACGCGACAAGCGCCGGAGACGTCTACATTGCACCGCAACCGTCCCGCACAGTACGCCGGGCAAAGCTTCGCCGAGACACAAACACGACAATCTGCGGTGCGCAAATTCAAACCAGCGACTTGATTAATATGGCTTTTTATGTGGACTCTTAATCCGTAGGTCGAGTGTTCGAGTCACTCACGCCCCACCAGGAATTCCGAAGCCCGGTTAGCGAAAGCTAACCGGGCTTTTTCCTTTTCCGCCGTCGCACACGCGGCGCGCGCCCTGTCGCAGTACGCCACCGCACGCCTGCTCCGCATCGTTTCCGCTAGAATCGTCCGACAAATATCACACGACCGGCGCAGGCACTGCCGTTTGCCCGCCGGCACTGAGAGAACATGGGACGTCAGACATGGAAGCATGTAACCGAGACGCGACCATTCAGAGGGCCTGGTTGCGCCGATATCGGCAAGTCCATCGGGACACGCCGCTCCAACGATCACGCCGGCATCCACAGTGCGACGCACGAACCGGATCCGGTCATGCCGGGTAAGGACGCGCTCGTCGCGCTGGCGCTCGGCGCCGTGCTGCTCGTACTGGCAGGCGTGCTCGCCGTCACGACCGGTCAGGCGACCGGCCACCTCGTCCGCACGCCGGGCACGGTCGTCCGTATCGTGCAGGACAGCGACGCGATGCGCGCGTACCGGCCGATCGTCGCGTATCTTGCGAGCGACGGCCAGCGCCGCGAGGTCGCCGGCAATACCGCCTCGACCATCCCCGCCTACGACATCGGCGAGAACGTCGACGTCCTGCTCGATCCCGTCCATCCCGAGCGCCCCGCGCTGATCGACGATTTCGCGCAACGCTGGTTTCCGGCGGCGGTGTCGGCACTGCTCGCCGTCGCGTCGTTCGCCATCGGCGCCCTGCTGATCGCCGGCAAGCGCCATCGCATGCAATCCGATGCACCGCCGACCCGGGCCCGGCGCAAACAGGTGCGACGCCGCTGGGATATCGCAATCGTGCTGATTCCGATCACGATCGGCACGGGCTTCATTGCCGGTGCCGGTGCAGCCGGCCTGCGTCAGTGGCAGATCGCCCACCACTACGCGCGCTCGACCGGCCATGTCGTCGAGATCGCAAAAAATGCGCGGTCGGCCCGCTCGCGCACGTCGCTGTATTCGGCGATCGTCGCGTTCACGACCGACAGCGGGCGCCAGATCACGTTCGCCCAGGGCGCGGCGGCGTCGCATCCGGGCCTGCGCGAAGGCGAAGCGGTCAACGTGCTGTACGACCCCGTCACACCCGAGCGCGCGGTCGTCGACCGCTTCTGGGATCGCTGGGGCCTCACGGCCATCCTGCTCGCAATCGGTGCGCCGTTCCTCGCGGCCGGGCTGTTCGTCGCCGCGACGCTGTGGCCGGACCATCGGTCGCACGAAACCGTGCCATGACGCTCGCGCGCCGGCCGCGCACCGCGTGGCACGACAACCGGCGCAGCGCGCGCATCACCGCTCCCTGAACGCCTCCACCTTCGCGCGGTTCCCGCACGTGCGCATGTCGCACCAGCGGCGCCCGACGCCGCGGCCGCGATCGACGAAGAACCACGTGCACCGGCCGCACTGCCTCACCCGCGCGAAATCGTCGCTGCGCAGCAGTTGCTCGAAGCCGAGTGCGGCCGCGTCGACCCAGCGCGACGCGGCACGCGCGTCGGGCCGCCACGCGAACCGGCCGTCGACAGCATCGAATGCGCTGCGCCCGATCGCCTCGCGAATCGCGACGGCGAGCCGGTCCGCCGCGCGCGCGCCGGCCGTGCCGCCGCCTCCGGCCGTCAGGTGCGCGATCGCAGCGTAGGCATCCTCGCGAAAACGATGCAGCGCCGCCAGCGCGTCAGCGTCGTCCTGCCGCGCATGACGCAGAAGCCGCGCCAGACCGGCCGGCGCCAGCAACCCCGATCGCTGCGCCCACGCATGCACGGCCGGCCAGTCGACGAGCTTGTCCGCGTCGCGCGTCTTGCCCGTGTCGGCCACCGTGTTGAGGAAGTCGAGCGCCGGATGGCCGCCGACGAAATCGGCTGCACCCCATTCTTGCGCGGGTCGCGCGGGCTCGTGTCGAGTAACCATTTATTTTCACCTATCGGTTTCACCCCCGGGCAATCCGGAGTAACCTGTTAACAACTAAAACAGGTTAGCACGGAGATGCCGATGCTCGAACTCGCCAACCGCTTCACTTTCGAAGGCCACCGGATTGCCTGGGGAACGATCGGCGAAGGTCCGCCGCTCGTGCTCGTGCACGGCACGCCGTTTTCGTCGCAGGTGTGGCGCCGGATCGCACCGTGGCTCGCGCGGCGTCACCGCGTGTTCTTCTACGACCTGCTCGGTTACGGTCAGTCCGACATGCCGGACGCGGATGTGTCGCTCGGCCGCCAGAACGGGCTGTTCGGCGCGCTGCTCGATGCGTGGAAAATCTCACGCCCCCGCGTACTCGCGCACGACTACGGCGGCGCAACCGTGCTGCGCGCGCACTTCCTCGACGGCGTCGCCTATGCGGACCTCACGCTCGTGAATCCGGTCGCAATCGCGCCGCAGGGCTCGCCGTTCGTGCGCCATGTCGCGCAGCACGAGGCCGCGTTCACCGGATTGCCCGCGTATGCGCATCACGCGCTCGTGTCGGCCTATCTCGGCAAGGCGGTCGCCCGGCCGCTGAGCGACGAAGCGCTGTCGATCTACCGTGCGCCGTGGCTCACGCCCGACGGTCAGGCCGCGTTCTATCGACAGATCGCGCAGATGCGCCAGCGCTACATCGAGGAAGCCGAGGCTCGTTACGCGCCGCCGGACTTTCCGGTGCGCATCGTGTGGGGCGAGGACGACGCGTGGATTCCGCTCGACCAGGGGCAGGCACTGGCCGATCGCCTCGCAAACGGCCAGCTGATCCGGGTGCCGCGCGCGGGCCATCTGGTGCAGGAAGATGCGCCGGAGGCGATCGTGGCGGCGGTACTCGACGGGCCAGGGCAAGGTTGACGCCCGCCGTACCGCATATCGCATTTCGCGTGCCGCGTCAGAACACCGGCACGCCCTGCGCAAGCGTCGAGATGAACTTCGCGGTGCGTGGATCGCGCGGATCGCCGAACAGGTCGCGCGACGCACCGGCCTCGACCACGCGGCCCTCCGCGAGAAACACCGCATCGTGTGCGATCGACGCGGCCAGGCGCAGGTCATGAGTGGCCATCAGCATCGTCGTGCCTTCCCGTGCGAGCTGGCGCAGCACCTCGACCACTTCGACGGACAGCTCCGGATCGAGCGCCGACGTCGGCTCGTCGCACAACAGCACCTGCGGCGACGGCGCGAGCGCACGCGCGATCGCAACACGTTGCTGCTGGCCGCCCGACAGCGTACCGGGCCACGCGTCGGCCTTGTCCGCGATGCCGACCTTCTCGAGCAGCGCGAGCGCACGTTCACGGGCCCGTTCGCGCGGCCAGCGCTGCACGGTGACGAGCCCTTCCATCACGTTCTGCACGACGCTCAGGTGCGGAAACAGCTGGAAGTTCTGGAACACCATGCCGGTCTGGCGGCGCACCGCGAACACGGCGTCGCGCGCCGGCCGATGCGCCGGGGAGAAGTCGATGCGTGCATCGCCGACCGTCAGCGCGCCCGCCTCGGGCACTTCGAGCAGGTTCACGCAACGCAGCAGCGTGCTCTTGCCGCTGCCGGACGGCCCGATCAGCGCCGTCACGCTGCCGGGCTGCAATGCGAGGTCGATCCCGTGCAGCACGCGATGCGTGCCGAACGACTTGTCGATACGTTCGAGCCGGATCATCGCAGCTCCGCCTGGAACAGCGCATGACGGCCGAAGCGGATTTCGAGGCGACGCTGCAGCGTGGACAGCACCGAGCTGAGCAGCAGATAGACCAGCGCGGCCTCCGTATAGAGAATCATCGGCTCGTAGGTCACGGCCGCGATCCGCTGCGCGGCCTGGAAGATCTCCGGCACGGTCAGCACGGCCGCGAGCGACGTGTCCTTCACGAGCGAAATGAACGAATTCGACAGTGCGGGCAGCGCGACGCGCGCGGCCTGCGGCAGGATCGCGCGGCGCAGCGCCTGCGGGCGCGTCATCGCCATCGAGTACGCGGCTTCCCACTGCCCCTTCGGAATCGATTCGATCACGCCGCGGATCACCTCGGCGTTGTACGCGCCGACGTTCAGCGAGAAGCCGATCACCGCGGCTGTCAGCGGATCGAGCACGATGCCGACGCTCGGCAAACCATAGAAGATCACGAACAGCTGCACGAGCAGCGGCGAGCCGCGAAACAGCCAGATGTAGAAACGTACGACGGCTTGCGCCCAGCGCGGCCCGAACAGCCGCGTGAGCGCCGCGCCGAAGGCGAGCAGCAGGCCGATCGCGAACGACGCGAGCGTGAGCGGCACCGTAAACACGAGCCCCGCAACCAGCAGGGGCCGCAGCGATTCCGCCATCAGGTGAAGCCAGGCCGGCATCGTTCAGCCTCGCGTCACGGCTGCGACACGTCGCGGCCGAAATACTTCTGCGAGATCTTCGCGTAGGTACCGTCGGCCTTGATGTCAGCGAGTGCCTTGTCGATCGCGGCCACGAGCGCGGGGCTGCCCTTGCGCAGCAGCACGCCCGATGCGTCGCTCGCGCCACCCGTGTCGGTCGCCGCGATCTTCAGTTTCGCGTCCGGCTTGTGCTTTCGGAAATCGAGGTACGACAGCGAATCGTTGATCGTCGCGTCGACGCGCCCCGAGCTCAGCAGGTCGATCGATTCGTTGAAGCCCTGCACGGGGACGACGTCCGCGCCGTGCGCGGCCGCGAGCTTGCCGAAATTGCTGGTCAGCGTGTTCGCGGATTTCTTGCCCTTGAGATCGTCGAACGAGTGGATCGTCGTGTTGTCCGCGCGCACGATCAGCACCGCGCGCGACGTGATGTACGGCGTCGAGAAATCGTATTTCGCCTTGCGCGCGTCGGTGATCGACACCTCGTTGACCACCGCGTCGTAGCGGTTCACGTCGAGGCCGGCGATCAGCCCGTCCCACTTGCCTTCGATGAACTGCGGCTTCACGCCGAGGCGCTGCGCGATCGCGGTCGCGATATCGACGTCGAAGCCCGTCAGCTTGCCGGTTTCGTCGTGGTACGTGAACGGCGCGTACGTGCCCTCGGTACCGACCCGGAACACGCCGGACGACTTGATCTGCGACAGGTCGTCGGCTGCCAGTGCGCTCGTGACCGAAACGGCCTGCAGCATGGCGACGACCAGGATGGAGCGAAGGAATTTCATGGTGCGGACCCCGAATGATAGGAGGGAATATTCCCGCGGCACATACGTGCCGTTCGAGAGGTCCGCGAATTCTACCGATGCGTCGAGGCCCGGCAAAAAAGCAAATCGGCTAACGATATGAGCCGATCGAATAACGCGCACACCGGCCGCGAAACCGGTGCGCGCGGCTTACACGCCACTTACCACGGCAATGAATACGTCTTCGTATTCGTGAAGCTCTTCATCGCTTCCTGCACGCCTTCCTTGTAGCCGAGCCCCGAATCCTTCACGCCGCCGAACGGCGTCAGCTCGAGCCGGTAGCCGGGCACTTCGCGCACGTTCACGCTGCCGACTTCCAGCTCGGTGATGAAGCGCGTGATGTGGTCGAAGCGGTTCGTGCAGACCGACGACGACAGCGCGTAGTCGGTGCTGTTCGACATCCGGATCGCGTCGTCGATGTCGCGGAAGCGCATGATAGGCGACACGGGGCCGAAGGTTTCGTACTTCACGAGCGGCATGTCGGGCGTCACGCGATCGATCACCGTTGGCGAATACAGCGCGCCGTTGCGGACATTGCCGACCAGCAGCCGCGCACCGCGCGCGATCGCGTCGTTCACCTGCTGTTCGCAGAACTTCGCGGCCGCCTCGTCGATCACCGTACCCATGTCCACCAACGGATCGGCAGGATTGCCGTATGACCATGCGCGCGTTTTCTCGACCACCAGCGCCGTGAAGCGATCGGCCACCGACTCGTGCACGAGCATCCGCTTGATCGCGGTGCAGCGCTGGCCCGAGTTCTTGTACGAGCCCGACACCGCGAGCGTGCTCGCTTCGTCGAGATCGGCGTCTTCCATCACGATGATCGGATCGTTGCCGCCGAGTTCGAGCACCGCGCGGCGGTAGCCCATCCGCGACGCGATCGACTTGCCGATCGACACGCCGCCCGTGAACGTGATCAGGTCGATCGCCGGGTTCGTGATCAGTTCGTCGGCAATCTCCCTCGGGTCACCGGTGATGACCTGCAACATCTGCGGCGGCAGGCCGGCTTCGTAAAGGATGTCCGCGAAGAGGTAACACGACAGCGGCACCTTCTCCGACGGCTTCACGACGATCCGGTTGTTGGTGGCCACCGACGGCACGATCTTGTGCGCGACCTGGTTCATCGGGTGGTTGAACGGCGTGATTGCCGAAATCACGCCGAGCAGCGGATCGCGCTGCGTGTACACGCGGCGCTTCTTGCCGTGCGGGGTCAGGTCGCACGAGAAGATCTGCCCGTCGTCCTTCAGCACTTCACCGGCGCCGAACGTCAGCACGTCGGCCACGCGCCCGGCTTCGTATGTCGAATCCTTGATGCACAGGCCGGCCTCGGCCGTGATCAGCGCTGCAATCTCGGCCGTGCGCGCGCGCACGATATCGGCCGCGCGGCGCAGGATCGCCGCGCGATCGTGGCGTGTGAGCATCGGCCGGTAGGCACGCGCGGCCGCGAACGCGCGCCGCACGTCGTCCAGCGTCGCCTTCGGCACGGTGCCGACCAGCGAGCCGTCGTACGGGTTGCGCACTTCGATTACCGCGTCCCGATGAATCCGTTCCCCATCGATTCGCAGTGCTTCGCGACGAATCTCGCTGACGTCCGTCGATGCTGCAATGGCGTTCATGAGTGTGTCCCCTTACGGATGCATGCGCATCACTGCAGATGGTTGAGCGCGATGTCGATGATGTCGAAGTTGCGCAGCCGCGCGCGGCCCGAGACGTCGCCGGCGACCGGCTTGCTGAAGATCAGCGGCACGATCTGCTCGGAGATTCCGCCGTGCGAGCGCAGCGGCACGTCGAGGCCCGACAGGTCGTGCCTGATGCGGCGCGTGCCGAGCACGACGTCCTGCTTCGAGATCACGATCAGGTCGCCCATGCGCGCCGGCGGCAGCTCGAAGCGCGCGCAGCCCTCTGCGCCGGTGAGCACGACCTCGATGCCGTCGACCGCGGCGAGCCGTGCGCGCAGCGCTTCGGCGTCGGCCGTCGCCGGCACGTAGACGGTCGCGAACGAGCCGAGCGCGCCGTGGTGCACGACGTACGGATCGGTGATCGGCAGGATCAC
The DNA here is from genome assembly GCF_005502655.1 of Burkholderia sp. 4NA327C6. Lineage (NCBI taxonomy): Bacteria > Pseudomonadati > Pseudomonadota > Betaproteobacteria > Burkholderiales > Burkholderiaceae > Burkholderia > Burkholderia sp. 4NA327C6. The sequence continues at coordinate 39,903 of NZ_SCNZ01000031.1, read as the reverse complement.
GCGTGCCGCATCCTCGCCGAGCCACTCGTCGAACAGCTCCTGCAGGTAGATCACGTTCGGCTCGCCGGTTTCATCGTCGTGCTTCGCGTTCATCCCGTGGTCGGCCGTGATCGCGACGATCGCACCGAGCGCGTCGAGACGCTGCAGGTAGGTGTCCATCATCGCGTAGAACGCGTTCGCGCCTTCCGTGCCCGGCGCGCACTTGTGCTGCACGTAGTCGGTGGTCGACAGGTACATCAGGTCGATCGGGCGCGTCTCGAGCAGGCGCACGCCGGCCGCGAACACGAATTCCGACAGATCCGCGCTGTACACGCTCGGCACCGGCTTGCCGACCAGCTCGAGCACGTTGTCGATGCCGTTTTCCTCGACGCTCGCCTCATCGGCCTTTTCCGACGAGAAGCAGATGCCCTTCAGCCCCTTGCCGAGCAGGCGGCGCAACTTGTCCTTCGCGGTGACGACCGCGACCTTCGCACCTTGCTCCGCGAAGGTCGCGAGCACGGTCGGTGCGACCAGGTACTTCGGATCGTTCATCAGCACTTCGGCGCCGGTGTCGCGGTCGTAGAAGTAATTGCCGCTTATCCCATGCACCGCCGGCGGCACGCCTGTCACGATCGACAGGTTGTTCGGGTTCGTGAAGCTCGGCACCACGCACTCACCCTTGAGCGCCGTGCCCGGCTTCAGCAGCGTGCGCAGGAACGGCGCGACGCCGGCCTCGGCCGCTTCCTCCAGATATTCGTACGCGCAGCCATCGACGCACACGACCACCACGGGCCGGCTCATCCAGTTGTAGCGGCGGCCGTTCACTTCCACGGATACAGGCGTTTCATTCATGACGTTCATTCCTTTCAGTTCGAAGGGGTGAGCCGTCGGCGCCCGCGCCGCGCCGAAGGGAGGTGTTTTCCATGCTTGACATTAAAATTGATGATTTGTAGATTGTCAACAACATGCAGAGAACAGAAAGCAAAACAACGCAGCAGCAAGAGGGCTGGTCTCCACTCATCCGCCGCGTGCCGCGGCGCCACAGTCAAGGGGTCTGAAGATGAACGAAGTGCCGGTAAACAAGCGTTTGAACGCATGGGCGGCGGGCGCGGCCCGCTTCGCGCTGGCCGCGGCGGTCGCGCTCGGCGCGGTGCAGGCGGCGCACGCGAAGACGTCGCTGCTGGTCTATACCGCGCTGGAAGACGAGGCGATGAAGCCCTACAAGGACGCGTTCGAGAAAGCGAACCCCGACATCGAGATCCGCTGGGTGCGCGACTCGACCGGCTCGGTCACCGCGAAGCTGCTCGCGGAGAAGAACAACCCGCGCGCGGACGTCGTGCTCGGCCTCGCCGCATCGAGCCTGACGCTGCTGGACCTGCAGGGGATGCTGATGCCGTACGCGCCGACGGGCTTCGACCAGCTCACGCGCAAGTACAGCGACGCGAACACGCCGCCGCACTGGGTCGGCATGGACGTGTGGGGCGCGACGATCTGCTACAACCGCGTCGCCGCGCAGGCGAAGGGCATCCCGAAGCCGACGTCGTGGGAAGACCTGACGAAGCCCGTCTATAAAGGCGCGATCGTGATGCCGAGCCCGGTTTCGTCCGGCACCGGCTACCTCGACGTGACCGCGTGGCTGCAGACCTTCGGCGACGACCGCGGCTGGAAATTCATGGACGCGCTCGACAAGAACGTCGCGCAATACGTGCACTCGGGCTCCAAGCCGTGCACGCTCGCCGGCACCGGCGAATTCCCGATCGGCATCTCGTTCGAGTTCCGCGGCCATGAACTGCAGTCGCAGGGCGCGCCGATCGATCTCGTGTTCCCGAAGGAAGGGCTCGGCTGGGACATGGAAGGCACGGCGATCATGAAGACGACGAAGCAGCCCGATGCCGCGAAGAAGCTGGCCGACTTCATGGCGAGCAAGGAGGCGAACCAGATCACCGCGCGCTGGTGGGCGATCGTCGCGTACCCGGGTGTCGCACGCAAGCTCGCCGGCATCCCCGACAACTACTCGGCGCTGCTCGTGAAGAACGACTTCGTATGGTCGGCGAAGAACCGCCAGTCGATTCTCGATACGTGGCAGAAGCGCTACGGCGCGAAAGCGCAGCAGTAACACCGCGACCCGCCGCGGGGCCGCGCCGCGCGCCGCCCCGCGCCACCCTTTCCATCGTCGAATCCGGCCCCCGGGCCGCCCCAGCATGGAGGCGCGCATGGCACCTTATCTGAGCGCAGAACGCATCGAGAAGCGGTACAACGACACGCAGGTCCTGACCGACATCAACCTGAGCGTGATGAAGGGCGAAATGATCTGCTTCCTGGGGCCGTCCGGCTGCGGGAAGACCACGCTGCTGCGGATCATCGCAGGGCTCGAGACGCAGAACGCCGGCCACATCATGCAGGACGGCCGCGACATCTCGCGGCTGCCGCCGCAACTGCGCGACTACGGCATCGTGTTCCAGTCGTACGCGCTGTTCCCGAACCTCACGGTGTACGACAACGTCGCGTACGGGCTCGTGAATCGCAGGATGAAGCGCGACGCGATCCACGAGCGCGTGCACACGCTGCTCGCACTGGTCGGCCTGCCCGACAGCCATCGCAAGCATCCGGGCCAGCTGTCCGGCGGCCAGCAGCAGCGCATCGCGCTGGCACGCGCGCTCGCCACCTCCCCCGGCCTGCTGCTGCTCGACGAGCCGCTGTCGGCACTCGACGCGCGGGTGCGCGTGCGGCTGCGCCAGGAGATCCGCGCGCTGCAGCAGCGGCTCGGCGTGACGACGATCATGGTCACGCACGACCAGGAAGAGGCGCTGTCGATGGCCGACCGCATCGTCGTGATGAACCACGGCGTAATCGAGCAGATCGGCACGCCGCTCGAAATCTACCGGCAGCCCGCGTCGCCGTTCGTCGCGGACTTCATCGGCCGCGTGAACACTATTCCCGCCGAAGTCGCGCAGGACGGCACGCTGCGCGCAGGCGCGGTCGGGCTCGACTGCCGCCACGGTGCGGCCCGCCCCACGCAAGGCGCGGCGGTATCGGTCTACGTGCGGCCCGAGGACCTGCGCATCCGCGTGCCGGGCGAGACGGCCGACAACGTGCTGGCCGGCCGCGTCGAGAAGCTCGAATTCCTCGGCGCGTTCTGCCGCGTGAGCTTCCGGATCGACGGGCTCGACGGCCAGGAGATCGTCGCCGACCTGTCGTATCACGACGTCGACCGCACCGGCGTGCAGGCCGGCGCGCGCATCGACCTCGCGCTCGATCGCGAGCATGTCCGCGTGTTCCCGAGCGCGAAGGAGCGACTGCAATGAGCACCGTCCTGACCGAGCGCCGCCGCGGCGCCTCCGTCCCCGCCGACGTGCGGCAGATCACGCACTGGCACGACCGCCTCGCGCAGCTCGCGCTCGTCGCGATGGCCGCGCTGATGTCGATGTTCCTGCTGCTGCCGCTCGCGCTCGTCGTGCAGAAATGCTTCGTTGATGCGGACGGGCGCTTCGTCGGCGCGCACAACTTCGTCGAGTATCTCGAGGACAGCGGCGTGCTGCGCTCGATGCTGCATTCGCTGACGGTCGGCGCACTCGTCACGTCGATCGTCGTGCCGATGGCGTTCACGTTCGCATATGCGCTGACGCGCTCGTGCATGCCGCTGAAGAACGCCGCGCGCACGATCGCTCTCCTGCCGCTGCTCGCGCCGACGCTGCTGTCCGCGGTGTCGTTCATCTACTGGTTCGGCAACGCGGGGCTGCTGAAGCCGCTGCTGCACGGCCATTCGATCTATGGGCTGCCGGGCATCGTGCTGAGCATGGTGTATGCGTCGTTCCCGCACGTGCTGATGATCCTCGTCACCGCGCTGTCGCTGGCCGACGGCCGGCTCTACGAAGCCGCCGACGCGATGGGCACGCGCCGCATGCGCAAGTTCTTCACGATCACGCTGCCGGGTGCGAAGTACGGGCTGATCAGCGCGACGATGGTGGCGTTCACGATGTGCATCAACGACTTCGGCGTACCGGTGGTGATCGGCGGTTCGTATAACGTACTGTCGACCGACATCTACAAGCTGATCATCGGCCTGCAGGACTTCAACCGCAGCGCGGTCGTGAGCCTGATGCTGCTGTGCCCGGCGCTGGTCGCGTTCGGCGTCGACTTCTTCATTCGCCGCCGCCAGCAGTCGCAGCTCGGCGCGCGCTCGACGCCGTACCAGCCGAAGCCGTCGCGCGGCTTCGACGCCGCGATGCTCGCGTACTGCGGCATCGTGTGCGCGTTCTTCATCGCGGTGGTCGGCATCTCGGTGTTCGCGTCGTTCGTGAAGTTCTGGCCGTACCAGATGAGCCTCGGGCTGCAGCACTACGAGATGGGGTTGATCGGCGCCGGCATCTTCGACGCGTACAAGAACAGCCTGCGGATGGCCGCGACGGTCGCGCTCGGCGGCACGATCGTCGTGTTCGGCGGGGCGTACCTGATCGAGAAGACGCGCGGCGCGCGCTGGCTGCGCGGCTTCATCGCGCTGTGCGCGATCCTGCCGATGGGCGTGCCGGGGCTCGTGCTCGGCATCAGCTACATCTTCCTGTTCAACGCGCCCGGCAATCCGCTGAACGGGCTGTACGGCTCGCTGTGGCTGCTCGCGATCGTCACGGTGGTGCACTACTACGCGTCGAGCCACCTGACCGCCGTCACCGCGCTCCGGCAGATCGACAGCGAGTTCGAGGCCGTGTCCGCGTCGCTGAAGGTGCCGTTCTACAAGACCTTCGTGCGCGTGACCGTGCCCGTGTGCCTGCCCGCGATCCTGCTGATCGCGCGCTACCTGTTCGTCAACGGAATGACGACGGTCTCGGCCGTCGCGTTCCTCTACTCGCCCGATACGCAACCCGCGTCGGTCGCGATCCTGAACCTCGACGACGCGGGCCAGATGGGCCCGGCTGCCGCGATGGCCACGCTCGTGCTCGCGACCTCGTCGTTCGCGTGCGTGCTGTTCGCGTGCATCTCGCACCGCCTGTTGCGCCGCACGCAGGCCTGGCGCAATCCGCATCGCCGTTGATTCCCTGACTGTATTCACGTGACGTCCCGACTTCATCAAGGAGACACCATGACGCTCGCCGCCCAGCCCATCCTGCTCACCCCCGGCCCCCTGACGACCTCCGACACCACGCGCGACGCGATGCTGCGCGACTGGGGCTCGTGGGACAGCGACTTCAACGCGATCACCGCGCGGCTGCGCGAACGCCTGCTGCAGATCGTGCACGGCGAAGGCACGCACGAATGCGTGCCGCTGCAAGGCAGCGGCACGTTCTCGGTCGAAGCGGCGATCGGCACGCTCGTGCCGCGCGACGGCCACGTGCTGGTGCCGAACAACGGCGCGTACTGCGCGCGCCTCGCGAAGATCTGCCGCGCGCTCGGCCGCACGCTCACGACGATCGACTACAGCGAGGATCGCCGCGTCGATCCGGCCGACGTCGAGCGCGCGCTCGCGGCCGATCCGACCATCACGCATGTCGCGCTCGTGCACTGCGAAACCGGCGCCGGCGTGCTGAACCCGCTGCACGACGTCGCGCAGGTCGTCGCGAAGCATGGCCGCGGACTGATCGTGGACGCGATGAGTTCGTTCGGCGCGATCGACATCGATGCGCGCACGACGCCGTTCGACGCGGTGATCGCCGCATCCGGCAAATGCCTCGAAGGCGTGCCGGGGCTCGGCTTCGTGATCGCGAAGCGCAGTGCGCTCGAACGCTGCGAAGGCAACAGCCACTCGCTCGCGATGGACCTGTACGACCAGTGGGTCTACATGCAGCGCACGACGCAGTGGCGCTTTACGCCGCCGACGCACGTGGTCGCGGCGCTCGACGCGGCCGTTGCGCAATACGTCGACGAAGGCGGGCTCGCCGCGCGCGGCGGCCGCTACCAGCGCAACTATCGCGCGCTGATCGACGGGATGCTCGCGCTCGGTTTCCGGCCGTTCCTCGATCCGGCGATCCAGGCGCCGATCATCGTCACGTTCCATGCGCCGGACGATCCGAACTACGATTTCAAGCGCTTCTACCAGGAGGTCAAGCAGCGCGGCTACATCCTGTATCCGGGCAAGCTGACCGAGGTCGAGACGTTCCGGGTCGGCTGCATCGGCCACTTCGGCGAAGCCGGCATCCCGGGCGCCGTCGCCGCGATCGCCGACACGCTGCGGGCAATGGGCGTGCGCCGCGTGTCGGCGGAAGCCGCCGCATGACGTGACGCATGACGACGTGACGTGATGGTCCCCGCCGCATGCGGCGTTCGCATGCGGCGGCCGATTTTTCGGCAGTGCGCGGCACGGCCCCTTTTCGACGAACCCTCCCATGCGACCCTTCTGGATCGAACAAGCGCTGTTCAACGACGGTGATCTCGCCCCCGCGCTGCAAGGCGAGACGCGTGCCGACGTGTGCATCGTCGGCGGCGGCTTCACCGGGCTCTGGACCGCGATCCAGGCGAAGCAGCAGGATCCCGCGCTCGACATAGCAATCGTCGAAGCCGACCTGTGCGGCGCCGGCGCGAGCGGCCGCAACGGCGGTTGCCTGCTCACGTGGTCTGCAAAATTCCTGACGCTGCGGCGGCTGTTCGGCGAGGCCGAGGCGATCCGGCTCGTGAAGGCATCCGAAGCGGCCGTGCAGCACATCGCCGATTTCTGCCGCGCGCACGACATCGATGCCGAGCTGCGGCTCGACGGCACGCTGTACACCGCGACGTCGCGTGCGCAGGTCGGCACGCTCGCGCCGGTGCTCGACGCGCTCGCCGCATGCGGCATCCACAGCTACGAACCGCTGCCGCCCGCCGAAGTCGCGCGCCGCTCGGGGTCGGCGCGCAATCTCGACGGCGTCTATTCGCCGATCGCCGCGACCGTGCATCCCGGCAAGCTCGTGCGCGGGCTGCGCCGCGTCGCGCTCGCGATGGGCATCCGGATCTACGAACGCACGCCGATGCTCGACTTCACGCCCGGCCAGCCCGCCGTCGTGCGCACGCCGTCCGGCAGCGTGAGCGCGGGCAGGCTCGTGTTCGCGATCAACGCGTGGATGGCGAGCCGCTTCCCGCAGTTCGAGCGCACGATCGCGGTCGTGTCGAGCGATATGGTCATCACCGAGAAATGCCCGGCGCTGCTCGAAAAGACCGGGCTCGTCGACGGCGTGTCGGTGCTCGATTCGCGGATCTTCGTCTACTACTACCGCACCACCGCCGACGGGCGGCTGATGCTCGGCAAGGGCGGCAACACGTTCTCGTGGCGCAGCCGCATCGCGCCCGTATTCGACCGGCGCTCGCCTTACGAAGCGCAACTCACGCAGAGCCTGCGCGAATTCTTTCCTTCGCTCGCGGGCGTGCCGGTCACCGCGAGCTGGAACGGGCCGTCGGATCGCTCCGTCACCGGCTTCCCGTTCTTCGGCCGCCTCGACGACGCGCCGAACGTGTTCTACGGCTTCGGCTACTCGGGTAACGGCGTGGGGCCGACCTACATGGGCGGGCAGATCCTGTCGTCGCTCGTGCTCGGCCTCGACAACGCGTGGACGCGCAGCCCGATCGTGCGCGGCCCGCTCGGGGCGTTCCCGCCGGAGCCGATCCGCTATGTCGGCGCGCACGTCGTGCGCAATGCAATCCGCCGCAAGGAGCGCGCGGAAGACGAGAGCCGGCGGCCGGCGGCGGTCGACACGTGGCTCGCGAAATTCGCGAGCGCGGCGGGGAAGGCCGACAAGGCGTAACGATGTGTCGACCTGCAGGACCTGAGTGACTTGAAGACACAACGAAAAAGGGACGCTGCGAAGCGTCCCTTTGCTTTGTGCCGCGCGCGGCAACCCGCGCAGGCGTTGCCGGGCGCTTACGCGCGCACGGGCTTCTCCCGCGCCGCCTTGCCCGCCGCGGGCAACCCCTGCTCGTGCGTGCGGCGCATGCGCTCGAGACCGTGCGACAGGTGCTCGCGCACGAGTGCCACGGCCTTCTCCTCGTCGCCGCTCGCGAGCGCCTGCACGATCTTGTCGTGCTCGGCCGCCGACACCGCGATCGCATCCTCCTCGGCCTCGATCGCCGCCTGGCGCAGCAGCCCAAGCTGGCGCACGAGCCGGCGGTAGGTATCGGTGAGATGCGTATTGCCGACGCCGACCACCATCGCGTCGTGGAACTGCACGTTCAATTCGGTGTAGCGCGTGACGTCGTGCGTCTTCGCGGCGTCCTTCATCGACTGGATGATGCCCTTCAGCACCTTCAGCGTGTCGGGCGAGATGCGCTTCGCGAGCGCGCGCGCGACCGACTCGTCGAGCATCGCGCGCACTTCGTAGATCTCCTCGGCCTCGCGCAGTGGCACGACGCGCACCGTCACGCCGCGGTTCTTCTCGTTGCGCAGCAGGCCGGCCTGTTCGAGCGCGCGGAACGCTTCGCGCACGGGGCCGCGCGACACGTTCAGCTTGGTCGCGATCTCGACTTCGTTGAGCTTCTCGCCGGGTGCGTATTCGCCGGAGACGATCGCGCGCTCGAGCATGTCCTGGACGATCATCGCGAGCGACTGGCTCTGCAGGAGTTCGATGGCGCTGAGCGCGTTCGGGGCTGTCATGGTCGGGCAGGCAGCAAGGCTGCGGTAGAAAACGAGGGCGCCATATCGGCGAATGATCCTTGTATACCCTCGCCCCGACACATTGTCAACAGTCTTCAGTCTCCAAAAGCCAATTCCGCCTGCCGGAATGCCCGCGAAGCACAGCCGGCAGACGGCGGTCGCGCGTCGGGCCGACCTGGCCCGCGTCGCGCGACGCGTACCGACCGTCAGGCCGTCGGGTGCTTCACCGGCCCCGGATCGCTCTGGCTCGGCCGGCCCGTCTCGACGTGGCCCGCGAAACGGCGCACGACCTTGTCGTCGCCGCCGCGCAGCGTCGTCGCGGTGATCGTCAGATCGTACCAGCCGTGGCTCGACGACAGCTCGAAGTGATCCTCGATGCGCTCGCCCGGCTCCAGCGTGTAGGTCCGCGCATGCTTGTGGCTGTATGCGTTGTCGACCGTCACGCGGCACGTTGCATGCCCGCTGTTGCGCAGTTGCAGGTACACGTGGCGGTTGCGCACGTCGTAGCCGATCCGCGCTTCGGGGTTCGCGTGGCGGCCGTCCGCCGCGAGCCGCGTGTTGCCCTGGAACTCGCACAGATAGCCGTTCGGGCCATATGCCGCGAGATGGTAATCGCCGCGTGCGGCCGACGTATTCCACGTATCGACGAAGCGGTCGTGCGCGGACACCGCATAGCGGCGCGGCGTCGTCGTGGGGTTGCGGCGGTCGTACACGTAGAACGCGGCGCCTGCATCACCGGTGTTCGCGAAGTCGAGCGACACGGCGTCGTCGTGTGCGCTCACGCGGCTGTGCACGAACAGTTCGTACGGCAACGCACGTGCCGGGCGCGTGCCGGGCTCCTGCGCCGGCATCGACTGCTGCGCGGGCACCTGGTACGCCTGGCCGGCCGTCGCGATGTGCTGCGGCACCGTGAAGCTCACCGTGCGCGTGTCGGGGCGCGCGGAGAAATCGAATGCCGACGTGAGGTCGCCGCAGATCGACCGGCGCCACGCGCTGATGTTCGGCTCCTTCACACCGAAACGCGCTTCGAGGAAACGCAGCACCGACGTATGGTCGAACGTCTCCGAGCAGACCCAGCCGCCCTTCGTCCACGGCGAGATGATGATCAGCGGCACGCGCGGCCCGAGGCCGATCGGCTGGATGCCGCCCGGGTCCGCACCCGGCACGAGCGGGCTCATTTCGCCCGGGTACTTGTTCAGGTCGAGCAGTTCGTCGCCGAGGTTCGACAGCAGGTTCGACGACACGATGCCCTGGCCGCCCACGCCGCTCGTGACCGGCGGCACCGGCGGCACGACGTGGTCGAACAGCCCGTCGTTCTCGTCGTAGTTCAGGATGAACACCGTCTTCGCCCACACTTCCGGGTTCGACGTGAGCGCCTCGAGCACCATGTTGATGTAGAACGCGCCGTCGGTCGGGGAAGCCTGCGGGTGCTCGCTGTACTTGTACGGCGACACGATCCACGACACCTGCGGCAGCCGGTTCGCCTGCACGTCGGCCTTCAGCTCGGCGAGCGTGTGGTCCGACGCGCCCTTGTCGACCAGCGGGCCGCTCGCGCCCTCCTTCACCTGGAAGCGCTTGAAGAACATCAGCGAGTTGTCGGTGTAGTTGTCGGTCGGGTCGCCCGGGATGCCCGTGCCGCCCTGGTACACCTTCCAGCTGATCTTCGCGTTCTCGAGGCGTTCCGCGTAGGTCGTCCACGTATAGCCGTTCACGTCGTCGCGCTCGCCGATGCCCGGGCCGTTCGGCGGGTTGCCGTAGATGTTGCGCGGGTCGACCGTGCCGGTCCACAGGTAGATGCGGTTCGGCGCGGTGTCGGCGTGCGCGGAGCAGAAGTACGAATCGCAGATCGTGAACGCGTCGGCCAATGCGTAGTGGTACGTGAGATCCTGGCGCTTCAGGTAGCCCATCGTCAGCACGTCCTGCTTCTGGTTCACCCACTGGTCCCACTGGCCGTTGTTCCAGGACAGGTGGCCGCTGCTCCAGCCGTGGTTGGTGCCCGGCTGGAATTCGGTCGTCTGCTTCGGATCGAGGTAGAACGGCAGCACGTACGGCGCCGACCGATCGAGACCGCGCGAATGGTAGTTCTTCGTGAACACCGACGCCGGCGGCTGTTGCCATACCGGCGCACCGCTCGGCAGCAGGTGCGGACGCGGGTCGTTGAAGCCGCGCACGCCACGCAGGCCGCCGAAGTAATGGTCGAACGAACGGTTTTCCTGCATGAAGATCACGACGTGCTCCACGTCGCGGATCGTGCCCGTGCGATAGGCGGCCGGCATCGCCAGCGCATTGCGGATCGCGGGCGGAAAGCCCGCGTAGGCGGCCATCGCGCCGGCCGACTGCGCGGCAAGGCGCAGGAAATCGCGTCGATTGTTCGAGGACATGAAGAGAACCCTGTGGTCGGTAGGAGTGGGGGCGCCAGTCGAGCGGGGCCGGCGGTTTGCGTTGCCGTTATTACCCCGCACCGGCATGTCCCGGGCGTGACCGGTTACCGCAGGTTTCTTTGGGTTACCCACAGGAATTTTGTCGAAGCGGCGCACGACGCGGCTTTCATCCGGCCGACATACGCATGCGCTACGCTGACGCGCGATACAGAGGGGAGAAGCCGAGTCGTGTTCGATCAGCTGAAGGCGTTCCACGCGACCGTCCGGCAGGGCAGCATCACGCGCGCCGCGCGCCACCTGGGCGTGAGCCAGCCGACGATCGCCGCGCAGATCCGTCAGGTCGAGCAGGTGTACGGCGTCGAGCTGTTCTACCGCAGCGGCCGCAAGCTCGAGATCACCGAGACGGGCATCGAGCTGCTGCCGCTCGTCGAGAAGATGATCGCGCTCGAGGCGCAGGCCGACATCATGCTGCGCAACGTCGGCGGCCTGTTCGAAGGCCACCTGCGGATCGGCGCGACGGGGCCGTACTACATCATGGATGCGGTCGGCCGCTTCTCGAACGCGCACCCGTCGATCGCGCTCACGTGCCGGATCGGCAACTCGGAGGAGATCCTGCAGGCGCTGCAGGAATTCCGCATCGACCTCGCCGTCTCGTCGCAGCGCAACGATGCCGACGGCCTCGAACGCAAGGTGATCTCGACCGACCCGCTCATGCTCGTCGTGCATCGCAACCATCCGCTCGCGCGCTTCGACACGATCGAGCCGGCGCAGCTCGCCGACGTGCGGCTGCTGATTCGCGAGGAAGGCTCGGTCACGCGCCGCTGCACGGAGACGATTCTCGAGGCGGCAGGTGTCGCGGCCGTATCGGTTGCAGAGATCGGCAGCCGCGAAGCGATCCGCGAGGCAATCCTGCACGGCGTGGGCGGCAGCCTGTTTCCGCTCGGCGAGGCCGAACGTCATCCGGATTTGCGCGTGATCGCGCTGCGCGGCGTCGATACGACGATCGACGAATACGTGTACTACCTGAAGGCGCGGCGCCAGAGCCCCGCGATCGACGCATTCCTCGCGTGCATCCTGCCGGCCGGCAGCGACACGGCCGCAACGGATGACGCCGGACGAACGGCGCGGCGGGTGAGCGCGCGCTGAACTGCCGCGCGCTCACCGGGTCCGCACTTTGCTGGCGCTTTTCCCGCGCCTTCCCTCGTTTTTCCTCGTGCCTTCCTTCTGTCGTTGCGCTCACATCATTTCGGCAATGCCGGAATCATCCACGTCAGCACGTGCTGCTGGAGGAACACCAACACGCCGAGCAGCAGCGTGAGAATCACGCTGTGCCAGAAGGTGCGCGCAAACACGACACCTTCCTGCCCTTTCAGGTCCGTCGTCGATACACCCGTCGCGATGTTCTGCGGCGAGATCATCTTGCCCATCACGCCGCCGGACGAGTTGGTCGCGGCCATCAGCACCGGATCGAGGCCGAGCTGCCGGGCGGCCACGACCTGCAGGTTGCCGAACAGCGCGTTGCCCGACGTGTCGCTGCCGGACAGGAACACCGCGATCCAGCCGAGCGACGCGGACACCAGCGGGAACAGCGCCCCCGTCGACGCGACGCCGGTGCCGAGCGTGTAGCTGATCCCCGAGTAGTTCAGCAGGTACGCGAGCCCGACGATCATCATCACCGTGACGATCGCGATCCACGTCTGCCGCCAGGTCTTGACCACGCATTCGAAGAAGTCGCCCACGCCGGTGCGCGTCAGCGCGGCCGTGATGATCGCCGAGACCAGGATCGCGGTGCCCGTGCCGAGCGGCTGGAAATCCCAGATCGCCGCATACGGCTTGTGGTACAGCGACACGAACACCGCGTTGTGCAGGCCCGGCCACTTGATCTTCACGTCGCCGATCGCCGCGATGTTCGCGTGCACCCAAACGATCACGACCACCGACACGACGAGCCACGGCAGCCAGCCGCCGAAGCCCGCGCGTGCGGCGCCGGCCGTTGCCGGCACGCTGCGCGCGAGTGCGTATTGCGGATCGGGCTGCGGCTTCCACACCTGCAGGAAGCCGATCGTGACGATCAGCGACGTGAGCGACGACAGCACGTCGGTGAGCTGGTAGCCGAGGAAGTTCGACGTGACGAACTGCGCGATCGCGAAGCTGCCGCCCGACACGAGCAGCGCGGGCCACAGCTTCGAGATCGAGCGCAGCCCGCCGTACGCGCCGACCACGTAGAACGGCAGCAGCAGCGCGAAGAACGGCAACTGGCGGCCGACCATCTGCGCGAGTGTCGCGGGCGGCAGCGACGTCACCGCGCCGAGCACGGTGATCGGCACGCCGAGCGCGCCGAACGCGACCGGCGCCGTGTTGAACAGCAGCGTGTAGGTGAGCGCCTCGAGCGCGGGGAAGCCGAGCGCGATCAAGAGTGCGCTCGTGATCGCGACCGGCGTGCCGAATCCCGAGATCCCTTCGAGCAGGCAACCGAACGAGAACGCGACGACGAGCAGCACGAGCCGGCGATCGTCGGGCAGGTTGTCGAGCATCCACTGCCGGAACTGGTCGAAGCGGCCCGACTTCACCGCGATGTTGTACAGCAGCAATGCGTTGAAGACGATCCACATCACCGGCACGACCGCGAGCGCCATGCCCGCGCCGACCGCGTTGAACGCGAGCCCCACCGGCATGCCCCATGCGCCGATTGCGACCGCGAGGCCGGCGACGAGCCCGGCGAGCGACGCCTGCCACGCGGGGCGGCGCAGCACGCCGAGTGCGATCAGCGCGACCGCGATCGGGATCGCGGCGACGAGGAAGGACAGCAGCAGCGAGTTGGCGACTGGCGTCAGCGGCTGTGCGAAAACGATGCCGGGCGGTAGGGCGTCGGTGGGGTTCATCGTGTCTCCAGATGTCGACCCGAGTTGGCGCTTTAGCGCTTACTCGGGTCCCATGCCTTGCGCTGACGACCCGAGCTGGCATCGGGATGCCCCGGGTTCGGTACAAGGCGATGTCCTGCGGTCACGACCGGGATCAAGCGCTTGCGCACGCAACGACGTCGCACGCCCAACCGATCGGTTGCTTAAAAGAGGTTAGGAGGCGCACGGCGCTTGTACAAGGGGGACAAGCCCGATGCGTGCCGACCCGATACGCCCGCGCCGCCGCCCGCTGACCGGCAGCAGGCAGCCTGCTGTCGCATTCGACAGAAAGCCCCCCCCGCGAGCGGCTCCCCCGCGCAATGTTGCACATGCGACAAAGGTGCCTGACGGCGGGCGGGATGTTTCGTTTGGCGTCCGAAGCCTAGACTGGTCGCATCGATTCCGCCCGCGCCGGCCACGGCAGGCACGGCACCGGAACTTCACGGAGTGAACACGATGAAAACGATGAAGCAGGCTGCATGCGCGTTCGTGCTGATCGGCGCGGCCTTCGCCGCTCACGCGCAGGCCGCGTCGACGCTGACGCGTGCCGAGGTCCGCCAGGAACTCGTGGAACTGCAGGCCGCCGGCTACCGGGCGAACCTCGCGAGCAGTCCCGACTTTCCGGACCACATGCAGGCGATCATGCGCCGTGCCGCGCAGGCGCGCGGCGAGGACACCGGCTACGGCAGTGAAGGCAGGGCAAACGTGGAATCGGGCAAGCCGGCGCAGCCGCACGCAATCGACCGCGGCACCTACGCGCATCACTGACATCGGACTCAACCGGATCGAGCGCACCACGGTGCGACCCGACCGGCGACGGAGAGACGCATCGCACACCGCGCCGACCGACGCGATGCACGTGCGCAGGCATCACACGCTGAAGCGGTTCAGCGTATAGGCGCGATAGGCCGCGACGAACGCGTCGAACGATCCGGCCTCCTTCGCTTCGAGCTCGGCCTGCTCGGCCAGCGATTTCGCGGCGAGCGCCTGCTCGGTACGCAGCGTCTCCGCCGACGGCGGATTCGCCCGGAAATGCGCGGCATGCGCTTCGCTCTGCGTCAGCGCGAACTCGAGGAACGACTGACCGCGCTCGCGCATCGTGCGCAGCACACGCGCAGATGGCGTGCGCTCCGGATCGGCAAGCTTCTCGCGTTGCGCGGCGATTGCACGCACATGCTCGTCGCCGCCGCGGATTTCGTCGAGGCGGCGGCCGATGGTTTCGATATCGGCCATCAGCGCGTCCGCCCACGCCTGCAGCGTGACCGTCTCGCCGTCGCGCTGCAGCGTGAGCCCCGGCTTGCGCCCTTCCATCGTCACGCTGCCGAAGTTCGCGTTCGCTTCCTTGTACGCGGGGCAATCGAGCGCCGGGCTTTCGTCGAGCGCGCACGCGAGCAGGAACGCGTCGATGAAGCGCGCGGTTTCCAGTGCGATGCCGGTCGGCTCGAACGGATCGATGTCGAGACAGCGCACCTCGATGTACTGCACGCCGCGCGACGCGAGCGCATGCAGCGGCCGCTCGCCCGAATACGTGACGCGCTTCGGCCGGATCGTCGAGTAGAACTCGTTCTCGATCTGCAGCACGTTCGTGTTGATCTGGATCCACTCGCCGTCGCGATGCGTGCCGATCGCCTCGTAGGCCGGATACGGCTCGCTCACGGCCTTCGACAGCGCGTCGAGATAGCCGGGCAGCGTGTTGTAGTCGACGTGCAGCGCGGCCTGCGCGGTCGTGTTCGAGTAGCCGAGATCGCTCATCCGCAGGCTCGTGGCATACGGCAGGTACAGCGTATCGGCATCGAACGTGTCGAGCCTGTGCGGCTTGCCGCGCAGGAACTTCGTGTCGAGCGCGGGCGACGCGCCGAACAGGTACATCAGCAGCCAGCTGCGGCGGCGGAAGTTGCGGATCTGCGCGAGATAGCGTTCCGACTGGTAATCGACGAGCGTGGCCGTCGAGCCTTCTTCCGCATGCAGGCGCCGCCACACTTCCTCGTGCAGCGAGTAGTTGTAGTGGATACCGGCAATGCACTGCATCGTGCGGCCGTAGCGATAGGCCAGGCCGCGCCGGTACACCGTCTTCAGGCGGCCGATGTTCGACGTGCCGTAGTCGGCGATCGGGATCTGGTCGTCGGCCGGCAGCAGGCCGGGCATCGAGTCGTTCCACAGCATCTCGTCGCCGAGCGACGCATAGACGTAGCGATGCAGGTCGTCGAGACGCTCGAGCGTGATCGCGGCGTCGCCTTCCGCGGGCGTGATCAGTTCGATCAACGCTTCGGAATAGTCGGTCGTCAGCGCCGGATGCGTGAGCGCCGAACCGAGCGCGCGCGGATGCGGCGTGAACGCGATCATTCCGTCGCGCGTCACGCGCAGGCTTTCCTTTTCGATGCCGCGCAGGCCGTCGGGCAGATGCTGCCGCGTCGGGCCCGAGCTCAGCGCGTCGAGGCGTTTCAGCAGCAGTTCGGACTGGCGGTGAGTCATGGTGTTCGACATGGAGACGCAAGTGCGTGACGGCCGCGCGCAGAACGCCGCGCGCGGCCGGCTGGATTGTTGGTCGCTTCGTTGGTAGCGGGCACTTTAACATCTCGCCGAAACACGCGCTTGAGGTGGCGCCGGGCGCGCTGCGCGGGCCGGAGCGGGCCGCCGGGCGGGCCGGTCGCGGCGGTCGCCGCATCGGCGACCGGTTCCATGCGGCGGCTACGGGCACGCCGGTTACGCGAATTCGTCAGACGGAACGTGATGCGCGACCGGGTGGCGGCAGGTGCAACCCTGCCGCCGGACTGATCGCTGAAAGCGGGGTATGGGGACATCGCGCGCACGGCATCCGGCCGACGACGGATGCGCGGAATCGCCGTGACGGCCGGCGTTCGGTGGTTAGCCTACGCATGTCGGCACAACCCGCGCAACGGGTTGCCTCGCAGCCTCGCCAGGTCACACCCGGCCGCGAGCCTCGGCGATCCCCGCCGCTCTCACCCGCCGCGCGCGCCGCCCGCCCGGTCGGCCACTTCGTTCCACAAATGCAGCGCCGCATAGGCGCGCCACGGCCGCCAGCCTTCGGTACGGTGCTTCTGGGTCGCGAGCCGGTCGAGCGCCGGATCGCGCGCGGCGATCGACTGCATCAGCACGAGATCGGAGGCCGGCCATGCGTCCGGATCGCGCCATGCGCGCATCGCGATGTATTCGACGGTCCACGGGCCGATGCCGGGCAGGTCGAGCCACGCGCTGCGCAGCGTCGCGAGATCGGCGTGCTCGCGATCGACCGGAACGTCGCCGGCCGCCACCGCGCGCGCCACGCCCGTCAGTGCCGCCACCCGCTTGCCGGGCATCCCGATCTTGTCGAGATCGCAGGCGGCCAGCGCGTCGGGCGTCGGGAAGCGCCATGCGGGCGCGCCGTCGTCCTCATGAACCACACGCTCTCCGGCCCGCTCGACGAGCCGGCCGACGATCGTCGTCGCGGCCTTCACGCTCACCTGCTGACCGACGATCGCGCGCACGGCCAGCTCGAACCCCGACCATGCGCCCGGCACACGCAGCCCCGGCGCGGCCTCGACGAGCGGCGCGAACCACGGATCGCGCGCGAGCCCGTCGCCGATGGCGGCCGGATCGGCGCCGAGGTCGAACATCGTCGCGACGCGCATCGCGAACGCATCGTCGACGTGACGCGCGACCGCGCCTTCGACCGTCGCGACCAGGCAGTGCTTGCGCGGATGCTTCGCGACCGTGAGCCGGCCGGCATCGCCGTGCAGGTCGACGATGCGGCGATACACGCCGTCCGCCACCTGCTCGACACCCGGAATTGCGCGCCCGCTGAAGAAGCGCAGCACGCGCGCCCAGTCGTAAGGCGCATTGAAGCGCAGTTCCATTTGCGCGGACGGCGGCACATGGCCGCCGTTCACGATGGAGGTGATGGTTGTTTTTGCGATGCTCAAACTGCACTGCCCTCCGCAACGGATTCGGTTTGATCGTCGTGCGCATGACGCGCCTCGGACGCGAGCAGCGTCGCCTTGCGGCGCACGCCCCAACGATACCCGGAAAGCGCGCCGCCCTTCTGTACGACGCGATGGCACGGGATCGCGAGCGCGACCGGATTCGACGCACACGCGGACGCAACGGCGCGCACCGCGCGCGGTGCACCGAGCGCCTCGGCGATCTCCGAGTAGCTGCGCGTTTCGCCGTACGGAATATGCGTCAGCGCCTCCCACACGCGCTGCTGGAACGCGGTCGGCGCGATGTCGAGCGGCAGGTCGAACGCGTGCCGTGTGCCGTCCAGGTACGCGCGGATCTGCGTAACGAACGGCGCGAGTCGTGCCGATGCCTCGACCAGCTCGGCACGTGCGAACGCATCCTTCAGCTCGCTGACGAGCGCGGCCGGTTCGTCACCGAACGCGATCCGGCAGATGCCTTGTCCGGTTGCGGCGACGAGCACGGTGCCGAGCGACGTCGATGCGGTCGCATAGTCGATCCGCAGACCCGCGCCCTGCCGGCGGAACGCCGACGGCGCCATCCCGAGCTCGCGCGGCACCGATGCATAGAGCCGCGACGGCGAGTTGAAGCCCGCGTCGACGGCCGCCTGCGTGACCGGCTGCCCGCTTTGCAGCGCCTGCCGCAACGCGGCGCCGCGTTGCGCCGCCTGGTACTGCCGCGGCGACACGCCGACCACGCGCTTGAAGAGCCGCTGAAGGTGAAACGGGCTCACGTGCACGGCATCGCTCAGTTGCTGCAGCGTGAGCCGTTCGGCATGTGCGTCGAGCACCGCGCACGCGCGGTTGACGATCTCGAGCTCGCGGGGCAGCCCTTCCGGCTGGCAGCGCTTGCAGGGCCGGAAGCCGGCCGCACGCGCGGCGGCCGTATCGGCGAAGAAGGACACATTTTCGCGACGCGGCAGCCGCGACGCGCAGGTCGGGCGGCAGAACACGCCGGTCGTGCTCACGGCATAGAAGAACGCGCCGTCCGCATGCGGATCGCGCTCGGTGACGGCGCCCCAGCGGGCATCATCGGTCGGATAGGCGGTTTTCATCTGAACCTCGCACTCATCTAGTGTAGATGGTGCCCACTTTAGACATCGGCACGTGCCGTCGCGCCCTGAATCTTGCTCTGTGATTCTTGCTCTGACTCGCCCCGAATAATCGGGGGCGCATCGATCAGGAATAAATCCGGCAAAACGCGCGCGCCGGCTGCTCGAGCGCGGATTTCGTCATCGTACTGTCACCGTTTTGCTGCAGTGCGGATGCGACAAATCGCCGTCCTGACGTTTTTTTGCATTCGGAATATTGCGTCGCACCATCGCCGTGTGTATAGTTGGAACTGTCTCCTCCATGTCTCCTCCTGATATGGATTAAGCCCGTTCCGCTCTGCGTGAACGGGCTTTTTTTCGTCCGTCGATTGTGCCGCGTTCCGGCCGGCGGCGCAGGCGCGATGCGTCTACACTCGATGCTCGTGCGCTGCGAAGGAGTGCCTGCCCATGAAACCGACCATCCGCGCGATCGATCACATCGTGCTGCGCGTGACCGACATGGCTGCGATGACGCGCTTTTACTGCGACGCCGTCGGCTGCCATGTGGAGAAGGAGCAGCCCGATCTGGGCCTTGTACAGCTGCGCGCCGGCGACGCGCTGATCGACCTGCTGTCGGTCGGCAGCCCGATCGACCGCCCCGACAGCGGCCCACCCGGCACCGGACGCAATCTCGATCACCTGTGCCTGCGCGTCGAACCATTCGATCCCGACGCCCTGACCGCCCATTTCGCCGCGCATGGCGCACAGCCGGGCGCGCCCGCGGAGCGCTACGGCGCCGGCGGCTACGGGCCGTCTATCTACCTGTTCGACCCGGAAGGCAACATGCTCGAATTCAAGGGGCCGCCGGCCTCGATCGGCTGAACGCGGCCGGCGTGCGAGCCGTCACGCGTCCGCGCGCGCCTTCAGCACCGTCCACTCGACCGCCACCGGATCGTGGTCGGCGCTCGAGATCCACGCGGCGCCGTCCTGCACCGTGCATTGCAGGCGCATCGTGCGCTCCGCGAGTTTCCCGAGCGCGGCCGCGACACCGTCGTTCAACGACAGCACCTGCACGTTGCGCAGCCGCTCGACCTTGCTGCGCACGCCCTGCCACCAGATATCCGACGTCTTGCCGCCGTATGCGATCACCGTGACCTGCCCGGCGCGGCCGGCCGCCTTCGAGATGCGCCGCTCGTCGGGCTGGCCGGCTTCGATCCAGACGTCGATCGCGCCCGTCAGGTCCTTCTGCCACAGGTCGGGCTCGTCGACGTCCGACAGCCCCTTGCAGAATTCGAGCCGCTCGTGCGCGAACAGCGCGAACGCGACGATGCGCACCATCATCCGGTCGTCGGTTTCCGACGGATGGCGCGCCACCGTCAACGCGTGATCGGCGTAGTAATGCCGATCCATGTCGGCGATTTGAAGTTCTGCTTTGTAGATCGTGGATTTCAGCGCCATGCGGATGCGGCCCGGGCGGGCATTCGGTTCGGTCGGGCCGTGATGATACCGAATGCGCGCCATCCGGCGCGTGTCATGCCACCCACAGCGCAACGGCCCGGCATGTGCCGGGCCGTGTTCGGTTCGCGCCGCCGGCTCATCGGGCCGGCGCGCTCGCGCGTCGTGTGACGGCGCGGTGAATGGACGGTTACTGCTTGACGAAGCGCGAATCGGTCCAGAGACCCTGCTGATCGCTGTTGTCGGCGCTGACGAACTGCACGTCGCCCTGGTCGACCGACACCACGCGGAAGCGCTGGCCTTCCGGCACCGACAGGCATCGGTAGTCATCGAAGTATTGCTGCTTCGCCTGCGACTTGCCGTCACGCTCATGACTCAGTACGGAGTCCAGATTGTCTTTCGACAGGCAGCCCCATGCGTTCTTCGTCAACTGGATTTCCTGCTTCGGCTTGACGGCCGAATCGCCGCCGGCTTGGGCAATCGACACCGCGCAAAATGCGCCGACGAGGGCAAAAAGGATACCGGTACGTTTCATCATGTTCTGTCTCCAGGCTTGCGGGCACCAGGCTTGGGTTAGCTATGTGTTTAAAGGTGATCGTGAACCCGCGTTTTTCACTTTAGAAGACCGGCAAGCGATAGCAAGCACATTTGTTGTGCGACCGCAATAGCGGCGGATTGTCGCACCCCGTGCGCAGACCGTTTTTCACACCCCGCACTGGCACGACGACGCGCTCCGTCCGACGAACAGGCGCGCGCCGCCGGGCGGAAAGCGTTACTCAGCAACACTTTCATCAAAGTTACAACGCGGCGATTGAACGGTTTGGATAATCCATTTCGCTATCCGGATCATTTTGATGCGCCGCACATAAAGTCATCCGAAACGATTCGACTTTGCCGCAACGCGGAATCGCATTTACCTGATACAAGAAAAATGCCAGGTATAAGCGCATCCGTATTTATCCGTACTTCGCCGCATGGTTTCAGCGCCGGCGAAAGCCCCGCCGCAAGCGCCTTTCTCCAGCGTGTTTACCCTGCTTTATTCAGGGTGGCTTGCTGGCGCTCGAAATAATCGCGCTGAAAAATGCACATGCGATAAGCGTTGTGATACGCGCCGTTTCCGAAAAATTCTTCCTTCAATTCGGCCTCGTGCTGGAATCCGCATTTTTCGTACACGTGAATCGCCGCCGCATTGGACGTGTCGACGATCAGGTACAGCTTGCGCATGTTCAGCACCTTGAACGCGTACTCGATCGCGAGACGCGTCGCCTGGCCCGCATAGCCGCGCCCCTGGCGTTGCGGCGCGATGATGATCTGGAACTCGCCGCGGCGATGAATGTAGTCGAGCTCGATCAGCTCGACGAGGCCGACCAGTTCGCCTTGCGCGTCAACCGCGACGAAACGGCGCTCGCGCTGGTCGTGCACGTGGCGGTCGTACAGTTGTGACAGTTCCGAGAAGGTTTCGTACGGCTCCTCGAACCAGTAGCGCATGATCTTGGCGTCGTTGTTCAGTTCGTGGACGAAGCGCAGGTCCTGGCGCTCAAGCGGCCGCAGCGCGAGCGTGTTGGTATCGTTCTGGAGTTGCATGTTCCTGTCCTTTTTGATGCCGGCGCAGGTGCGACAAGGCCGCATCCGGGCCTGTTTCGCACTGTAAGAAGTTGAACGCGGGCGAAGTTCAGAGCCTAGAATGGGAGCAAGGGTTCCTGCCACCGCAAGGAGGCTATCGTGTTCGAGCAAGTCATACTCGGAATATTCCTCGTGCTGCCGCTCGTGATCGTCGCGGCGCTGTTCTCCGACGAACTTTGGCAGGAACATCGGCGCCAGCATCCGCGCGACGAAAACGCACCGCACATCGACTGGAAGCATCCGTGGCGCCGCGTGCGACGCGGGCATTGAGTCGATTGCCGTTCATCCGCGGGGCGCGCCGGCCCGGCCGCCTCGGAACGCGAACGCGTGACGCACCCTGTTCAGCACCCGAATTTCGCCTCGATCCGATTCCCACTTGATCCGCTCACTCCGCGAGACGCCGCCGTGAACGACCAGCCCGCCCAGCCTCCGCACGACATTCCCCGCGAAACGATCGACCTGCAGATTGCCGACGTGCTGGCGACCGTCCGCTACCCGGCCAACAAGGATGCGATCGTCGATGCCGCGCGCGACGCCGGCGCCAGCAACGAAGTGCTGTCGATGCTCGACGGCCTGCCCGAACAGGACTATGCGGACGTGAACGCCGTCACGCAATGGGTTGCCGGCAACTTCGGTCCCGGCCTCGGGGTTTGAGCGCGCCCCCATAACGCGATAGGATCGGGCCGCAACCGGTCGCGCAGCGACCGGCTGCGTGTCGCCCGGCGCAAGACCGGGCGTTTCCGCCTACGCGCCTGGGGAACTCCATGGAAGGCATCCTGATCCAGCACACGACACGCCGTCAGCTCTGGTTCGGCGCACTGACGGCGCTCGTCATCGTGCTCGCGCTCGGGATCGCCGCGCCGCAGGCGAACGTCCCGCTGCCGGCCATCGAGCCGTTCATGCCGATGTGCGCGCTCACCGTGTTCACCACCGCGAGCATCGCGGCATTCTTTCTCGGCGCGCAGTTCACCGTGACGCGCCAGCCGGTGCTCGGCGCGCTCGGCGGCGCCTACGCGTTCACCGCGCTCGCCGTCGCCTTGCAGCTGCTCACCTTTCCCGGCGTGTTCGCGCCGCACGGGCTGTTCGGCGCGCAACCGCAGAGCGCCGCGTGGATGTGGATCTTCTGGCATGCGGGCTTCCCGGGTTTCGTGATGGTCGCGCTGCTCGCGCGCGAGCGGCTGGCGCGCGCACCGATCGGCGCGCAGCAGACACGCTGGTGGACGGCCGCGCTGATCGGCGGGCCCGCTGTCGTCGCCGGGTTACTTTGCCTATTCGCGCTTAACGTGTCGCTGCCACCCGCGTTTCATCCGCCGGGCGACGCGGCCGTGCTGCCTGTCAACGCCGTCGCGCTGATCGTGTGGCTGCTCAATGCGCTGGCGCTCGTGGCCGTGCTGGCCACCGGCCGGCTGCGCACGACGCTCGACCTGTGGCTCGCGATCGCGGTGCTCGCGTGCCTCACCGACACGACGCTGAACCTGATGAGCACCAATCGCTTCACGGTCGGTTGGTATCTCGCGCGCGTGTTCAGCATGTTCACGCCGGGCGTGCTCGTGTGCGTGCTCGCGTGGGAAGTGACGATGTTGTACCAGCGGCTGTTCGAGGCGCACGCGACCCTGATCCGTTCGTCCGCACGCGACGGCCTGACGGGCGCGTTCAACCGCAGCCACTTCAACGATCATTTCCACACGCTGTTCCTGCAGGCGCGGCGGCAAGGCGAACCGCTGTCGCTGCTGATGGTCGACGTCGACCGCTTCAAGGCGTACAACGACGCGTTCGGTCACGTGAAGGGCGACGCATGCCTGATCGCGGTCGCGAACGCGCTGGCCGGTGCGGTGCGGCGGCCGGCGGACATCGTCGCGCGTTACGGCGGCGAGGAGTTCGCGATCGTGCTGCCGAACACGGGGGCGCGCGGCGCGCGGGTGGTGGCCGAGGAGGCGCGCGAAGCGGTGCTGCGGCTCGATCTCGCGATGCCGACGTCACCTGCCGGGCGCGTGAGCGTGAGCGTCGGCTGCGCGACCGTGTCGGCCGACGATCTGTCGACACCCGATGCGCTGATCGAAGCCGCCGACGCCGCGCTGTATCGTGCGAAGGATATGGGGCGCAACAGGGTCGTCGCCGCCTCATAACGTCTGCTGTTTGGCTATTTGTTACGGTCATTGTGACCGGAATAATCCGCCGTTACGGATTGCAGCGCGGGGAAACGATCGCTTACAGCCTGGGCCGGGGCCGCTCGCTATGCTGGGTTTCATATTGAACCCGAGCAGGTGAACGCGATGAAGAAGGTCCTTTTGCTGATTGCCGGCGTCGCCGTGCTGTTGAGCGGCTGTATCGTGGTGCCTGACGGTGGCGGGTATTACGGTGGTGGCTACTACCACCATCATCATCGGGATTGGGATTGATGTCGTGAAGCGCGGGACGCTTTGGCAGACGAATGGCTGAAGCGTCGCCGCGAGCGGGCGACTCGCCTGCATCGACGGCCGTAGCATCCGATGCAGGATCGACGATCCGCACCGCAACGCAATCAGGCCGGGCGGGTCAGTCCGGCATGCATCAGAAATACCTGCAGCGCAGCGAGCGTTTCATAGTGAAGGCGTTCGAGCCGCGCATCCTTTTTCGCTTCCGCGACCAGATTGCCTCGCCCATCCCGCTTGTACGGCTCGCCCAACAGTTCGGCCATGTCGAACTGATAGTAGGTACGGTCGCCATACGGCCGCTTGCCGTCGATGTACGGCATCGGCCAGAAGTCCCCTTCGCCCAGCACGTCCTCGATTGCGTCCGAATCGACCGTCCTCCAGTTGGCGCCCCTCAGCACGGTGAGATGCGCGGCACGAAGCTGGAAACGGCCTGACGCATCGACACCGCTTTCCTTGAACGCGAACAGTTTGCGCAGCGCCGGCGGGATCGTGTATTGCCCCGGCGCAAGCGTGCCAGCCCCTGCCACGAACTGCGGCACGAGCCGGCCGAGTTCGGCCAGCGTGCGAATGGCGAGCGCATCGTCGTCGGTTTTGAGTGCCGCCTTGGCCAGTGCGATCGGTGGCCCTTCGCCAATCAGCGGCTGCGACGGATCGATACCGGGCGCACCGGATTCGACGGGCACCCACATCACGCGAAGCCGGTTGATCAGCGCGACGTGGCGCGCGGTCAGAGTGGGGTCTGCAGCCCCGTCGGCGAAGACGGCGCGGATGATCGCGTTGCGGTCGATCGATCGCGGCAAGGTTGGCGCACCCGATGCCGCGCGGGCAGCCAGCGCCGGGAGCACGGGCAAGGTCGCAAGGAAATGGCGGCGGGACAGGGTCATGGTTGGCGGTCGTGCGAAAAGGCGCGATCGGCCGGCTCGCGACGACGCTCGGCGTCGCACGTTGCCCGATGGCGATCAGGCGGCGCAGTTGCGCTCGTCCGGTGGCGGCTCGTTCTGCCCGACGCCAATGTAGCATCCGGTGCGACGACGAGCCATCTGGCAACACTGTCAGGCGGTGACGGACGAGACTTCCGCCGAAGGAGACAGATTCCGGACGACGAGGCGATCGACCTCGGCTTGTGCCGCTGCAATTCTCGCATCGGCCGCGACGATGCTCTTTTGGTGACGGTAGCGGGCGAAGAGGATCGAACCGAGTATCACGAGAACGAAGACGACGTTGCTCACGGCCGTCGTATCGTCCGCGAACTTGCCGGCCACGGTACCGATGATCGCGCCGCCCATCGCGCCAAACACGGCACCGAATATGCCGTCGCCGATCCAGCTCTTCGATGGATATTTGAGCCGCGCGAGATTGAGTGCGGAAACGGCATCCACGATGCCCACTACCTCGCCACGTGCGGCCCGGAGTTGTTCGTCGATCGCGTCCACCAGATGCCGGACACGCTCTGTATCCGATGAGGTGAGAATGCCTGCGTTGTAATAGGTCAGCAGGATGCGTTCCGATTCGTTCCACTCGGCATCAAGATCGCTCGAAATCAGGCCTTGTTCCTTGAGATAGTCCCACCCGACTTTGACATCGTTGAGCTCAATATAAGCGCCGTGCGATGCGCAACATTCGAGCACCGCCAACGCCCGGCGTAACGCAACATCCAGGGCGACGCGGTCATTCGCTCGCGAGTGCTGGTTTTTCGTCAGGTCGACGGTCGAGTTGCCGGATGACTCGCGGCGCTTTCCGAATCCGAATCCCATACATGCCCTCTCATTGTTTTGACGCCGGGATTCGTTATATCGAGATTGCCCGGCCCGCCGATTTTACGGCAGGCCGGGCAATGCGAAAGGGAAAGCGTTCGTGATCGGGGGCTGCGCTCAAAAGCGAATGAAGAGGTACAAAAGATCGTCGAGCGTCAAATGCGCGGGCATCACTTCCCGATACAAAACCTGCTGAAAATCACCCCCAGCAGGTCATCCGAAGTGAACTCCCCGGTAATCGCATTGAGCTGCTCCTGCGCGAGCCTCAGTTCCTCGGCAAACAGATCGAGCGACTGCGCCCTCTGCTCCGCATGATCCGCCGCCTGCGCGAGATGCTCCTGCGCGGCCCGCAGCGCAATCAGATGGCGCTCGCGCGCCAGATACACCCCTTCCGCCCCCGCCTGCCACCCGGCAATCCGCAGCAGCTCCGCACGCAGCATGTCGATCCCGTCGCCGCGCTTCGCCGACAGATGCACCTCGGTCAGATCGCCTTCCGCAGCCGGATGCTCGACACACGCCGCCACACCGGTCAGATCCGTCTTGTTCAGCACGCGCACCACCGGCACGCCGCCCGGGAACCGCGCCGCGATCGTCTCGTCATCCGCCGTCATCCCGCTGCGCGAATCCAGCAGATGCAGCACGACATCCGCGCGCTCGATCTCGCTCCACGTGCGCGCGATACCGATCCGCTCGACCTCGTCCTCCGTCTCGCGCAGCCCGGCCGTATCGATGATATGCAGCGGAATCCCTTCGACCTGGATCGTCTGCGCAACCTTGTCGCGCGTCGTGCCCGCGATCGGCGTGACGATCGCCAGCTCCGCGCCGGCCAGCGCATTCAGCAACGACGACTTGCCGACGTTCGGCTGCCCCGCGAGCACCACCGACAGCCCTTCGCGCAACAACGCCCCCTGCCGCGCGTCGCCGAGCACGTGCGCGAGCTGCGCGCGGATCTTCGCGAGCTTGCCGCGCGCGTCGGCCGCTTCCAGGAAATCGATCTCTTCTTCCGGAAAATCGAGCGTCGCCTCGACCAGCATCCGCAGCGTGATCACGTCGTCGACGAGCGCATGGATCTGCCGCGAGAACGCGCCGTCGAGCGAGCGCCCGGCCGAACGCGCGGCGGCTTCGGTGCTCGCCTCGATCAGGTCGGCAACGGCCTCGGCCTGCGCGAGATCGAGCTTGTCGTTCAGGAACGCGCGTCGCGTAAATTCGCCGGGCTCCGCAAGCCGCAGCCCGAAACCGCGCCCCGCATCGAGGCAACGCTGCAACAGCAGTTGCATCACGATCGGCCCGCCGTGCCCCTGCAGCTCGAGCACGTGCTCGCCCGTGTACGAATGCGGCGCCGGGAAGTACAGCGCGATCCCGCGGTCGAGCGGCGCGCCATGCTCGTCGAGGAACGGCACATAGCTCGCATGGCGCGGTGCGAGCTTCTGCCCGCACAACGCGTCGATCAGCGGCAACGCGGCCGCCTCGCCCCCGCGCCCGAACGACACGCGGACGACCCCGATGCCCCCCCGGCCGGCAGCAGTGGCAATGGCGACGATCGGATCGGAATCGGTAGCGAGCATGGGAATCGGATGAATTGGATGAATCAGGCAATCGGTGAATATGGTGCGCCCGCGCAACACTTCGGGCATCGGAACGCCGGCATTGTAGCCTGCCGGCACACGCGTCACCGGCCGCCGCGCAAGCTTCGGACGTGCCCGAATTTATCCCGCCGGGGATAAGCCAAGTATCATCCTGGCGCGATGTCGCCGCCGCCGTTTCGGACGAGTATGCCTGCTGGAGCGGCGCAACGCTGCGGCCCTTAATTTCACCACCCACCCCGATCAAGACCGGGATTCGTCTAAACAAGATATGTTTAGCCTGAATGGTTGTCTGAGACGCGGTGGTGGAATTGCACAATCTCTCCCATGCCGACATCCGAAGAAAAAGCCGCGTTCTCGGAACGCCTGAAATTCGCCCTGCGGCGCAGCCCGGAGAAGGTCACCGGCGCGACGGAGCTGGCGAACCGATTCAATCTGCGCCACCGCGGAGCGCAGCCCGTTTCGCCGCAAACCGCGCACAAATGGCTGACGGGCCGCACGATTCCGACGTCGGACAAACTTGCCACGCTCGCCGAATGGCTGCGCGTCGAAGTTCACTGGCTGCATTATGGCCCGTCGCCGAGCGTGATCGAACACCCGACACCGCAGCCGCTGCCGCGCGACGAACGCTATCCGCCGACACCCGAGACGATCGAACTCGCGTCGAAGATCGAAGCGTTGTCGCCGCATCATCGCTATCTCGTGCAGGAACTGGTCGAGCAGTTCTACGGCGACGCGAGCGAAGCGAAGAAGGGCTGAGCCCACACCGGATCCGCAACAAGCAAAAAAGCCGCATGGGCGAACCATGCGGCTTTTTTCGTGCATCGCGGGGCGAACGCGCCGCCCCGCGTATGCAACAGGCGTCAGGCCGGTTTCTTCTTGGCCCCGCCGAGCTTGCGCGTGATGTAGTACTGCTGCGCGATCGACAGCACGTTGTTCACGACGTAGTACAGCACGAGGCCGGCCGGGAAGAAGAAGAACATCACCGAGAACGCGATCGGCATGAACTTCATCATCTTCGCCTGGACCGGGTCCGGCGGCGTCGGGTTCAGGCTCGTCTGCACGTACATCGACACGGCCATCAGCACCGGCAGGATGAAGAACGGATCGCGCTGCGACAGGTCGTGAATCCACAGGACCCACGGCGCGCCGCGCATTTCGACCGATGCGAGCAGCACCCAGTACAGCGAGATGAACACCGGGATCTGGATCACGACCGGCAGGCAGCCGCCGAACGGATTGACCTTCTCGGTCTTGTACAGCTCCATCAGCGCGGCGTTCATCTTCTGCGGATCGCTCTTGAAGCGTTCGCGCAGCGCCTGCATGCGCGGCGTGATTTCCTTCATGCGCGCCATCGACTTGTAGCTCGCAGCCGACAGCGGGAAGAACACGGCCTTGATCAGGATCGTCAGCAGCACGATCGACCAGCCCCAGTTGCCGACGTAGCTGTGGATCTTCTCGAGCAGCCAGAACAGCGGCTTCGCGATGATCGTCACCCAGCCGTAGTCCTTCACGAGTTCCAGGCCCGGCGCGATGCCTTCGAGCATGCGCTCTTCTTCCGGACCGGCGAACAGGCGAGCCTGCACGTCGGCCGACTGGCCCGGCGCAATCGCGGCGACCGGCTGCTTCACGCCGACGCGGTACAGCGTCGGATCGATCTTTTCAGCGTAGATGTCGCGCTTCACGCCCTGCTGCGGAATCCAGGCCGACGCGAAGTAGTGCTGCACCATCGCGACCCAGCCGTTGTCGGCGGAGGTCACGTAGTCGGCCTTGTTCTTGTCGAGGTCGCTGAAGTTGATCTTCTGGAAATGCTTCGCGTCCGTGTAGACCGCCGGCCCGAGGAACGTGTGCGAGAACATCGGCGTTTCGACGGCCGTGTTGTCGCGCACCAGTTCCATGTAGACCGTCGGCGTGACAGGCGCCGTGCCGACGTTGTCGATCTTGGTGTCGACGCCGATCACGTAGCTGCCGCGCGTGAACGTGTAGGTCTTCACGACCTTCACGCCGCCCTTCACCGGCGATTCGAACGACAGCTTCAGCGCGTTCTGGTCACCCGTCAGCGACGTCGAGCCGGGGTTCAGCTGCGTGTAGACGTCGTTGTGGTTCGGGAAATCACCGCCGAGCAGGCCCGAGCGTGCGAGATACGTGTGGCCGGCCGTGTGGTCGAACAGCGTGATGTACAGGTCGGGCTGCTTGCCGTCGCCCTGCTTCTTCAGCGTCAGCTTCGCGAGCGTGCCGCCGCGCGTGTCGATTTCGCCGTCGTACACGTCGGTCGAGAACTTCACGAGCTGCGCCTGGGCGGCCGGTGCCGTCGTCGACGGTGCGGCGCCGGCTGCGGCGGCAGGCACTTCACCTGCGGTCGTCGTCGCGCCCGTGCCCGATGCACCGCCGGCAGCGGCCGCGGGGGCCGTCTGCGTGGCACTCGGGAAGAACATCGACGGGCGTCCATGGTCCCGCTGCCAGTTGTCGTACAGCATGACAGCTGACATGAAGAAGATCACCCATAGGACGGTGCGTTTGATATCCATGCGTTGTCTCAGAGTCGATGGGACCGCGCGTCGGCTTCGCCGCGAGCGCGAGTGTCGGAGTTGGGCGGCGGGACGAGGTCGATGCCGCCCGCGGAAAACGGATGGCATCGGCACACGCGCCTGACGGCGAGATACGTGCCGCGCGCGGCGCCATGATACTGGATTGCCTCGCGCGCGTAATCCGAACAGGAAGGATAAAAACGGCAACGGTTGCCGAGCATCGGGCTCACGGCAACCTTGTAGAAGCGCAGCAAGGCGATCAATACCGTTTCCATACCTTGGGCGACGCCGTTCGGCGCCGCGTCAAAACCGGCCGGGCAGGCGCGAACGCCGCACCGCGGACGGATGCGTCACTCGGACGCGGGCTTCGACGCACGGCGGGCAATTTCCCGGACTGCCCTGTCGAGCAGTTCGCGGATCTCGGCCGCACACATCGCCGCGAGCGGGGCGGAAGCCGCGCTCGGCAGCGCTTTCTTGTCGAAGCGCGTGTGCTGCCGCAGCAGCAGGTCGTAACCGGCGAATTCGGCGCGGCGCAGGCGAAACTGATCGCGCGCCAGCCGCTTCACGAGGTTACGGGTCACCGCACGCGGCGCATACTTCTTGCCGACGACGAGCCCCAGACGCGCGGGCTGACCGGTCGGCTTGCCGTAAATCACGAAGTGCGCGGAGCGCCGCCAGGGGCGCAAACGAAAAACGGATGAAAATTCATCCGTTTTCAGAAGTCGCGCAGCTTTCGGGAAGGCGGCTTTCGTCTGCGACGGATTCGCACCCGGCTCGACGGCACCTTCCGCAGGACTGCGGACGGCGGACACAGCGCGCAACCTGCCTTAGATGGCGAGGCGCTTGCGGCCCTTCGCGCGGCGAGCGTTGATGACCTTGCGGCCACCTGCCGTCTTCATGCGGACACGGAAGCCATGGGTGCGCTTGCGGCGCGTCACGGACGGTTGGTAAGTACGTTTCATGATGTTCTCACTTGTTCGAGAATGTCGAAATTCAGGGGACCGCGTGCCCTTAACCGGAGGCATTCGGGCGAACGCAATCGCCGGGAATACAGGATTGGTTTTCGCGGAACCCGCTATTTAAACCGTTTTTCCGTTGACGGTCAATACTTTAGGAGTCGATCGCCTGTGCCCGCCCCGAGCGATCCGGCCCCGCGCCCCACACAACCGGCCTGTGGATAACTCGCTCTGTGGCCGCGTTTGGCGGTAGAATCTCGCCTTATCTCCAAGAATCCCGCACGCCGCCTCGGCTCGCGCCTGCCCCTCCAACACTGTGATGCAGGCGTCCGAGGCACGCTCGCACGACCGCTTCGGGCCTTGTTGCACCATCGCGACAAGGGCGCCGGCGAGCCGCGCTGTGCACGCAAAAAACGACAGTTACTTGATGAACGATTTCTGGCAACACTGTTCCGCACTGCTGGAGCGCGAGCTGACGCCCCAGCAGTACGTGACGTGGATCAAACCCTTGGCCCCGGTGGCCTTCGATGCGTCGGCGAACACGCTGTCCATCGCCGCGCCGAACCGCTTCAAGCTGGACTGGGTCAAGAGCCAGTTTTCGGGACGGATCAGCGATCTGGCCCGGGAATTCTGGAACACGCCGATCGAAGTCCAGTTCGTCCTCGATCCGAAGGCAGGCATGCGCAGCGCCCCCGCCGGTGCAGCGCAGGCCACGCCGCGTGCGCCGCTGGCCCCGACCGGCCCCGCCGCGACGGTCGCCGCGATCGCCGCCAACCTGACCGCGAATGCTTCGGCTGCACCCGCCGCGCCGGCCGACGTGCCGATGACGCCGTCGGCAGCCGCCGCGCATCACCTGAACGCCGATGACGCCGATATCGACCTGCCGAGCCTGCCCGCGCACGAAGCGGCCGCCGGCCGTCGCACGTGGCGCCCGGGCCCCGGTGCCGCCCCCGCGAACGGCGGCGAAGCCGATTCGATGTACGAACGCTCGAAGCTGAACCCCGTGCTCACGTTCGACAACTTCGTGACCGGCAAGGCGAACCAGCTCGCACGCGCCGCCGCGATCCAGGTCGCGGACAACCCAGGCATCTCGTACAACCCGCTGTTCCTGTACGGCGGCGTCGGTCTCGGCAAGACCCACCTGATCCATGCGATCGGCAACCAGCTGCTGCTCGACAAAGCCGGCGCGCGGATCCGCTACATCCACGCCGAGCAATACGTGTCGGACGTGGTGAAGGCGTACCAGCGCAAGGCGTTCGACGACTTCAAGCGCTACTACCACTCGCTCGACCTGTTGCTGATCGACGATATTCAGTTCTTCTCCGGCAAGTCGCGCACGCAAGAGGAATTCTTCTACGCGTTCGAGGCGCTGGTCGCGAACAAGGCGCAGGTGATCATCACCAGCGACACGTATCCGAAGGAAATCTCGGGCATCGACGATCGCCTGATCTCGCGCTTCGACTCGGGCCTCACCGTCGCGATCGAGCCGCCCGAGCTGGAAATGCGCGTCGCGATCCTGATGCGCAAGGCGCAGTCGGAAGGCGTGAACCTGTCGGAAGACGTCGCGTTCTTCGTCGCGAAGCACCTGCGCTCGAACGTGCGCGAGCTCGAAGGTGCGCTGCGCAAGATCCTCGCGTATTCGAAGTTCCACGGCCGCGAGATTTCGATCGAGCTGACCAAGGAAGCGCTGAAGGATCTGCTGACCGTGCAGAACCGGCAGATTTCGGTCGAGAACATCCAGAAGACCGTCGCCGACTTCTACAACATCAAGGTCGCCGATATGTATTCGAAGAAGCGCCCCGCGAACATCGCGCGGCCGCGGCAGATTGCGATGTATCTCGCGAAGGAACTCACGCAGAAGAGCCTGCCGGAAATCGGCGAGCTGTTCGGCGGGCGCGACCACACCACCGTGCTGCACGCGGTGCGCAAGATCGCCGACGAACGCAGCAAGGACGCGCAGCTCAACCACGAGCTGCACGTGCTGGAACAGACGCTGAAGGGCTGAGCGCGCGGCGCGCTTGATAATTCGGCCTCCGCCCCAATTTAAGGGGGGCGGTTCGGTTTTGAGGCACAATACTGGTTTGACCGCCCCGGTGGTGGCGGGCCAAGAGCCCGGCCGGCGGGGCGCTGCGAGGCTGCTGCGCTGCAGGCCGTTACTCAACGAAGGAACTCTATGCAACTGGTCAAGACCGAACGAGACACCCTCCTCAGGCCGCTGCAAACGGTCAGCGGCATCGTCGAACGCCGCCATACGTTGCCGATCCTCGCCAACCTGCTGATCACCAAGAACGGCTCGGACGTTTCGTTCCTGTCGACCGACCTGGAGCTGCAGATCACCACGCGCGCCGATTTCGGCGTCGGCGGCGACCAGGTCGCGACCACCGTCGCGGCGCGCAAGCTGCTCGACATCCTGCGCGCGATGCCTGACGGCCAGGTCACGCTGTCGCTCGCCGACAAGCGCCTCACCGTTCAATCCGGCAAGAGCCGTTTCGCACTCCAGACGCTGGCGGCCGACGAGTTCCCGACCGTCGCGCAGGCGAAGGATTTCGGCGCCACGCTCACCGTCCCGCAGAAGTCGTTCCGCCAGCTGCTCGGCATGGTGCACTTCGCGATGGCGCAGCAGGACATCCGCTACTACCTGAACGGCATGCTGCTCGTCGTCGACGGCGACCAGCTGATGGCCGTGGCCACCGACGGCCACCGCCTCGCGTTCTCGTCGATGAAGATCGAAGGCGGCACGTTCGGCCGCCAGGAAGTCATCGTGCCGCGCAAGACGATTCTCGAGCTGCAACGCCTGCTCGAAGACATCGACGACACCGTCACCATCGACATCGCGCAAACCCAGGCCAAGTTCACGTTCGGCCAGGTCGAGCTCGTGTCGAAACTCGTCGAGGGCAAGTTCCCCGACTTCCAGCGCGTGATCCCGAAAGCGCACAAGAACACGTTCGAGATCGGCCGTGAAGAGCTGCAGCGCTCGCTGCAGCGCGCGGCCATCCTGACCTCGGACAAGTTCAAGGGCGTGCGCTGCATCATCGCGCCGGGCCAGCTGAAGATCATGTCGACCAACGCCGATCAGGAAGAGGCGCAGGAAGAACTCGAAATCGCCTACCAGGGCGATACCGTCGACATCGGCTTCAACGTCACGTATCTGCTCGACGTGCTCGCGAACCTGAAGGTCGACACCGTGCAGGTGAGCCTCGGCGACGCCAGCTCGAGCGCGCTGATCACCGTGCCCGAGAACGACGAGTTCAAGTATGTCGTGATGCCGATGCGCATCTGACGCGCTCGACATCGCGACACACACCAGGGGGCGGCAAGCCCCTTTGGCGTTTTTATGGCGAACCGACAACCCGCCCTTTTAGTGCCTTTTCGGCACTTGGGGCGGGCCAGGAAACTGGAGCGGCCCGGCGATTTCTCGCTGAAACGCACCGCGCCGCCACGAGAGTGGCCCCGCAGAACCGGAAGATATCCATGAGTGAACAGCACAATTCGCAACCCGATAACAGCAGCTACGGCGCCTCGTCGATCCAGATCCTCGAAGGTCTGGAAGCGGTGCGCAAGCGCCCCGGGATGTACATCGGCGACACGTCGGACGGCACCGGTCTGCACCACCTCGTGTTCGAGGTGCTCGACAACTCGATCGACGAAGCGCTGGCCGGGTACTGCAACGACATCCACGTGACGATTCACGCCGACAACTCGATTTCCGTGACCGACAACGGCCGCGGGATTCCGACCGACGTGAAGATGAACGACAAGCACGAGCCGAAGCGCAGCGCGGCGGAAATCGTGATGACCGAGCTGCATGCCGGCGGCAAGTTCGACCAGAACAGCTACAAGGTGTCCGGTGGCCTGCACGGCGTGGGTGTGTCGTGCGTGAACGCACTGTCGAGCTGGCTGCGCCTCACGGTGCGCCGTGACGGCAAGAAGCGGTTCATGGAGTTCCACCGCGGTGTTGCGCAGGATCGCGTGCTCGAGGTGGTGGACGGCGTGGAAGTGTCGCCGATGCTGGTGACCGGTGACACCGAGAACCGCGGCACCGAAGTGCATTTCATGGCCGATCCGACGATTTTCGGCACGGTCGAGTATCACTACGACATCCTCGCGAAGCGGATGCGCGAGCTTTCGTTCCTGAACAACGGTGTGCGGATTCGCCTCACCGATCTGCGTTCGGGCAAGGAAGACGATTTCGCGTTCGCCGGCGGTGTAAAGGGCTTCGTCGAGTACATCAACAAGACGAAGACCAACCTGCACCCGACCGTTTTCTTCGCCAACGGCGAGAAGGATGGCGTGGGCGTCGAAGTCGCAATGCAGTGGAACGACAGCTACAACGAAAACGTGCTGTGCTTCACGAACAACATTCCGCAGCGCGACGGCGGCACGCACCTGACCGGCCTGCGGGCCGCGATGACGCGCGTCATCAACAAGTACATCACCGACAACGAAATCGCGAAGAAGGCGAAGGTCGAGACGACCGGCGACGACATGCGCGAAGGGCTTTCGTGCGTGCTCTCCGTGAAGGTGCCGGAGCCGAAGTTCAGCTCGCAGACGAAGGACAAGCTGGTTTCGTCCGAGGTTCGTGCGCCGGTTGAAGAAGTTGTGGCGAAGGCGCTGGAAGAATTCCTTTTGGAAACGCCGATCGACGCGAAGATCATTTGCGGGAAGATCGTCGAAGCGGCTCGTGCGCGTGATGCGGCTCGGAAGGCGCGTGAAATGACGCGCCGCAAGGGCGTGCTCGACGGCGTCGGCCTGCCCGGCAAGCTCGCGGACTGCCAGGAGAAAGACCCGGCGAAGTGCGAAATCTACATCGTCGAGGGTGACTCGGCAGGTGGTTCGGCGAAGCAAGGGCGTGACCGGAAGTTCCAGGCCATCCTGCCGCTGCGCGGCAAGGTGCTGAACGTCGAGAAGGCCCGCTACGACAAGCTGCTGTCGTCGGAACAGATCGTCACGCTCGTGACTGCGCTTGGCTGCGGCATCGGCAAAGAGGATTACAACCTCGACAAGCTGCGCTATCACCGCATCATCATCATGACCGACGCGGACGTCGACGGCGCGCACATTCGGACGCTGCTGCTCACGTTCCTCTATCGCCAGATGCCGGACATGATCGAGCGCGGATACGTGTATATCGCGCAGCCGCCGCTTTACAAGATCAAGGCGGGCAAGGACGAGCGGTATCTGAAGGATGATGTGGAGCTGAACGCGCATATGCTGCGGTTGGCGCTGCAAGGGTCGGAGCTGGTGCCGGGTGAGAACGCGGCGGCGATTTCCGGCGATGCGCTTGGGGAACTGGCGCGGTCGTATCTGCTGTCGCAGAGCGTGATCGAGCGGTTGAGCCGGTTGTATGACCCGGCCGCGCTGGAAGCGGTCATGGACGGTGTGGTGATCGATCTTTCCAACGAAGAGTCGACCGAGGCTTCGGCTAAGGCGCTGCACGCTGCGTTGCATGATGAAGCGCTGAAGAACGAAGTGCGGGTTGTGCCTTCGTATGATCCGGTTCGGGAACAGCGCGCACTGCATGTCGAGCGGACGCATCACGGCAACGTGCGCGTTTCGGTCATCGACCAGGAATTCCAGCACACGGCGGATTATCAGCAGCTCGTGACCACCGCGAATACGTTCAAAGGGCTCATCGGCGAAGGTGCGGTCATCAAGCGCGGTGAGCGCAGCATGGCCGTGGCGGACTTCAAGAGCGCGATGAAGTGGCTGCTGGCGGATGCCGAACGCAACGTCTCCAAGCAACGCTATAAGGGGCTCGGCGAGATGAACCCCGAGCAGCTGTGGGAAACGACGATGGATCCGGCCGTGCGGCGTCTGCTGCGTGTGCAGATCGAAGACGCGATTGCGGCGGATGGGATCTTTACTACCCTCATGGGGGATGATGTCGAGCCGCGGCGGGCGTTTATCGAGAGCAATGCGTTGCGGGCGGGGAATATTGACGTTTAACTCATGCCGTTGTCGAAAGTCACTATTAGTGAAAAATGCCCCACGAATAGTGACAATCGAAGCCGCATTTAGTGAAAATTCTCGGAGGTTAATTGGCGCGCATCACGCCTCTTTCTGGACGGGAGCTTTTTAGAGTACGAGCACAGCCATTACATTGGAGTGGTGGAGCAAAGGTCGGCAGTTCAATCCTCCCACGCTCCGCCAACAGATTTCCTGATGTGCTTCAACAACAAGAGCCGACCGCGAGTCGGCTTTTGTTGTTTCAGGACCCGGAATTCCTCGTCAGGAGGGCTGAGCCGCAAACTGTTCACCGAAAAGTGTCGGACAGTGACGGCGATGATCTATGATCATCTGGTGCAGCGTTCGAGACCTGCAGCCGAAGCCCGCTCAATAAAGCCGACGACTAAATATGCGTTCGCTGCAGTGCAGGCTTCCGGCGTGGCTCGTGCTGCCAAGGCCGAAGCAGTTGCAATCATGTCCGCTACCAAGTAACGCATCGACGGAGGCGAATTGAAGCTATTCCTGGACGATCTACGGGCCGCGCCGGGCCCCGGGTGGACGGTCGTGCGGAGTTCGGCCGAAGCCATTGATTTGCTACAAACCCACGGCTGCCCAAAACTTGTCAGTTTTGGGCACGATCTAGGCGGCGATGACACCGCGATGGTCATGGTGAGGTGGCTGATCGAGCGGAATCTTGACCAAGGCGGTCAGTTCATTCCACCGAAATTCCGATTCCAGGTGCACAGCGCCAATCCGGTCGGCCGGGAAAACATCACCGGCCTGCTGGGCGGTTATCTCGAGCAGCGGTCGGATAGGTAACCGGATAAGGACCTGTCCGCCATTTTGCGCGTGCGGCATATATTTTTTTGCCCACAGCCGAGTGCCGCTCACACCTATTAGCGGCATGCTGTCGAAACATGTCCAGCCTAGCGTCATGATAAGACGCACCTTTTGCGCTACCATGATCTCGTATTTATGTCGCATTGAGGTTGCGCCATGTCTGCGGAAGCTGAAGCTATTCCGACCTTCAAGGCCGATTTCAGCACCTTGATGAGCTACCTGCATGATGTCGACGCCAACCCGGTGTCGATCTCGCCGCGCCGCAACCGATGTCGCCGGCGACGTCGGGGGTGCGTGTCGGATATCACATTAATTGAAAGATGTGCCGCAATTTGAGAAAATTGCGGCCACAATCGATGAAAAAACGCGATGAGAAGTGTCGCGTTCCGTGTGGTGCGATGACGTAGGGCGCCAGAGTAGCTACTGGCGCCACACAAATACGGCATGTGAACAAAGTTGCTGCGGCTGGCCGGAGGGCGTCATTTCAGATTTAGAGCCTATGACGGGATTTTGTTTCGGTCTATCGGCCCGACGAGCAACAGGACAGATGAGATACATGCTTAGGGGATGTGTGTGCTAATCGACGGCATGTTGGTGTCTTTGCCCGACGACAAAGGCGTAGGAAAGCTAGAGGGGATCAGCGGGGAAACGTGCTCAGTTTCTATCTTTCGATCGATCATTCGATCAGACGTTATTCAAATGCCGGTGGCGAAAGTTTCGCGAGCCTATTTGAGCCCGCAAACCCGCGTCTACATTCGTCATGAGGGGCGATTTCGAGTTGGTCGGATCGCCGATTTCCTCATTGACGAGAGGGGACTCGTCGACTACGAGGTGAGGTTTCCAAACGGCGAGCGTGCAGATTTCAGCGAACTTTGTCTATATATACGCCCTTGGAGCGCGCCAGACGATCCCGCCGAGATCCTGGCCAGTGGCGGTGCGGAGAGCCAGTATCTTCATGATCGTCGCCAAGCGGCATTACTGCCGCTCCTGAAACTTCGTAGCGCTGCACAAGGCATGACGGCGCTTGTATCCGCCGGTATCGAGTTGGCTCCCCACCAAGTAGCTGCCGTGCGTCGAGTTCTCTCCGATCCAGTACAACGCTACCTTCTCGCGGACGAGGTCGGCCTTGGAAAGACGATCGAGGCCGGCCTGATTGTTCGACAACACCTGATCGACAATTCCGAGACCAGTGTCCTCATAGCAGTACCAACTCACTTGTGCGCGCAGTGGCGCGAAGAGCTTGGGGCCAAACTTCGGCTCGATCAGTTTGGCACTATTCAGATCGTGCCTCATGCCGACCTAGCGAACATAGAAGTTGCTCCCGCAATTCTTGTTGTCGACGAAGCCCATCATTTAGTAGGGGTCGACTCCGGCCCCCTCGCCCCCGCCGCCGTAAAGCTTCGCGCCATGGCAAGTGAAACGCCTGTTGTACTACTGCTGTCGGCGACCCCTGCACTGGGTGACGAAGCACGGTTCCTCGCGCTACTGAATCTGCTCGACCCAACATCTCATCCGCTCGACGACATCCCGAGCTTTCGGCTCAAACTTGAACGACGGCGTGATATCGGGCGACTGCTCCTTGCGCTGGATCCTGCGGCACCGAAACTCGTTCTCAGGCAGCGGGGAGCCGAGATGGAGCGACTGTTTCCCGACGACCAAACGATCAAGGAACTCGCACCCCGCTTGGTCCAGGCAACACGCGACGCCTTGCACGAGTTGCCAGCGCTGTGCGCCGCTCTTAGAAGCCACATCGCCGATAGTTACCGGATCCACCAGCGATTGATCCGGTCACGTCGTGCCGACGCGCAAGGCTGGGAGTTCAGCTCACGAGGGCCAACAGACCAAGGGGAGCCCTCGTTTTCTCACGTTCGGGTTGAGGCTGAAGTCGCCTCCTGGTGTTGATTTCCACCGAGTCTTAACCCACCGATTTCATCTAAATCTGACCCACCCCGAGACAGCGTAGTACATCTATTCCGGTGTGGATAACTCTTCGTTACCCGCTGGTTTTG